>NZ_JARUWZ010000001.1:0-345302 GCF_030433775.1 Erwinia sp. PsM31
CGACTACCACTAACAGCAAAACGGCGACCAGGGCCAGTTTCAGGCCGGTACTGACAGTATTCTGATTCTTGTCACTCATAATAACACTCCATCAATTATGGTGTTATTCACTCTTATCCGCGTTATCTTTTTAATGATTAATAAATTTATTCCCTCATGAGCTTAATATTTTTGGAAAAGGATTTTACACCCTTATAGTTACCATCACCACTTAACTTACCTCATAATAAAAGGAGTACTCATTTTATTTAAGATGACTCGATTCACATCAACTAAAAAAAATAAGCAGGAAATAAAATTCCTGCCATTTCATTCATATCAATCATGATCTTTTTGGCAATACAGATAAGATCATATCTTCAACTACCTCGGACTGGGACAATTCTGTCTCACCAGTGGCAGAAGTTACGCCTTCAATTATTTTTCCGTCCGGCATGGTAATTCGGTAAGGCAGATTTCCAACGGGATGGCCGGTCAGGCCGTGGGTGACAACAAATTTTTCGTCGAAACTCTCCGGCTCAAAAGACTTCATCACCCCCCGCAGGCTCCCGGCGCCCGCCTTCTTTATCCCCGCGTTCTTTATCAGCAGCCTGCCCGGCCCGCCGATTTCAACGTTCCCTCCCTTCAGCCTGATGTACCCCCCGCCGCACACCAGCGTCAGCTCGTCCTGCGCCGTCACCACCAGCTTTTTACCGCTCGACAGGTGCGTGTCCCCCGTTGACCAGCTCGTCAGGCTGCCCCCCTGCGCCTGCACGTCAATATCCCCGCCCGATGCGAACAGCTTTGCTCCTTCCCGGCCGAACAGGCTCACCTGCCCGCCCGCCGACAGCGTAAAATCCCGCCGCGCCCCCACGTCCAGCTGCCTTCCCGCCGTCAGCGTCAGGCTCTCCTGCGCCGACAGCTGCATGTCCTCCCCGCTCGCCACCGCCACGCCCGCCGGCGCGCTGCACAGCAGCACCTCCCGCCGCAGCCCTTCCAGCCTCTCCTCCAGCAGCGCCTGCTGCCGCCCCACGTCCGCCGCCAGCGCACGCGCCTGCCGCGCGCTCGCCGCCAGGGAGCGCATTTCCGCCAGCGCCGCCGACAGCCGCGACAGCGCCGACGCCATCTCCAGCTGTTCGCCCTGCGCCTTCACCTGGGCGTCCGCCGTGATAAACAGTCCCTTGCCCGCCCGTATCGCGCCCCAACCGTCGCTGCGCAGCTCGAATCCCTCTCCCCGCTTCTGCTTTTCGCCGTCCACCAGATGGCCGAGGTTCAGCTGGCTCTTGCCGCCGTATTCCGTGCTGAGCTTGACGTGCTCCTGCCCCCGCGTGTCGTCCATCCGCAGCTTGTTGTTCGCCGGCGTGCGCAACACGTTGCGCCTGAAGTTGCGGATGGTGACGTGGTCCCCGTGCGCCGAGTCGTGCAGCGCGCCCGCAATGTACGGCCGGTCCGGGTGGCCGTGCTCAAAGGCTATCGCCACCTCCGTGCCCGCCAGCAGCGGCAGGTGCAGCCCGTAGGTGTCGCCCGCGTAGGAGCGTGCCTGGCGCACCCACAGGCTCTCGAAGCCGGTTTCCCACGTCGCCCGGTCAAACATCATGCTGACGCGGTAGCGTCCGTCGCGGTCGATGTGGCCGTAGGTATCGTTCACCGTGGTGCTGGTGATCCGCGCCGGAAGCGTGCCGGCCATCACCGGCGGCGGAAGCGGGATCGGCCGGAAGCCGTAGCGGTCGTTCAGCGGGATGCCGTCCAGTTCGGTTTCAAAACTGCGGTCGCGCCGCGCGGTGCTGACCACGGCGGTAACCAGCATCCCGCTGCGAAACGCTCCGCCGACCTCCTGGCCGCCGGTCACGCTCAGCTCGCTGCCGGGCGCCAGCGTCGGACAGGAGGTCACCGCCGACAGCCGCGTCTGCTCGTTCAGGCAGCGCTCGTGGCGCAGGCGGGCGTAGAAGGTTCCGCTTTCCGGCGCCGCTTCTGGCCCCTCGCCCGGCGTCAGGTAGTTACCTCCCCAGCCGTAAGATTCGCCGCAGGTGGTGTCGTCGCCGCCGGTGACGTCGGCATGGACGTTCATGTCCTGCATGGCGTTGCGGTAGTTGTAATCGCGAACGCTGACGCTTTTCTCCACCACCACAGAGCGGCTGGCAAGGTTCCATACCGAGTCGCTGCCCGCATCGTGCATCCCGGACGGCGGCACGGCCGGCAGCGTCAGCCCCTTCACGTGGCCCTGTCGGCCGTCGTAGAACTCCACCACGTCAATATGCAGGCGCGCGTCCGGGGTGAAGCGGAACCAGATGCCGACCTCGCCCAGCAGGCGGGTGATAAACGCCAGGTCGTCCTCGCCGTACTGCATCACCTGCTCGCGGCGCGGGTAGTCGTGCGCCAGCGTAAAAACGAAGTCCTGGCCGCGCATCCCGTGCCGCTCGCGCAGGATTTTCTCCACAATCTGCGGCACCGACATGTCCTGATAGATGGCGTTGTGGCGGCTGCGCGACAGCAGGGCGAGGCGCGGCCGCAGCGTCACGGCGTAGAGGGTCTGGTCGGCGGAAGTGCCGAGGCGCTCAAAGCCCGTCACCACGCCCTGCACCACGCGCACCGGCCGCTGTACGCGGATCCCCATCCCCTGGCTGACCGGCGCCCGCAGGGTCAGCGAGGCCGGCTTCAGCAGCATCGCCTCGCGGGTGAGGCCGGGGTCGGCGCTGGTGAACTCAACGCGCCAGCTGAACGGCTCGCTCAGGCGCTCCTCGCCCCGGAAGGCCAGCACGTCTGGCTGCGCCGGGCAGTCGCGCACCGCCAGCAGGTGGTGGCTGTGGCTGAAAAAAGAAACCGGATTTATGCTCATATGATGTCCTTATCAGGCCGCTGCCGCGTGCGGCAGCGTGGCTATTTCCCTGTGGATAAAGCGGGAGAAGTCCAGTCAGGGCTTAATCTTGCGCAGGCTGATCCTGTAACTCATTCGGCGCGGACTGAACGTTGCATAAGCTGTCGCGCGTGTTCTTCTGCACCGCAACGGCACCAAACAGCGCCATAAAGAACGTCACCCCGTAAAAGCCCTTTTCGTTGGGCATCAACGTGGCGTTCCACAAGCCCGTGACCAGTAAAATCACGGCGATCGTAAAGGAGAGCAGGCAGATGAAGTAGTAAAGCTGCGTGGTCGGTATGTCTTCAAAGCGGTCGCGCACGGTCTTCTGCAACGAAACGGCGGAAAACAGCCCGAGGATCAGTACGGCAAAGTAGTAACCTTTTTCATTCAGCTGCATGTCGGCACGCCACAGGCCGAACAGGTAGACCAGCACGCCGCCGAGCATGGCGATCCAGGAGATTGCGATAAAAGCGGGTGAAACCGGGATATTTTGCGTTTTCATTTTTATTACCTTGTCTGTTGGTGGGATAAATGCTGACTGTGAGGGGCACAAAGGTATCCCCCTCGGGTTAAGGGGTTACAGCGCGTCCGCCTGCGGGCCGTCAAACTCCAGCACGATGCCCTCTTCCTCATCCCAGTAAAGCCGGAGGTGCTGCGGTTTCTGCTTCGCCGCCATCTGCTGTAGCAGCTGCTGGCTCAGCACCGGCAGGATCTGCTGGTTAAGCAGGCTGTCGATATTGCGCGCGCCGGTATCCGGCAGCAGGCAGGCGGCGGTCAGCGCCGCTGGCAGGCTGTCGCCCAGGGTGGTTTTCAGGCCGTAGTGGCGCGCCAGGCGCAGGCTGACCTGGTTCAGCTTCATGTCCACGATAGTGCGCATCGCGGTTTCATTCAGCGGGCGGTAAATCACCGTCTGAAAGCGCGCCAGCAGCGCGGGCTGAAAGTGGTCGCGCAGCATTGGGCGCAGCAGCGTCTGCAACTCGCCTTCCGTGGCGTCCGGGTTCTCTTCCAGCCGCTGCATGATGGCGTCGCTGCCGAGGTTGGAGGTCATCAGGATCACGGTATTGCGAAAATCGATCTCGCGCCCCTCGCCGTCGCGCATAAAGCCGCGATCGAAGACCTGGTAGAACAGGTTGAGCACGTCGCGATGCGCTTTTTCCACCTCGTCGAGCAGCACCACGCTGTACGGGCGCTTGCGCACCGCCTCGGTGAGGATGCCGCCCTGGCCGTAGCCGACGTAGCCCGGCGGCGAGCCTTTCAGCTGCGAGACGGTATGCGGCTCCTGATATTCCGACAGGTTAAGCGTAATCAGCGACTTCTCGCCGCCGTACAGCACGTCGGCCAGCGCCAGCGCGCTCTCGGTTTTGCCGGTGCCGCTCGGCCCGACCAGCAGAAACACGCCCTGCGGACCGTTCTCAGCGGTCAGCCCGGTTTTCGCCGCGCGCAGGCGTTGTGCGATGGCATTGAGCGACGCATCCTGGCCGACCACGCGCCTGCCGATTTCCGCTTCCAGAGTCAGCAGCTCCGCCTGCTCATCCTTCATCAGGGAGGAGAGCGGCACGCCGGTCCAGTCGGCAACCACGCCAGCCACCGTACGGGCGTCAACGTCAAGCGCCAGCAGCGGGTTATCCTGCCGGACGGCCAGCAGCTGCTGCTGAAGCTCGCCCGTTTCGGCCTGGCGGCTGATGTCGGTACGGCACGCCAGCAGCCGTTGCGTTAACGATCTTTCGCGATCGTACTGTGCCTCCAGGATCGCCAGCTCATCCCGACGCGCGGCAATCCCGCTTTCAATTTCGGTCAGCCGTCCGTTACGGATGGTCTCGCCGAGAGCGAGATCCTCCTGGAGCCCCTGCTTTTCCATTTCCAGCGCGGTGATCTGCGCGTTAAGAGCGGTGATCGCCTCCGGCACGGTATCCAGGCTCATACGCACGCGCGCGGCGGCAGTGTCCAGCAGATCCACCGCTTTGTCAGGCAGCTGACGTCCCGTCAGATAGCGGCGCGACAGGGTGACCGCCGCTTTTACCGCGTCGTCGGAGATATGGACGCCGTGGTGCTGCGCGTAGCGCGATTTCAGGCCGCGCAGCATCAGGCTGGCGGTCTCGTCGTCCGGCTCGTCAACTAACACCCGCTGAAAGCGGCGCTCCAGCGCGGCGTCCCTCTCAAAGTACTGCTTGTACTCGCTCCAGGTGGTGGCGGCGATAGTGCGCAGCTCGCCTCGCGCCAGCGCCGGCTTCAGCAGATTGGCGGCATCGGCTCCGCCCGCCTGGTTGCCCGCGCCGATAATGGTGTGCGCCTCGTCGATAAACAGCAGCACCGGCGTCGCCGACTGCTGTACCGCTTCGATAACGTTTTTCAGACGCTGCTCGAATTCGCCCTTTACGCCCGCGCCAGCCTGCAACAGCCCCAGGTCAAGGGTACGCAGCGAGACGGTTTTCAGGCTGCCCGGCACGTTGCCTTCCGCAATGCGCAGCGCCAGCCCTTCCACCAGCGCGGTTTTGCCGACGCCCGGCTCGCCGACCAGGATCGGGTTGTTCTTGCGGCGGCGCGACAGGATATCGACCATCTGGCGGATTTCGGTATCGCGACCAAATACCGGATCGATCAGCCCGGCCTGCGCTTTGGCGGTGATGTCGAGCGTGAACTTGTCGAGTGCCGCCTGTAAGGCTTCACTCAGCGTACCGCCGGATACGCTGCCGTTCGCCTGCTCCTCCGCCTCGCCCAGCGTCGTGGATAAGACGTTAAGGCTCTCCTGCTGCTGCACTTCCGGGCGCTCGTCGGACTGCGCGTCCAGCAGCGGACGCAGGCGATCCAGCTGGCTGCGGCTCAGGCTCAGCAGCGGCCACAGCCCTTCGCAGCCAACCAGCGACGGCTTATCGGTCAGCGCCGCCAGCAGGTGGTGGCTGCGAATATGGGCGGCATCGTCTTCCAGCGAGGCGATCAGCCACGCCTGCTTAATCAGCGCCAGCAGCGAGTCGGCAAGCCCAGGGCGGGTGCGCACCGAACGCGGTACGTTATCCAGCCAGCTCAGCAGAGCCTGCCAGATACCATCCATGTCCCATTCATAGCGACGCGCCAGCACGGTGATATCGCCTTCGCCCTGCTCCAGCAGCTTCAGCAGCCAGTGCTCAATGCGGATTTCGCTGTGGGCGCGGGTCTGGCACAGCGACGCGGCGGCCTCCAGCGCGCGGGCGCAGAACGGATTTAAACGACGCAGCAGAACGGCCGACTGGTTTTCCATATGTTCTTCTCTCTTCCGTAATTAATCAGGTTCAGACACGCTACCGCCCGTCGCTATTCCCTGCTGTGAGGAACCCGAAGCGCATCAGGTCAGAAGGTGGGATTATTTGCTGAGCCGCCGCTCAGCAGTGGCTCAGCAAATAAAACAGCGGGCGGCGAACCGCCCGCTGGGGCTTATCAGGCAGTAGTCCGTTCGTTCCAGGAGTCGGAATGAATGATGTTGCCGTCTTTATAGGTCCAGGTGATTTTTTCGTAGCGCAGTTCGATACGCTCCAGGTGGTTATGCTTCTCCTTCGAGGCGTCCTTGACGTCGTGCATCAGCGGAGCCACTTTCACCAGCTTGACGTTCTCCAGTTTGGTATTGAAATACTCCACTTCCTGACCCGCATCGTTGATGCGATACCACTTGAACTCCGCGGATTTCAGGGTCTGGCCGGTGGTCACCGCTTTATAGAGGTACGGGCTGGAGGAATCGATTTCCTTGGCGAACATAAACGGCGTATGCACGCGGGTGCCGGTCAGCTTGCCGGTGTTGTTGTCGGTCGGGATGTACAGGTTATGTTCCTGCGCCAACACTTCGATGCTGCCTTCACGATCTTTCACATCCACGGAGCCTTTGATGTCCGCGCCGCCGTCGTCTTTCAGCCACAGATAGACTGGAATTGCCATGTGTTACTTCTCCTTTTTATCCCGTCCTAATTTGTGCCGCCTTCTGGCTGGCCGCCGCCGTTTTCCCCGACCACAGCATGGGAAAATGCGCTCAGCGGACGCCGCGAGACAGCCCGAACTATTCAGGGTTTGCTGTTATGTCATCATCCTGTGATGACGTTTGGGGATGGTCTGCCGCCAGGCAGGCGTTTGCCTGCGGCACCAGACTAATTTCAACCCGGCGATTTAACGCGCGCCCTGCGGGGGTAGCGTTGGTGGCGATGGGGCGACTGGCCCCAAAGCCCTGCACGGCAAAACAGGTCGGCGAAACGTCGCTGGTTTGCAGCATCCAGTCACGCAGCGCTTCTGCCCGCTTCAGCGACAGCTGCTGGTTGGCCTGCGCCTCGCCGGTACTGTCGGTGTGCCCGGCCACCACAATCAGCCAGCCCGGTCGCGCTTTGATATCCACCAGCGCGTTAACCAACAGCTTCAGCGAGCCGGGTTTAAGCACCGCTTTGCCGGTATCGAACAGCGAAAGGCTGTCGAGGCGGACGGTTTCCGGCACTTTCTCCGCGACGGGCGCCGGTGTTGGCGGCGGCGGAACCCAGGTGCGGATAGCTTCCAGCAGCGGCCGTTGCAGTCGTCCGCCCTGATATAACCCCAGCCCGAGGCGCAGCGGCACGCCGTTGCGGGCATAGTTATCCAGCCCGGCGGCATCCTGACGCAGCACCTCGACCGCCGCCGCTTTCGGCGCGTAGTCGTCCATGGCGATACGCTGGTAATCATTGATATCGAACGCGATGCGCTGTACCAGCTGGCGATTGTTCCAGGCGCTGCTGCACAGCGCGACAATCGCCGCGATAACGAACAGTCCCAGGCCGTAGCGGCAGGCGCGCTGGGGTGGCGTCAGGCCGCCGCCCTCCGGCAACAGCGGCAGAACGCATTCCGGCAGCGGTGAAGATAACGAGGAAGATCCTGCCGGAAGCCACCCGTTGACGCGGTTCAGCGCGCTATGCTGCTGCATCCAGCGGATCCAGAGGGAAGAAGGTGACGCGCCGCCGTCAATCGCCGCGCTCAGCCCCCGGACGACGCAGACTGGCCGCGCGCCGTCGGCGAATACCGCCTCAACGTGTCGCTGAAGCCATGTCGTCAGGCTGTTGAACAGCACCTGCTGCTGCCAGGCCGCGTATCCGCCCGCCGCCAGCCAGCTGCTCAGCGTGCAAGGAGCCATGCTGTCGCGCCAGACGCGTACCGACTCGTCGGGCATCGCCGCCTGCCAGACAGGCTCGCTGACCATCGCGCTACCTACCTGACCGCACAGCACCAGCGGCACGGAATAGCCGGTTTCGCGCCGTAGCTGCTCAAGCTGCCAGCGCAGCGTCAGCAGCTGGCTGGTCAGGGCTTCATAGTCCTGATGCTGTTGAGGAGAAATACCGATCGTCACCGAAAGCTGGCGGCCCCACTCCGGCCGCAGGGACAATAGCTGACGGCCTACCGCGTCCAGCGCCTGATGCCTGGCCACCCGCACCCAGCAGCCGTGCGCTACGGTCAACACCGAGGCGTCATCCGGCCACGCCTGCGCGCTGTCGCCACAGACCAGCACCACCGGCTGCCGGTAAGCGGTATCAGGAAGATCGTCGGCACATAATGCGTCTTCCTGCGCCGGACGAGGCCGGCCGGCCAGCACCACGATAATCAGCGCCCACCAGCACAACATCAGCACCACGGCAACAGACCGCGAAACCGGCAGAAAAAGCAGACACAGCCCGGCAGCAAGCAGCGCGGCCCAGAACGCCAGCGTGCGTTGCAGTCCGGGACTCACGGCACGACTCCCGGCAGCAGCGACGCCACCAGGCTGCTCAGCCAGCGATCCAGCCCCCACCAGACGGCGGCCAGTAGCAGGATCGAGAAGCCAATACGCAGCGGCCAGCTGGCCAGCCAGCCGCCGAGCCCCCGACCGGGTTTACTTTCTGCCAGTACGCTCTGCGTCTGCGGCCCGCTGAATGGTGCAACCTGATCGTTCAGCGCCTGCACCAGCTTTTCCCGTTCCGGGTCGTTCAGCAAACGATAGCCGCCAAGGAAACCCAGCAGCATCACGCGCTGGAAGCAGGTCAGAACGGCAGGATTTGGCGCAGGCTCGTGCAGGACTTCTCTCATGCGGTTACAGAGCCTGTCGCCAGCGTCCAGCGTGCCGAGGAAATGCCCCTGAAGCGGCATGTGATACCACTGCACGCAGGCGTCATCCTGCACGCCGCGCCCCTTAACGACCTCGTCAATCAGGGCGCATTGCGCATACAAAATATGCTCGCGGCTTTGTTCGTCGTAGCCGGCTTCACTAAGCGCCAGCTGCACCTGTTCCGCTTCTGCCACGCAGCGCTCCCACAGTACGCGCCCTTCCCCCTCCTCAAATACCGGGCCATGGCGCAGACTGATGACCTGTAGCCAGGTGTTTTGCAGCAGCGCGTCGATATCACACTCTTCTTTCTGGCTCATGTTCTCAGCACCGCAAACAGTTCAAGTTCAGGTTCGCCCAACATGCCCGGCACGTAGAACATGCAGTTCCCGCTTGCCAGCATCTCTGCGGCGGCCGGATGCGACAGATCGAGCGCGAAATATTGGTTTTCCAGGCGCAGCGGAATGGCCGCAGGCACGTGATGCAGCGGCTTCAGCGGAATGCCCTGCTGCGAGGCGTTTACCAGCCCGGTAACGTAATCCGGGCTGCCGACTTTGCACTGGCGCGGGAACTGCTCCTGCAGCTGTGCCGCAGGCAAAGGCGAACGGACGGAAAGATAGAAATCCGCCTCCTCGCGCAGTCGCGGATCGTGCAGGCGCGCCAGCCACTGACGCAGCCGCTTATCCTGCTCCAGAGCGACAGGCACCACCCGTGACGGCAGGCTGGCCTCCAGCAAATCGCCCAACAGCGCGAACAGCGGCGGGAAAACGTCGTTCAGCCGGGCATGCTGATAAGCCGGGATGGCGCTGACCTGATGCGCCAGCGAAAAGGTCAGCAGGCTGCCTGCCAGACGCGCCAGCTCAGGATAAAGCCGCTCCGGGGCGCTTTGCGGAAAGCGCAGAAACTGGCTCAGCACCGGTTCGGCGCTGTTCAGCGCGTTGAGCAGCCAGAACAGCGAGACATCGGCAACGGCAAAATCCGCCATGCGCTCGTTGCTTTCGCGGCGCATGGCCATCAGCCGGTTAAGGCGGGTGCGCAGCTGGGTCATCAGCAGGTCAAGCTGCGACAGCAGCCACGGGCTGCTCTGCACCGTAAGTATCGCGGGCAGAAAAGTCTCGTCCTGCGTCCAGCCGCTCTGGCTGTCCTGCTTCAGACGCGCTACCGGACAGACCAGATAATCACTGTTGTCCTGATGGGCAAAACGCAGCGTCAGCTCGGGCTTGATCACCGCAATCTGGCGCGTATCGTCGCCAAACTGGTTACGAATGTCGCGCCAGCGCTGACGATAGCGCACCGGACGTTCGGCAACCTCATCGGGACGCAGGCAGTTGCCGCCGTTCGCCCTGAGCAAGGGCAGCGCAAGCACGACCACGACCTCCTGACCTTCCGGCACGATCGCCGGCGGCAGATCGTCGCCGTTGTCGGTATCGATAAGCGTGCCGTCCTGGAAGCGCACGTGAAGATGACGCGCCTGTAGCCGCCCCAGCTTCAGGATCTCGGGTTCAAATTCGGCGCGGATTACGCCCCAGGGATGATTCAGTCCCCTCTGTGCGATACATTCCGCTGACCAGGCCGCATACGCGGCCTGCTGCTGGAAATGCTGTGGCGAGACCATGACGCCCCGATCCCACAGCGGCTGTTGCGTTTTCATCCCGTCTCCGCCTTACGCTTTCGCTTTTGGCATCTGGGAAACCAGAGACAGGTTGACGTCCATGCCTTCCACCTGGAAATGTGGCACCGCGAACAGCCTGACGCGGAAGAAACCCGGATTGTCTTCGATATCTTCAACCATCACTTTGGCATCGCGCAGCGGATGGGAAGCCTGCAACTCGTCGCCCGGATCGGTCATTTCCGTCACCAGGCCGCGAACCCAGGTATTCAGCTCCAGCTCCAGCAGGCGACGATCTTTAGTGGTGCCGATGTTTTCGCGCTGGATCAGCTTCAGGTAGTGCGCAATGCGCGACAGCAGGAAGATATACGGCAGGCGCGCGTTGATCCGGCTGTTGGCCGTGGCGTCGGCGGTGTCGTACAGCGTCGGTTTTTGCGTTGAGTTGGCGGAGAAGAAGCATGAATAGTCGCGGTTTTTATAGTACGACAGCGGGATAAAACCAAGGTTGGCAAACTCAAACTCACGGGTCTCCGGGATCATCACCTCAGACGGGATTTTCACCTGATTGCCAGTGCCGAGATCGTACAGGTGGATCGGCAGATCGGTCACCGCGCCGCCCGCCTGCGGCCCGCGGATTTGTACGCACCAGCCGTTGTTGATAAAGCTTTTTACCATGTTGGCGGCAAAAGCGAATGAGGCGTTGGTCCACAGATATTTGTGGTGATCCGGGCCTTTCACTTCTTCGACATAATTAAAGCTGCGTACCGGCACGGTATCCGGGCCGTACGGCAGACGCCCGAGCACGCGCGGCATGGTCAGGCCGATGTAGCGCGAGTCATCGCTTTCGCGGAACGACTTCCACTTGATGTATTCCGCGCGGTCGAAGTAGTTACCGATATCTTTAATCGCCGCCACCTCTTCCATGCTGTCCTTCAGGAAAAACTGCGGGCCGACCGAACCGATAAACGGCATATGCGCGGAAGCGGCTACTTTAGATATGTTGCGCAGCAGCGTCACGTCCTGTGCCGAGGCGTCAAACTCCCAGGAGGAGATCAGCGCGCCAATCGGTTCGCCGCCCGGCGTGTCGTATTCGGCAATATAGGTGTGCGCGTACAGGCCGCTCTGGATAATTTCCGGCGCGTCCTCGAAGTCCTGACGCAGATCCTCTTTCGACAGATCGAGCACTTCTATCTTCACGTTCTGACGGAAGTCGGTTTTATCCACCAGCGACTTCAGGCCGCGCCACAGGGATTCGACTTTCTGGAACTCGTCATGGTGCATCACCGCATCAAGCTGGCGGCTGATCTGCTCATCCAGCTGCGCGATATGGTGATCCAGCAGGGTTTTATCCAGTTTATCCACCTGCGAACCGGACTGGTTCAGACATTCAACCAGCACCTTCATGGCGGCGGTTACGCGTTCGTCGACGCTGGCATCGGACATCGCCTGGTTGTCCTGCCAGACGTTCAGGTCGCTGAGATGCGTTACCGGACTCAGATTGATTTTTTCAAACAGTGACGCGTAAACACCGCCCGTAGCAGGGCGATCGAGCACGGTAGCGGTACCGGCAGAGGAGGTTTCATTTTGTACAGACATCAGCATTCTCTTGTATTAGTCCATTAATATTTCCGTCACGCTTCCTGCTGCAAATGCGTCAGCTGCTCGCCTGGCGGCTTAACTAAGCCTGCCGGGAGCTGCCCGTCTGCCGCCGTGCTGCAACCTGAAGTGTTCGGGACCAGGCGTCAGCAATCAGGCTTTTTCCGTTGCCAGGGCGGACAGTTCGGTGCGCAGTTCGTCACTCAGGGCAGGGTTTTTCAGGATGGTTTCCAGCTCCTTGCGGAAGGTGACGTTATCCAGCAGGTTGGCCTTCAGGTCGCGCAGAAGATTGCGCATTGCCAGCATCGCCTTAAGCTGTGGGATTTGACGCGCCACCTGCTCCGGCTTGAAGTCCTTCATCTCGCGGAAAGTCAGCCGGACGTTTTCCTCACTGCCGTCGTTGGCCAGCGTGTTTTCCACGGAAATATTGAGAGCCGGGGAGAACGCCGCCAGAACGCTGTCGAAGTTGTTTTTATTCACGTTGACTTTTTCACGCTCGGACAGCGCGCGCTGCTCCTGACCGTGGCTGAAGTCGCCGGTGACCAGCAGCTTCAGAGGCAGCTCCATTTTCTTTTGGGCGTTGCCGGTATGCAGATCCAACGTGATGTTAACGCGGGCTTTGGGGATTTCATTCTGATAAGAGTTGCTCATATTTATTCCTGTAAAAAATAAGCATGGAAAGCAGGCAGAGCGCACACTTTCCTTGTGTACGGGCGTGACTATAGCAGCCTGCCCGCCACAGGCAATATGCTGACTGATAATTTGTGATCTGATTTATAAGGGATTTTATTAAAATTTGCGTTAAGTGACTGAATAGGGTAACTAAAAAAGAATCGGATTCATCTTAAAAATTATTCTTTTTTTGATCTCGATCTAATTCAGAGTAACACCTTCTAATTAGTTAATTACTTAACATTATTTCCAATAATCACCATAACGGCAGTTATTAATCATGATGAATTTCATCAATGTGCTCTACATTAAGAACGCCCGGTTAGCGCGTGCTACCGCGTCAGAAGTTCATCGGGCAGTGCAGCCGTACAGAGGACAGTCAGGAACTGTCCTGAAGAAGAGCGCGTTCTTGTGAATAAGGAAGCGCGCATGGTCAGGCGGTCAGGCGGTCAGGCGGTCAGGCGGTCAGAATGGCAGAATGGCAGAATGGCAGAATGGCAGAATGAAGCATAAAGGGCCGGCGCAAAAACGCCGGGCATGTTGTGCTGATGGCTGTTTAGCCTTCTTTCGCCGCGCGAGCGCGCAGCACTTCGCCTACAACTGGCGCGGCGGAAAACGCATTTGGCCAGCCGGCGTAGAAGGCTGCCTGGGTTACAATCTCACCCGCCTCCTCAGCCGTTAAGCCATTGTCCATCGCGCGGTTAAGGTGATAACCAATCTGCGCGCTCTGCCCCGAGGCAATCAGCGCGCTGACGGTGACCAGGCTGCGATCCCTTGGCGCCAGCGCGGGTCGCTGCCACAGATCGAGAAAAAGAGGCTCGGCCGTAAACTTAACCAGACCGGGAGAAACAGGCCCCACGTTTTTTTCCACCGTTTCCGCCCGCTGTTTTTCCACCTCCTGATTAAGCGGCAACAGCGCCGGAGAGGCTTCGGCTAGCTGTTCGGCGCTGACGCCGCGCTCGTGAAACACACTTTTAGTCGCGGCAATCGCGGCCATGGCATTTGGCCAGCCGGAATAGAAAGCGAGATGCGTGATAATTTCTGATACTTCCGCTGGCGTAACGCCGCTATCCAGCGCCACGCCGACGTAATGGCCAAGCTCGGCAGGCTGATTTCTGGCGATAAGAATAGCCACCGTCACGATGCTACGATCCCGCAGCGACAGCGCGTCGCGTTTCCACAGATCGTCCGTTATAGCCTCACGCCCAAAGCGGGCCAGCGCGGGAGAAACCGACTCGATATCCGCGACCGACAGGGCGGATGGAGTAACCTTCAACATAAATTCACCTCTTTTCTCTTCAGCAAAAGTGACATCGGCAAGGACCAGCGATATCGCGGCGGCGGCAAGCACTTTTTTCATCGTTTAGCCTCAAGGATCCATTAAACGCAAGACAGCATTCTTAACGTGTTTTATCCGGCCTTATACCGCC
This sequence comes from Erwinia sp. PsM31, assembly GCF_030433775.1. Lineage (NCBI taxonomy): Bacteria > Pseudomonadati > Pseudomonadota > Gammaproteobacteria > Enterobacterales > Erwiniaceae > Erwinia > Erwinia sp. PsM31. The sequence goes on from NZ_JARUWZ010000001.1 coordinate 14,199, forward strand.
CTTGTTTGTGAGCAGGACGGGCGTGACAGGGACAGATTCTTTCCTGGCGGACATTTGTGCCGTTTGCGCTATATACGCTCTGAAGTGCGGCGTTGCCCGGTGTTGCTGATACGCAGCGGCGCTGGCGTAGATTTCGTAGAAGTACCAGCGGCGGGTATTTTGCGCATCCGTCGCGGCATACATTGCCAGGACGCCCTCTTCAACTTTTAAAGATTCGGCCATTTCCGGCAGCACGATATTTTTAAACGCCTGCTGATGCTCGGGTTTCACATCGACAATCACCAGGTTATCGATCGTTTTTTCATCCTGAACGATGCGCTTATCGCCCAGGAACTGCGGAACAAGTTCTGTTTTTCTCTCCTTAGCGACCACCTCAGGCGCCTGCTGAATAAAAGCCTGATACGCTCTGGACGCTAAATGCTTTTTGTACGCTTCATCATCTGCATATACTTCTACTCTGTAGGTCAGATAAGGGTTGTCCTGATGCCTGAAAGCGTACAGCGCTAAGGTTCCCGGCTCGTTTTCTATAGCGGAACGGCTGGTCATTTTGATGATGTCACGGTAGCGATCGCTTTTTCCCGCTTTAACTTCCAGCTCGACAAGACTCATAGCCGGTTTATTCGCCGCTGTTGCGTCAGTGGCAAACGCCGGGCTGTCGATCGGCAGATACAGCGTTACCGCCAGGATTTGTGCCGCGAGGAGCCTTTTCATCATGATTTACCGTCTCCTTTCTTTGCTATCAGGGCAGGACAATGCTTAACGCGCTCATACCTTCTTTCGATCCTCTGTCTGAGGCGTTTTTTGCGCCATCATCCCCACCAGAGCGTGCGGCTGATAGCACGCCTCCAGAAAGTGAATATCTTCCTGACTGAGCTGCAACTTCACGGCTTTTACCGCGCCGTCGAGATGCTGCTTTTTGGTGGCGCCGACGACCGGCGCGGTGACTTTAGTTAACAGCCAGGCGAGTGAAATTTCGGTCATGGAAACCTGATACCGACGGGCAAGCTCCGCTACGCGTTCAATAATAATGCGGTCCTGCGCCGCCGTTTTATCGTATTTTCCTTTCGCATACGCATCTTCAGCGGCACGCCGCGTTGGCGGATTATCCAGCCGGGCAAGACGACCGCTGGCCAGCGCGCTGTAAGGGGTCATCGCAATATTATCTTCAGCGCATAAGCCGACTAATTCGCGCTCGTCCTCGCGCATAATCAGGTTGTAATGGCTCTGTACGGAAACAAAACCGGTCAGACCTTCCCGCTCGGCCAGCGCATTCGCTTTAGCCAGCTGCCACGCGAAGCAGTTAGAAATGCCGATAGCACGGATTTTGCCCGCCTGAACGGCCTGATGCAGCGTCTCAAGCACCTCAAGTATTGGCGTATGGTGATCCCAGGCGTGACAGATATAGAGATCGATATGTTCCATGCCCAGGTTTTGCAGGCTTTGGTTAAGCGATCGAGCAATAGCCTGTTTGCCGGTAACGCCGCTGGCTATTTGTTGTGGCGTGCGCGGCAGAAATTTGGTGGCGACCACCACCTCATCGCGCCTCGCCATATCCCGCAGCGCCCGGCCGAGATAGCGCTCGCTTGAGCCGTTTTGATAGGCTATCGCCGTATCGAAAAAAGTCACGCCCTGCTCCAGGCCGTAACGGATGAGCTCACGGCTTTCCGCTTCAGCCAGCGTCCAGCTGTGCTGGCCCGTCGCCGCATCGCCAAATCCCATGCAGCCCAGACAGAGACGGGAAACCGTTAAGTCGCTTTTCCCCAGTTGCGTATAGTCCATTACCTTTTCTCCTTTATTAACAGGATCTAAAGCGCCGGTTTCGACGCTAACGCTTTTAACTGCGCAATGAGCCGTGCGGCGTGATCCTTGGCCAACATTTTCTGCTGTGCGATGTTTTCATCCCGCTCCGCGTAACTTATGCCACAGGTGTACACGGGTGTTTGCATCTCCAGATTGCACAGCCTGGCCGTCGTTTCAAACTGAATAAGATAATCATCAAGGCTATGCCCGAATGCACCTTCAGCAGAATAAAGCGCCTGTGCTGCACCAGTGGTAAAGGAAAGGATAAGTTTTTTGCCGCCGAGTTTTGCCGTTGAACCCTGTGCGAACCCGTGAACAAAAACCTCGTCCAGCCAGACTTTCATGATCCCCGGCAGCGAATACCAGGAAAACGGAAACTGCCAGACGATCGCCTCGGCTTTTAACAACGCCTCCTGCTCGGCCCGCACGTCAATTTGATGGCCCGGATAACAGGCATCCAGACGACGGATTTCCGCATCTGGCAGCGCCTTAGCCACCTCGTTCAGGATGGTTGCGTTACCGATTGACTTCGTCAGATCCGGGTGTCCGGAAATAATAACTATATTCATTTTTAGCCGTTAATCTCCTTTCTCATTTTCCCTGATTTACCCGGCAGGAGGTTGCCGAAAGAAAGTATAGGCTCGCGATCCTGATAGAATTAGGACAGTATCGGCTTATGGATAATTAGCCTGTGGCTAATAATCAGCGGCGCAGCTGCATCAGGACGACGTAATGAATAACGTGATATACAACCAAATCCGTATTTTTCAGAGCATCGCTCGTGAAGGCTCTATTTCGGCCGCCGCCAGGAAACTGGAAATCACGCCGCCCTCGGTCAGCAAGGCGCTTAAGCTGCTTGAGCAGCATATCGGCCATCCTCTTTTCGTGCGCACCACCCGGCGTATTGAGTTAACGGACGCCGGACGTCAGCTGTTAGAGCAAACCTTATCCGCGGTGGAATCGCTGGAAAACTCGCTGGAAAATATCCGGGGTCAGCAGCAGGCGCCTTCCGGGCTGGTCAGGATCACGCTTTCCCGCTTCGCTTATCTGCTGATCCTCAAACCGGTGATGGCGGCATTTTGCCAGCGTTATCCGGGCATCCGGCTGGAAGTGTCCGTGTACGACGGCACCGTGCATCTTGTTGATGAGCGGGTCGATGTGGGGATCCGTTTTGGCGATATCCTTGAGGGCGGCGTGGTGGCGCGCCAGTTGATGAAGCCCTTTCGTGAAGGGCTGTACGCTTCGGCAGCCTACCTGAAGGCGTTCGGTACGCCGACAACGCCAGCCGATCTGCCGCAGCACCAGCTTATCGGCTACCGATTTATTACCGCTCACCGCCTCCTGCCGCTGATGCTGGAGCACAACGGCGAACAGCTGACCGTGGATATGCCGGGCCAGCTTATCAGCAACGACATCGACGTGATGGCTGACGGCATCCGCAGCGGGCTGGGTATCGGCAGGCTGTTCGAGCCGGTTTTGCAGCTGCAGCCGGATAAAGAGAGGTTTCTGCCGGTGATGGAAGCTTTCTGGAAGACCTATCCGCCGGTTTATCTCTATTACGCAAAAAGCGCGGGTAAAACGAAAAGAGTAAAGGCGCTGATTGATTTTCTGCTGGAGAACCGGCCTGGGTATAGCTGACAAAAACACCGGTCTTTAGCGGGGTAAAGTAACCGTAAAACCCGCGCTACGGCGCGGCAAGCACATGCTCGCTGGCGGAAGACGCCCGCGTGCATGGCTTATCCCTGCGCCGCGCACGCCTTTTATCTTTATTCAGCCTGTCGGCACGCGCCCCGCTCTTCGCCATGCTGCGCCAGATGGCGTAAGGCCTGCCGGAAACCGGCATCAAAGGTCTGACCGTGCGAAAGTTCAGGCCACGACCAGTAGGCGGCAGATAAACCGGCCTGGCGCAGCGATGCCAGCGTGGCGCGAACCCTGTCCTGCACTTCCGCCGCCGGCGCATGCGGATTGTTTCCCGGCTGGCCGTCGCCTTCACTGACATAGAGCGACTTCGCGCAGAAGCGCGACGCTTCGACCTTCGCCAACTTAGCCAGCACGCCGTCGTACTGCCGGTTCAGCGTTGGGCTGGTCGGATAGTAAAAATGAAAGAACGACGAGGAGAGCCAGGCGTTCAGCGTAAAGACCCCGCCTAAGGAATGGCCCCAGAGGCCACGCCCGGCGGAGTTTATCTTTAACCCTCTTTCGGCCTGCGGCGCAATTTTTTCCTCAAGCAGACGGCGAAAAATAGCGTCGCCGCCGCCCTTTCTTCCTCCGGGCCGGGCGCTTTTTTCGCCGTCCGGCGGCGTGTAATCATAGGTTCTGGCGGCCAGGTCAAAAGGCAGCGTCGTCTGATAACCGACGGCGACAATCACCGGTGGGTTTTGCGCCGACAGCGTTTGCAGCAGCCTTTCCGACAGCCTGTCCATTACGGCGTTGCCGTCGAGCAGATACATCACGGGAAAGCCGGCAGGCGGCGCTTTCTTATTGGGAATGCCCGTCCATATTTTGTAATGTCGCTGTCCATCGGCGGAATCAAGCGTGCTGACGCGAAAGTGATAAAAAGCCGATCCCTTATCCGCAATATTCGGGCCAGACGGCCGCATATCGGGCTGACACCAGGCGCCTGTCGTATAAAAACAGGTAAAAAAAAGCGCGCCCAGCCGGCAAGCCGCGCGCGCATTTCGGGTGAAAAATAACTTAATATTCATCTACATGCTCTCAATAAAAACCCGGACAGGCAGGCGATGAGGAAAAGTCGCGTCTGTCGGTTTCTCCTCAAAAATGCAGGCCCGGCTGCGTGATAGCCGACAAGCGGAAAACGTCACTATAATGAGAATGATTATTAATTACAAATAAGAGCCGTCCCGGCAAGCTATTTCTGGTGTCGGATCTCCGCGCGAAACGCGCATTAATTAACGGCGGGTTTAATACCCACACTTTTTGCAGCAAACGTAATACGAAAAATACCAGGCGTAATGGGGTTTAATTTTACCAAACCGGAAAAAATTAAATTTTTATATGAGAAGCCCTGGGACGATAAGGATTTGTGAAAAATGCGGCGGTCGACAATCTGCGTTCAGCGACCATACCCTGGTTATTTTTTTGGCATGGTTCATGCTTCGCAACAGAAGGGGCGCGAAAGACAAAGGTTATTGTGCAGCTGGATCTACGCCTTTAAGCGTAACAACTCTGGCGAACCTGATGGGTAAGCATCAGGTTCGCACGGTGAACTGGATTCCCTGGCGTTGGCAAGAATACTGGAGATATTTTTATTATGTGCTGCTTTGTACAGATAACTTAATCTTACACCCTTAATGAAGTCAACAAAAAAAGAGACAAAACTTCCACTAAAATGAATACCAAACCAGCCATAAAAGTATAAATGATTGATTTTATTTAAATTAACACTTAATGCAACAGCAAAAAAGCAGACAAAACCAGGTCTGACCTGTCTACTCCCTGCTTCACATTTATTGAATAACATTAAATTTGCTTATAAAATGCGGCAGATGACAGCAACCGGACGCTTATCATGAAAACATCGGCATTGCAGAGAAAAAACAATATAATCAACAATATAGATTATATTATTAAAAGCCGGGGCGAGACAAAAGTCTCTTTCGCCAACCGTACCGGCGTCACCCGCGCGACGCTGTATAAAATCCTGGATGGCAAAGTCAATAACGTACAGCGCTCGACCATTACGCGAATCGCGGATTTCTTTGGCGTGTCGTGCGAGATTATTGAAAATCACGATCTGCAATCTATCGAACTGATCGAAAATACGCTGTCGCCCGACGGCGATAAAAACCCGGCTGCCGTGCCCGTTATTCCTCAATCGGCATTTTTACGCTGCGCAAACAAAAGAGTGGGCCAGCTGGTGGCGCACTATCCCGTTACCTGGTTTTTTGGCGAGGTCGCTAACACGGTCGCGCTACAGGTTGAAAGAAATCTGGGCAACCTGTTTTTTCCTGGCGATGTGCTTATTATCAAACGCCATACGCCGCCACAGGAGAAACAGCTGGCGCTGTTTTCCTCCCCGACTCAGGCGCTATTTGTCAGTGATATCTACTCCGGCGCTGAGGAAGCTTCCCTGCTGGGCGCCATTATCGAAGAAAGAATCCAATAACCCTAAGGACTGTTCTGCATGGAACAAAACAAGAAATACAAGCTGTTGGGCTTTACCCGCTCGGATGTGATTACGGCCAACGTCATGGTGCTGGCGACCGGCAAGCATATCAGCATCGGCCTGCCCGAGCTGGAAAGCAGCGAAATCACGGATGATTTTAACCGGCATGAACTGAAATCGCTTTATCGTCGCCTTTATGGCGATAACAGCACCGTGACCTCTTACGATATTGGCGACAGGCATGAACGCTCCTGGTACGCCTATCTGATCATCAGCATTGCGCTGACGGTTATTTATACGCTCAGCACCGTGAGCGGCGTGAAACCCGTGCTGATCCCCGTGGTGAATTTCGTGGTGCCGCCCGCCATTTTTTTCTATCCGCTCTCGTTTATCCTGGTGGATATTATCAACGAGTTTTACGGCCTGAGAATGGCAAGAAGAACGATATTTATTTCATTTATTTCTAATACGCTGTTTGTGGCGGGCCTGTGGCTGACCAGCCTTTTACCCGGTCTGAAAGAGTGGGAGCTGAATATCTCCTACGCCACCTTTGTTAACAGCATTGTCTCCGTACTGTTCGCCTCTTCGGCCGCGTATCTGGTGTCGGAAAATATTAACTCGCTGATCCTGTGCAAAATAAAAGAGCTGACCAATTCGCGCTTTCTTTTTGTGCGCGTGCTGACCAGCAACGTTATCGCTTCGGCTCTTGATAGCGTGATTTTCTGTACGCTGGCTTTTCACAACGTGCTCAGCATGGCGACGATTAAAACCATGATTATTTCGCAGTTCATTATCAAGCTGGGCTATGCGCTGCTGGGCGTTGGCCCTATTTACGCTACCCGTGAACTGTTCAGACGCTATATCAATAAAGAAAAACAGGTTAACCGTGCAGAGGAAGTAGTATGAAAACAGAGGAAATTACGCTGCTGGGCAAAAGCACCGGCTATGTTCAGCATTATGCGCCGGAGCTGCTGGAGGCGCTGCCGCGGTCGCGCGGTCGCCAGGAAATCGGCCTGACCTCGGCGGAGCTGCCCTTTTCCGGCTTCGACCTGTGGACGGGCTTCGAGCTTTCCTGGCTTAACGCTAAGGGCAAACCCGTGGTGGCTATCGCCGAATTCTGGATCCCGGCCACCAGCCAGCATCTGATCGAATCAAAATCTTTTAAGCTTTACCTGAACAGCTTTAATCAGACGCGCTTCGCCGCGCCGGAAGAGGTCGCCACCACGCTGGAAAACGATCTGTCGCGGGCGGCCGACGGCAGCGTGAAGGTCAAGCTCTATCCCGATTTAAACGGCTACGCCGCTTTTACCGCAGCGCTGCCCGGCGAATGCATTGACCATCTTGATATCGCCGTGGAGGATTACGATTTTTCTCCGCAGCATCTGCAGGATGCCGCCTCCGGCGATTTTGTGGCCGAAACGCTCTCCTCAAACCTGCTTAAGTCTAACTGTCTGGTGACCAATCAGCCCGACTGGGGCAGCGTGGTCATCCACTATGAAGGCAAGCGGATCGAGCGGGAAAAACTGCTGCGCTATCTGATTTCGTTCAGGATGCACAACGAGTTCCACGAGCAGTGCATTGAGCGCATCTTTAACGATATCAAACACTATTGCCGCCCGGAAAAGCTAAGCGTGTTCGGCCGCTACACCCGCCGGGGCGGGCTGGATATCAATCCGTTCAGAAGCGATTTTGAAGCGCAGCCGACCACGGGCCGCCTCGTCCGTCAGTAATGCCCGCCAGGCGCCCGTTCCTGTTTATTACGCTGCAAAATGGCTGTCTCTCTACACGCCCAGCCTGTCGCGGATGCTGTAATAAGCCGCGCCCATCGCCGTAAGCGGAATACGCATATTGCGGCCGCCGGGGAACGGATAGTGCGGCAAGCGGGCAAAGGCGTCGAAACGTTCGGCGTCGCCGCGCAGCACTTCCGAAATCAGCCGGCCGGCCAGATGGGTACAGGTAACGCCGTGCCCGCTATCACCCTGCATATAGTAGATGTTGTTTTCCAGGCGGCCGAACTGCGGCATCCTTGAGAGCGTAAGCAGGAAGTTGCCTGTCCAGCGGTAGTCGATTTTTACCCCTTTCAGCTGCGGGAAGGTTTTCAGCAGCTTCGGCACGATCAGCCGATCGATATCCTCAGGATCCCGCGCGCCATAGACCACGCCGCCGCCGTACAGCAGGCGATGGTCGGCCGTCAGCCGGAAATAGTCCAGCAGGTAGTTGCAGTCCTCCACGCAGTAGTTGGAGGCGAGCAGCGACGCGGCCAGCTCTGCGCCAAGCGGCTCCGTGGTCAACACCTGCGTGCCGCACGGCATACTGCGTTTCGACAGCGACGGCTCCAGTTTGCTGCCGAGATAGGCGTTGCCCGCGACGATAACATAGCGCGCCGTAACCTGCCCTTTCGCCGTTTTTACCACGGCCGGGCTGCCATGCTGGATCTCCACTACCGGCGACTGCTCGAAAATCCGGCCGCCGTTCAGGACTATCGCCTGCGCTTCACCAATCGCCAGATTTAGCGGATGCAGATGGCCGCCGCGCTTGTCCAGCAGCGCGCCGACGTAGCGATCGCTGTCGATCTCCTGGCGGATCTGCCCGGCGTCCAGCAGCTCCAGCTGGTCGTTGCCGTAGCGTTCCCAGTTCTGCTTCTGCTCCTCCAGCGTGGCGAACTGACGGGCGTTCAGCGCCACGAAAAGGCCGCCCTGCTGATAGTCGCAGGCGATGCCGTAACGTTTAATGCGCTCGCGAATAATATCGCCGCCTTCAAACATCATGCTGCCCAGCATTCTGGCGGCGTCTTTGCCGTAGCTTTTTTCAATCACGTCCACGTCGCGGCTGTAGGAGTTGACCACCTGACCGCCGTTGCGCCCGCTGGCACCAAAACCGACCTTCGCCGCTTCCAGCACCACGACCTGGTAGCCGTTTTCCGCCAGATGCAGCGCCGAAGACAGCCCGGTGTAGCCTGCACCAATGATGCAAACGTCGCAGGAGATCGGCTCCTCCAGCGGCGGAAACGGCGTGTAGGCGTTGGCGCTGGCGGCATAGTAGCTTTGCGTATGTTCAGTCATGCTTACGGCTCCAGAGAGATCCAGACGGATATCGGTTCGGTGAATATTTGCGGCGCGACCCGCGCCCGTTGCCGCTCTGTATGGCGTCAAAAGGCGCAGGAATACACCGTCGTGGTTCACAGGCCCGCGCGGCAGCGGCCGTCAGGCATCAGAAGGTGGTAGGCGTATGGGCGCTGATAATGCGGCAAATTTTTGCCGAAGTGTTGCTGAAGCTGTGCGGAATGCCGGTGTTGATGGCGTAGCTTTGCTGCGCCACCAGATGATAGCTCTGACCGTTGAATTTCAGCACGACTTCCCCTTCCAGCAAGGTGCCTATCTCTTCCCCCTGATGCTTGATGCGCTCTCCTGTGGTGGTGCCTGGCTGATAAGTTTCAATCATCATCGCCAGCGTGCGGTTCGGCGCGCCGTTATGGATAAGCTTCATGGAGACGCCCTGACTGCCGATCTCAATCAGCTCGTCAGGATTAATCACCACCTGAGGCTCGTCCGGGATCTCCGGCTCCGCAAAAAATTCGGACAGCGACAGCCCGTAAACTTTTAGCAGCTTTTGCAGCGTGCTGATGGCCGGGCTGACCTTGTCCTGTTCAATGGTGCTGATGGCGCTGTGTGTTAATCCAGACAGTTCGGCAACCCGGCGCTGTGACAGACCCAGTTGCTGGCGGATCCCGGACAAACGCTTGCCTGGTGCCAGGCCGTCATTGTTCATAAACGCATTTCCTTCAATGTGAGTCAGAGCTGCTGCTTTTCAGCGTGATGCTGCTGACATGCCGTGATAAAGCCTTCAAGCAACAGGCGCGACAGCGCATATTCGCTGCTTTTCCATTCCGGGTGCCACTGTACGCCCAGCGCGTAGGGATGATCGAGCACGCTGACCGCCTCCGGCAGCCCGTCCTGGGAGTACGCCTCCACGCGAAGCCGCGGGCCAAGGGTTTTTGCGCCCTGCCCGTGCAACGAGTTTACCCAGAATGTTTTGCTTCCGGGTATCAATTGCGAAATTAATCCGTCCGGCTGGATTTTGATCTCATGCGAGGGCGCATATTGCTGATCTATTGGCAGATCCGGGTCCTCACGATGCTCAAGAAACTGCGGATGGTCGCAGAGGCGACGGTAGAGGGTACCGCCCGTCGCGACCACCAGCTCCTGCAAACCGCGACAGATGGCAAAAATGGGGATGCGCCTTTCGAGCGCCTGCGCAATCAGCGCGATGCTCAGAAGATCTCGCCCGGGATCGGCGGCAGGCTCATCGCCGTTTTCACCATAATGGTGCGGCTGCATATTACTGGGGCTGCCCGGCAGCAACACGCCGTCCAGCAGCGGCATCACGCCTGCCAGCAATTCCGGCTCTGCCAGCGCGTGCGGCAAGGCGATGGGTAAACCGCCCGCGTCCAGAACCGCATTCAGGTACTTATCTTGCAAGGTATGACTTTGTTGGCCTTTGACGGGGTTGCTGCACATCACCACCCCGACAATCGGCCTGTAAAATATATCGACCATGCTTCACCTCTTGTTTCGGACTGAATTTTTTACAAAAGCGTCTGAAATTACCTGAAATGCGCAATATTTCCGCTGACTGGTATTTTGATAACCCTTTTTTAAATCAAATGCAACATTTGACAAACAATTTGTTTCCGTCCAGATTGTTTTTGTGTGCATTATATTTAACAACGTGAATGCGATCCTGTTATCCCCTACCAAGCCAACAGCGGTGAATCATGGAAACTAACCTTGTAGCAGTGGAAAACTTTAAGCAGCCGGAAGAGAGACGGAGCAGCGCCTTCGCCAGAGAGGTCGAAGCCTATCTGAGCCGCTATCCGGATACCCATTACGTCGATGTGATGCTGACCGATCTTAACGGCTGTTTCCGGGGCAAGCGCATCCCGGTGGCGGCGCTGCGTAAGCTGGAGAAAGGCTGCTATTTCCCCGCCTCCGTTTTCGCGATGGATATTCTGGGCAACGTGGTGGAGGCGGCGGGCCTGGGCCAGGCATCCGGCGAACCCGACCGCATCTGTGTGCCCATCGCCGGGACGCTGACGCCCTCCGCCGCCGATCCACAGACCATCGGCCAGCTGCTGTTGACGATGCTGGACGAAGATGGCGCTCCCTTTGACGTTGAGCCGCGAAATGTCCTTAACCGCCTGTGGCAGCAGCTACAGCAGCGTGGACTGCATCCCGTGGTAGCGGTAGAGCTGGAGTTCTATTTACTGGATCGGCAGCGTGACGCCGAAGGCTATCTTCAGCCGCCCTGCGCGCCCGGCACCCAGGATCGCAATATGCAAAGCCAGGTCTACTCCGTGGATAATCTCAACCACTTTGCCGACGTGTTAAACGATATCGACGAGCTGGCGCAGCTGCAAAAGATCCCGGCGGACGGCGCGCTGGCGGAGGCGTCGCCAGGCCAGTTCGAGGTGAACCTGCACCATACCCGCAACGCGCTGGAAGCGTGCGATCATGCGCTGGCGCTGAAGCGCCTGATCCGGCTGGTAGCGGAAAAACATCATATGCACGCCACGTTTATGGCCAAGCCCTACGAGGAATACGCCGGCAGCGGCATGCATATTCATATCAGTATGCTGAACGACCAGGGCGAGAACGTGCTGGCCGACCGGCACGGCAACGACTCCCCCCTTCTGCAACGCTCGCTGGCCGGGATGATCGAGATGATGCCCGCCTCCATGGCGCTGCTGGCACCTAATATCAACTCCTATCGCCGTTTTCAGGCAGGCATGTATGTGCCGACGCAGGCTTCCTGGGGCCACAATAACCGCACCGTCGCCCTGCGCATTCCCTGTGGCGATCGCGATAATCATCGCGTGGAATATCGGGTCGCGGGCGCGGATGCCAACCCTTATCTGGTAATGGCGGCCATTTTTGCCGGGATCCTGCACGGTCTGGATAACGATTTGCCGCTGCCGCCGAAGGTCGAGGGCAACGGGCTGGAGCAGGACGGGCTGCCATTCCCTATTCGTCAGAGCGATGCGCTGTGGGAATTCGCCCAGCACGAGGCGCTCTGTGCTCAGCTCGGCGAGCGCTTCAGCCACGTCTGGCACGCCTGCAAAAGCAACGAGCTGACGCAGTTTGAGCGGTTGATCACAGATACGGAAATTGACTGGATGCTGAAAAACGCCTGATGGCATCCGGCCTCAGGAAGAGCCTCGCCCATGCGCCCCGTCTGGAAACGAGCGCGCTCTCTGCCGGTTTTCCGGCCCGTACCGCCTGTCGCCGAAGGAAAAAAAGCGGCGGCGGAACGCCCTACATCATGAGGTTCGGAAATGGTGCATCTGCCCGTCCCGTATACCCTTAAGCCGCCCACGGCTGTTCTCTCAGCGCCGCCGCAAGGGGGCTGCTAATGGCTGCCGTCACTGAAGAAAGCCCGGCCAAACCGGGGCTGAGAAAATCCCTTAAGCTCTGGCAGATTGTGATGATGGGGCTGGCCTACCTGACGCCGATGACGGTGTTCGATACCTTCGGTATCGTTTCCGGTATCAGCAACGGCCACGTTCCCGCTTCCTATCTGCTGGCGCTCGCCGGCGTATTATTTACCGCCGTCAGCTACGGCAAGCTGGTGCGCCAGTTTCCCGAAGCCGGTTCCGCCTATACCTATGCGCAGAAGGCGATCAATCCTCACGTCGGCTTTCTGGTCGGCTGGTCGTCGCTGCTGGACTATCTGTTCCTGCCGATGATCAACGTGCTGCTGGCGAAGATTTACCTTTCGGTCCTGTTTCCGGAAGTGCCGCCCTGGATATGGGTAGTGGGTTTTGTGGCGATCATGACCGCCGCCAACCTGAAAAGCGTCAGCCTGGTGGCGAACTTCAATACGCTGTTTGTGCTGGCTCAGGTCGCGATTATCAGCGTATTTATTTTTCTGGTGATCCACGGTCTGTATCGCGGTGAAGGCGTCGGCACGGTCTGGTCGCTACAGCCTTTTATCAGCCAGAACGCGCACCTGCTGCCGATTATGACCGGCGCGACCATCGTCTGCTTTTCGTTTCTCGGTTTTGACGCCGTTACCACGCTCTCCGAAGAGACGCACAACGCCGGGAAAACCATTCCGCGCGCCATCTTTCTGACCGCGCTCTACGGCGGGCTGATTTTTATTGCCGCCTCGTTCTTTATGCAGCTCTTTTTCCCCGATATCAGCCGCTTTAAAAATCCCGATGCGGCGCTGCCGGAAATCGCGCTCTACGTCGGCGGCAAGCTGTTTCAGTCGATTTTCCTCTGCACCACTTTTATCAATACGCTGGCCTCCGGCCTGGCGTCTCATGCCAGCGTTTCCCGTCTGCTGTACGTAATGGGCCGGGATAATGTCTTTCCGGCCAGGGTGTTCGGCTACGTGCATCCCAAATGGCGCACGCCCGCGCTTAACGTGATTATGGTCGGCATCGTGGCGCTTTCCGCCCAGTATTTCGACCTGGTAACGGCGACGGCGCTGATTAATTTCGGCGCGCTGGTGGCCTTTACCTTTGTGAATCTCGCCGTATTTAACCACTTTTACCGCCGCGAAGGCCGCAATCGCACCTGGAAGGAGAAGCTGCATTATCTGGTGTTGCCGATGGTGGGCGCCGCCACGGTCGCGGTACTGTGGATCAACCTGGAGGCGACATCGCTGACGATGGGGCTGATTTGGGCAGTGCTCGGCGTGCTTTATCTGGCCTGGCTGACCCGCCGTTTTCGCCAGCCGCCGCCGCAGTTTAACAAGCTGCGAGCGGAAACGGGCGGGAAATAAGGCAGAACATTTATGGCCGCGTGATGCAGCCCGCTTTGGGCGTCAGTAAGTGAAAGGTCTGTCGAAATATGCCCGGCCGCGTGACGCAGCCGGGAATGCCTTAGGCTTTCAGGATCGAGGTCAGAATGGTTAGCGAGCGGCTGAACTGCTCGTCCGGAATGGTCAGCGGATAAAGGAAACGGATCACGTTACCGTGCACGCCGCAGGTCAGCAGGATCAGGTTCTGCGCCAGCGCTCGCTGCTGAATATCGCGGGCAAAAGCGCTGTCCGGCGCGCCGGTTTCAGGATGATTGAATTCCACTGCAATCATCGAGCCGCGTCCGCGTACCTGAGCGATGGCTGGATGGCGGGTGCCGATAAGGGCTTCGCTGAGGGCCGCGCCGAGCCTGTCGGCACGCTGGCAGAGCCGCTCTTCCTCGATGATATCCAGCACCGCGTGGGCCGCCGCCACCGCCACCGGGTTGCCGGCGTAGGTACCGCCCAGCCCGCCAGGACCCGGCGCGTCCATCACTTCGGCGCGGCCAACCACGCCGGAAATCGGGAAACCGCCGCCCAGGCTTTTCGCCATTGTCAGCAGATCCGGTTTCGCATCCGGGTAGTATTCGCTGGCGAACACCTTACCGGTACGCGCAAAGCCCGTCTGGATCTCATCAGCCACCAGCAGAATGCCGTGCTCGTCGCACAGGTGGCGCAGCGCGCTGACAAATTCCGGCGGCGCGACGTTGAAACCGCCCTCGCCCTGAATCGGCTCAAAGATAATGGCGGCGACTTCCTGCGGCGCGATATCGCAATGGAAGATATCGTCCAGGCTTTTCAGCGCATCCTCCACGCTGACGCCGTGCAGCTCGTTGGGATAGCGGGCGTGGAACACCGAGCCGGGAAAAGGGCCAAAGCCGGTTTTATAGGGCGCGACCTTGCCGGTCAGCGCCATCGTCATCATGGTGCGGCCATGAAACGCGCCGGTAAAGGTAATGACGCCGGGACGCCCGGTCGCGGCGCGAGCGATTTTCACCGCGTTTTCCACCGCTTCCGCGCCCGTGGTGAAAAAAGTGGTTTTCGCTTTGCCCGCTATCGGCGCCAGCTCGTTCAGGCGCTCCGCCAGCGCGATATAATTTTCATAAGGAATAACCTGGAAAGCCGTATGGGTAAAACGGGTCAGCTGCTGCTGCACGGCAGCGATCACTTTCGGATGACGGTGGCCGGTATTCAGCACGGCGATCCCCGCCGCGAAGTCGATGTATTCACGCCCCTGCGTATCGATAAGCGTGGCGTTTTCAGCCTGCTCGACCAGAAAATCGCACATTACGCCCACACCGCGCGGTGTGGCGTCCAGACGGCGCTGACGGATGGAATCGTTCATGTTTTACTCCTCGTTACGGGAAGCCGGGTTGTACCTGAATTACCTTGATTTTTAGCGCTGATGGGGTGCTATTATCCAGAGCCAGTTTTGACTATTTTAGGGAGCCACTTTGCGCACACTCGTCGGTGATCTGGTCGCCTGCCGGCTTGGACAGACGGCCGCAGGCACGCTGGGCAAGCGTCTTTACGACGCCTTACAGCAATCCATTCAGAAAGGGATGCTTGCGCCCGGCACTCGCCTGCCCGCCTCGCGCGATCTGGCCGCCGAACTAGGCGTATCGCGCAATACGGTGATGGCCGCTTATGAGCAGCTACAGTCGGAAGGCTATCTCACCACCCGCGCGGGCAGCGGCACCTTTGTCAGCGCCAGTCTGCCGGAAAGCGATCTTTCGGCGGTGGAACGGATCGTTTCCGCCGACGTGCCATCAGGGCAGATCGCGCTTTCCCGCCGGGGCGAGCAGCTGCTGAACCGCGCCGGCGCCAGCCAGCGTCAGTGGGGAGCCTTTATGCCCGGCGTGCCGGACGTACGGCATTTTCCGCATAAAACCTGGCATAAAATCACGCGCCGCCTGAACCTGCGGCTGCCGGTAGAAACGTTGAGTTACTCGCAGCACGGCGGCTACGCGCCGCTGCAACATGCGCTGGCGGATTACCTGCGCGTGGCGCGTTCGGTTAAATGCACGCCGGAGCAGATCCTGATCGCTTCCGGGACGCATCAGTCACTGGATCTGCTGGCGAAAATGCTCTGCAATCCCGGCGATCGGGTCTGGGTAGAAGAGCCGGGCTACTGGGGCCATCGCAGCGTGCTGGAAATCAACGGCCTGGAAACAGTGCCGATTGCGGTAGACGACGAAGGCATGACGCTGCCCGCAGGCGTCGCGCCGCCACGGCTGATTTGCGTAACGCCTTCCCATCAATATCCGACCGGCGCCGTGATGGGCCTGGCGCGTCGTCAGGCGCTGCTCCGCCAGGCGCAGGCCTGGGGCAGCATTATCATCGAGGACGATTACGACAGCGAGTTTCGCTTTGGTGAAAGCCCGGTACCGGCGCTACAGGGGCTGGCGCAGGATGAAAACGTCATCTATCTGGGCACCTTCAGCAAAACGCTCTATCCGGGGCTGCGCACCAGCTATATGGTGGTGCCCGACTCGCTGACGGCCCGCCTGAAAGTGGCCCATTCCGAACTTTACCGGGGCGGCTACGGCCTGACCCAGCTGGCGCTGGCGGAATTTATTCGTGAAGGCCACTATGCGGCGCACGTACGCCGTATGCGACAGCTTTACGGCCAGCGACGCGAGGCGCTGGTCGGGACGATCCGCCGGGAGCTGGGCGCGGAATTTATCGGCCAGGACAGCCATGCCGGCCTGCATCTGATCCTTGCGCTGCCGCCGGAAATTGACGACGTCGCCCTCGCTTACGTGCTGGAGCAACAGGGGATCTGGACTCGCCCGCTTTCGGTTTACTACAGGGGCGAGGCGAAAAGACGCGGCCTGATCCTCGGCTACGCCTGCGTAGAGGCGGAAGCAATGACGGAAACCTTTATGCCTGTCGTCCACGCCCTGCTGCCGCTGTTAGCAAAATGATCGGTGTCGGTAAGCTTTTCCGCCTGAAAAAACGCCCGCCCGGTGCAGGGTAAAAGAGAGCGACAGGCAGCGCATGGTCAATGACTTCCGGCCATTTTTCGGTAATTTATTTAAAAGGAATAAATATATAGATAATAAATAATTTAAATCACAAATAAATAATACTCACCATTCAAACTCACCCCGTTATTAATCATTCCAATATTTACCACCTGTAGTGCGCAATAAACTCCTGTTAAATTCATTAATAAGAAAGCACTGACAGGGATGCGCCCTTTATATCCAGGCTATTCGTGCGGATATATTCTATTCAGGAATTTTCGCCCTTTACGCAAGCGGCAGAGATAAATATATTAACTCCGCTGTATTAACCTTATATACAAGGAGAAAGTAATGAGAGAAATCAGCCATAATGAAGTACAAATGGTTAGCGGCGCTGGTCTGACTGACGTTATCACCGGCCTGAACTCGGCTATGGAAAATGTCTCAACCAAACTGCAAACCACCGTTGATGCTATTTCTACCACGACGGATAGCTGGAGCATCAAAAAACTGACGTATCAGGCTATAGGACTGTCTCGCACCTATGCGAAGCTTTCCTTCCTGTCGAATATCCTGACCGGATTAACTACCCCAGCCGACAGCTCGTCTGCCGCGTAGTTTTGCGTAAAGGATCTGAATAAGGCAGGCCATCGGTCTGCCTTCATGCTTTTATGCCTCTATATGATTTCAGCCAACTTTTTCGTAAATTGCCCGTATTTCCGTCTCGCTCAACACGTTGTCCGCCGTGAAAAAGGAGAGGATTAACGCGCGAAAGTCGGTAAAAGACGCGGCTTCCTGCTGCCTTTTCTCCTCTCCGTAGACGGTAAGATGCCGGTTGAACAGATTGGTCTGCTGCCCGTTTATTATTTTCGCCATCATCAGATTATGGCGAAACAGCGACTCGTCATACGTGGCAACAAAGTGGCTGGCGACAAGAATATCCGCCTGTTCGCAGGCGCCATCGGCAAACCGATACATCAACCGCCAGCTGCCGCCGCTTTTCATCGACAGCAGCCACTCTTCCTGGCTGAACCGCTCAAGACGGTAACCCTGCTGTTCGCCCGCCTCCAGCCGTAAAGGCGCGGTCAGGCTGACGCCGCCAAAACCGACATCCGCCAGATACCGCACGCCGTCGAGCGCCACGGTTAACAGCATATGCGTTTGCGGCGTCGCGTCCGGCTTATCCTGTCCCCACAGCACGCGTGCAAGGTGCGGCGTAACCCTGAAGCCAATTTCTTCAAGGATTTGTCGCAACAGCAGATTATGCTCAAAGCAGTAGCCTCCCCGCTGTTTGCTCAGCAGCTTGTCGGCAATCTTCTCTACGTCGATACTGACCGGCCTGCCCAGCAAAACCTCTATGTTTTCGAAGGGAATAAGAGCAGGCCAGCGCTGATGTAGTGCACTAAGGGTGGCGAAATCAGCAGACGGCGACGCGGAAAAACCAGCCAGCGCCGCAAAGCGGGAAAAGTAGTGATAGTTGTTCATAGCAACTCGTTCATGATGTTAAACCACCATGTTAGCAGTTTTGCCGCTGCCGGCTATTTTCGCAGGCCGCCGGGTTGATGGAAAACGTTCAATCCTCTTTCTTTTGTCCGCCTGTAACGGCAAAGGCGTTAACCTGGCGAAAAGGCGCCGGAAACGTTAAGCTCGCCGCCACCACTTCAGTAAAAACAACCTGTATGAAACGCAAAACTATCGCCATTGTAGCTTTGCTGGCTATCGTCGGCGGGCTTTATCTGACCTTCCTCCCTCCGGAGCAGGATCCGCACTATTATGCCGCCGCCTGCGTGGCGATCAAGGATATGCATGACACGCCAGACTCGGCAGATTTCCCTGACAAATTGCGCGAGGTGATTACCAACGAAAACGCTTCCTACGCGGTGGACAAAGTAGCTTTCGACAAGCATTCGGCACAGGGCGCAATTCAGCGTTACCGGCAGCTCAGCGAGCAGGATAAAAACCGAACTCGCCAAAGCATCGACGACTGTTTAAGCGTCATGCTGCCGAAAAAAACCGACTAAAGGGCCGGCGGCCTGCCGCTGACGGGCCGTTAGTCACTCAGGTTATGGATTATCTTTGTTACAGCATCTTTCACTACGTTCAGGGAGCAAGGGCAAACGGGTAACAGAGCGCTGTTACATATTCAGCCAATCGACTCAGCTTGTTACGGATCTGAAGGCGCTGCAATGTGTCTTCTTATTTGCATCTTTTTTGCAGCGGAACGGCTACCCACAGTTTCGGTAAACGCGCATATTTTTACTACCAATATAAATCACGTTTATTAAGGTTTTCTGTAAATCTGTACACACCATGTAACCTCTGAACCTGCTATTAATAAGAAAAACAAGTGCCCGCCGCGCCCATTAATTAACGCCACTTAACTTGCCTTATACGCATTTATCTGTAAATCAACGGGACGGCACATTTTCCGATAGTTCCGCGTTAAAATAATCTTATTAAAATTATCATAAAGTCATCTGCTATCGCCTGCCAAGAGTGAAAGGGAAAATGCAAGCTGAATACTATTATGTGACCCAACGACCAGAACAAATGGATTTTCATCTGTTACACCGCCGAGGCTGCCAGAAAATGCCCGGGAAAAATAAGCTGGCGTTTATCGGCAGCTGCTATGCCCCTCTCCAGGCATTAACCGTGGCCAAAGCCCGGTTTGGCAACCGCGTAAAAGCCTGCTACTTCTGCTGCCAGGAACATCATGAGCGCGCAACCCCTTTTATTTCTTCTCGTCTGTAAATAGCGCTTCGAAACGCTCATGCAGATAGTCGGTAAAACAGCGGATCCTTTTTGGCGTCTGTCGGCTATGAGCATAAACCGCATAGATATCCGCTGAAGGCAGCTGATATGAAGTGAGCACCTGAACCAGCTTGCCGGCCAGGATCGCTTCGCGTGCATCCCACCACGAGCGCAGGATCAGACCATGGCCATCCAGCGCCAGGCGCATGGCAACCTCACCATCATTTGTGGTCAGGCTTCCCTGTACTTTCTGCCGATGCTCTTTACCCGCCTTGCTGAATCGCCAGATAGCGGCATCCGACTCATGCTGGCGCAGCACAATACAATTATGCTGCGCCAGATCTTCAACGCGCTGTGGTACACCATAACGGGCCAGATAGTCCGGCGAGGCGCATACCACGCGATAATTAGCCGCTATACGGCGTGCAATCAAACGGGAATCCGGCACGCTGCCTACGCGGATATCCACATCTATACCTGCATTAAGGAAGTTCAGCGGCTGGCTGGATAGCTGTAAATTAAGCGTTAACGCCGGATGTTGCGCGGCAAAATCTGAAACCAGAGGCGCAACGTAACGACGTCCAAAACCAAAGGAAGCGTTGATATGTAAGGTGCCGTGTAGCATAGCGCTTTCGCCGCCCAGCTCCTCTTCCAGCTGCGCCAGCTGGCTGAGGATCGGCTCCGCGCCTTCGGCGTAAAGCAGCCCTTCCGGCGTCAGCTCCAGGCGTCGGGTAGTTCGTCTGACCAGCTGTACGCCCAGCTTCTCTTCCAACTGCGTCAGTCGTTTACTGACGGCCGGCAGGCTTAATCCCAGTTCCCGGGCGACCTCCGTCAGACTGGTCAGTCTGGCCACGTGGGTAAAAAAGCGCAGATCCTCGCTGGTTGTCGCCAACTCTTTACCTTTAGTTAACATTGCATTGAATTCCAGGCTAATTATTTAACCATAATGCTGCAATAGACTCAGGGCGAAAAGCTAACTTTCCAGGAGAAGCGCAATGTCCGTAGCAAACTACAAAATTGCCGTGATCCCCGGTGACGGGATCGGCAAAGAGGTGATGCCGGAAGGCGTAAAGGTTATCAGCGCCGCCGCAGAAAAATTCGGCATCGTGCTGGAGTGGGTCTGGTTTGATTTTGCCAGCGCGGACTATTATCAGCAGCACGGTAAAATGCTGCCGGACGACTGGTTTGCCTTACTTAAGCCGTTTGACGCTATCTACTTTGGCGCCGTCGGCTGGCCCGAAATCGTGCCGGATCACGTCTCGCTGTGGGGCTCGCTGCTCCAGTTCCGCCGCCAGTTCGATCAGTACGTTAATTTGCGTCCGGTGAGGCTGCTGGCCGGCATCAAATCCCCGCTGGCCGATCGCCAGCCTGGTGACATCGATTTCTACGTAGTGCGTGAGAATACCGAAGGTGAATACTCCAGCGTTGGCGGAACGATGTTTCCCAATACGGAGAGAGAAATTGTTATTCAGGAAACGGTAATGACCCGTACCGGCGTGGACCGCATTTTAAAGTTCGCCTTTGAGCTGGCGCAAAAGCGTCCGGCCCGCCATCTGACTTCCGCCACCAAATCCAACGGCATTGCCATCACCATGCCGTGGTGGGACAGCCGCGTAGCGGCGATGCACGAGCATTATCCCGACCTGGCGGTGGATAAATACCATATTGATATTCTGACGGCGCACTTTGTCCTGCATCCGGACAGGTTCGATGTGGTTGTCGCCAGCAATCTGTTCGGCGATATTCTTTCCGATTTGGGGCCGGCCTGCACCGGAACCATCGGTATTGCGCCTTCCGCTAACATTAATCCTGAACGTACCTTTCCCAGCTTATTCGAACCCGTACATGGCTCTGCACCGGACATCGCTGGTCAAGGCATCGCCAATCCGATAGGTCAAATCTGGTGCGGCGCGATGATGCTTGAGCATCTGGGCCATAGCGAGGCGGCGGAAGCGGTGGTAGCAGCCATTGAACGCGTGCTGAGCAGTGAAAATAAAATACGGTTAACCCCGGACATTGGCGGTTCGGGAAGAACGACGGATCTGGGCGCCGCTATCGCCGCCGCGCTGTAAATAACAGAGGAGAGAGATAACTTTCTCCTTTTTGCTATTTTACTGAAGAAAGAAAATTATTCTGTGCAACTATTGTAAAAATAAAAAAATATGAGACTATTCCCATTAAAAACACCAACCAACTATGAGCTATAAAATATCAACCATTAATTCAGGCCTGAGAATAATCCTGGCTGGCAGGCCAGATGACTTCACTTACCTGAACCATTAGTAAAAACGTTATTTTTAATTTTTAACCAGAGCCTGACACTAACGTATGACAATAACTAAGGAAAAATTTAATTTTTTTTAGTTACCGGAATCGACAAGTGTTAAAAAAAACCGTCATGATTGTGAATCATTAGCAGTAATGGCAGAAATTATCTAATATTTTATTCTAAAATATCAGGCTAAAATAGATTTTCCGTTTGATGATCGACTTACCCCTTTTGACGAAATAAAAACCTTAAACACCTGCATGCATTGATATAAAAAACCACAAAAAAAACCTTAAGTAGCCATTCCCCCCTTTAATTAACAAATAATACCCCCTTTATAAAAGAATAAAGTAAGTGTTGAGATGGATTTATCTCAACAGTTACTATAGCCGCACTCAGGAAAGAGTTTCCGTTTGACACGTTTTGAAAAAATCGGTCTGGTTTTCATGGAGGAAAGGTAATGGATTGGGAAAGCGCAAAAGTCTACGGTTACATGATTGAGCCCGACATCCAGGTTAATATTAACCAGAGCCGGATCATTAATATCAAACTACTGGCAAACGAAAAGGGCACCAGCGCAATAAAATTAAGAAAAACCATGATGCGCCTTTTTATTTACCTGCTGGAAAATGCCGACAGTAAAGTTATCGGCAATGAAGAAATATTAACCAATGTGTGGGACAAGTATGGCCTGAGCTCTTCATCACAGCGGCTCTGGCAGGTCATGCACTGCCTGAGAAACAAACTTTCAACGCTTGGTATTGCTGAAGATTTTATCACCCGGACAGAAGAGGATCACGTCAGGGGATTCTGCATTAATAAAGAGCGCGTCACGCCTATTTACTACTTCGATACTAAGAATTTGTAGATAAAACCACTGCAAATACTTCCCCTCAGGGAAAAATAACAATCCCAACGACAAGATGGGATTTATTTTAACATGATGAAAATAAGGATGTTCAATGAAAAAATTGCTGATTGCTGCTGCGCTGGCAACCGCGTTTACCGGCGTGACTGCCCAGGCGGACTCTGTTTCTACGGAGTCTTCGGGCACCATTACCTTTAACGGCCAACTCACCTCCTCCACCTGTAAGGTAAATGTCAACGGATCAGGAAATTCGGACGGTAATGTTGACCTGCCGGTGCTTCAAACTTCTGCTCTGCCGAAGGGTGCCACCGCAGGTGATACGCATTTCATTATGCAACTGACGGATTGTACGCTGGCAGATAATAAGACAACGGTATCGGCTTTCTTCCAGCATGGCACTACCGTTAATGATAAGGGACATCTGATAAACAAGAGCGATGCCACGGAAACATCAGACGTCACGCTGGAGCTGTTAGATGCTAATAACAATAATTATAAATCTATTTTTATTGGTAGTGATAATCAAAAAGAAAGTGCGATTTATAAACCCGTGACTACAGATGGAACCGCAACATTAGAATACGCCGTTCGCTACAATGCACAAGAAATAACAGGAGCAAAGGCCGCCCCTGGTATGGTTAGCAGCAGCGTGGTTTACGCTCTTCAGTATAAATAAAACCTCCCCGCAGAGAGATGCCGTCTCTCTGCTTTTTACAGAAGGTTAGTATGAATAAATTTTCTCGCTTATTTTTGTCCGGTTTAAACGCTTCTTTATTGCTGGCGTTTAGCTACACGGCTTCTGCCAGCGTAGTGATTACCGGCACCCGGGTTATTTATCCCTCGGACGCCAGAGAAGTCAGCGTAAAATTAGCCAATAAAGGAAAAAAGCCGGTGCTGATCCAGAGCTGGATCGATGACGGCGATGTAAAAGCCAAACCGGAAACTATCCATGTGCCTTTTGTCCTGACGCCGCCCATCAACCGCGTGGAGCCGGAGAAAGGCCAGACGCTGCGTATCAGCTATACCGGGAAGCCGCTGCCGGCCGATCGGGAAAGCATCTACTGGCTGAACGTTTTGGAAATTCCGGCTAAAAACCCGTTGCTTAAAGACAGCAACCTGCTGCAAATGGCCTTTCGCTCGCGCATTAAATTCTTTTTCCGTCCCGTCGGTTTGAAAGGAAACGCTAACGATGCCGCACAAAAAATTGTCTGGAAAAAAAACGGGCAGCAGCTGATAGCCAATAATCCTACGCCTTATTATATCTCGCTGACCAATATAGTTATTAATGATAAAAATACCGAGGCAGATACGATCGCGCCTTTTTCTGAAGCCAGCTTTACTGCTGCAGCAAACCCTGGGGACAAAATAAAGGTAAATTATATCAATGATTATGGCGCCTCTATCAGCGTCGATGCGCAAGTCAATTAATAGATATTCTACTCTACGTCATCGGGACAGATTAATGACGCTTAATCAGGTTTTTTATAAAAAGGATTTTTATGGAAAACGCCTCGCCACAAGGAAAAAGATGGAAGCAAGCGCAGCTGGTGTTGCTCCTTCCTTTTATTTCTTCAGCCTATGCGATCGAACCTTCCCCTTCTGCACCGCAGGAAGTTGCCAAAAATGTTGAGTTCGATCCTACATTTCTTAACGTCAGCGACGGCAGCGCTATCGATCTCGGCCGCTTCGCTAACGGTGCGGCGGCGTTGCCCGGCATCTATCGAACGGCGGTTTACGTTAATAATGACCTGCTGGGAAATTACGATATTGAATTCAGCGCCGATAAGAACAAAAACGTTCTGCCCTGCTTAAAAGAAGAGCTGATAAAAAGAATCGCCTTCGATGCAGGCCGGATACCCGCAAATTTTTTTGAGCAGGATGAGCGCGGCCGGGGCTGTTACGATCTGAAGAAAAAAATTCCCGAGATCGCCGTCAATTACGACAGTAACGAACAGCGGCTTGATATTATCGTTCCGCAAATTTATATGGCGCGAAACGCGCGAGGAGCGATAAGCAAGGACCGCTGGGACAGCGGCATTCCGGCAGCGCTACTGGCTTATAATGCCAGCGCCTACACCAGCGAAAGCGGGGGAACCCGCTATCAATCCGTCTATGCCAGCATCCGGGCGGGATTAAATATCGCCAGCTGGTATCTGCGCCATAACGGCAGCTGGAACTGGGTTGAGCACGGCCAGAAAAAATATAGCGCCCTTAATACCTATGTGCAGCGGGATATTCCCGCCCTGGAAAGCCGTCTGCTGGCTGGCCAGGCGAATACCTCAGGCTTGCTGTTTGAAACGCTGCCTTTTTCCGGCGTACAGCTGGCAAGTGATGAAAGAATGCTGCCGAACTCGCTGCGCGGCTATGCGCCAGAGATCCACGGCGTGGCGCGCACTAACGCCAGGGTGACCGTACGTCAGGGCAGCCAGGTTATTTACGAAACCACCGTGCCGCCGGGCGAGTTTCTAATTAACGACCTCTATCCCACCGGCTACGGCGGCAACCTGGCGGTCACCGTACGCGAGTCTGACGGCAGCGAACAATATTTTGAAGTGCCCTACTCCTCTGTTGCCCAGCTGCTCAGGCCGGGCAACAGCCGCTACTCCGTTACCGCCGGCAGGCTGCGCAGCAGCTCGCTGTCGGAAAAGCCCGCCCTCTATCAGGCTACGCTGCAATATGGCCTGACCAACATGCTTACCGCCTATGGCGGTTTCCAGGCGAGCCAGAACTACTATGCGCTGCAATCGGGCCTGGCGCTTGGTACCGAAATCGGCGCTTTTGCGCTGGATGCCACTCAGGCCCGCACCCATCTGGGCGGGACCGCCGAAGATACGGCGGCATCCATGAGCGGGCAGAGCTTTCAGCTCAGCTACAGCAAAACCGTCAGCGCTACCAGCAGCAAAGTGTCGCTGGCGGCCTACCGTTTTTCCACCAGCGGCTATATGGGATTTATGACGGCGATGCAGACGCGGGAAGCGGTTGCCGACGGGTTGTCAACCAGCGCAATCTGGCGCGCCAAAAACCGTTTTATCGCTACGGTCAGTCAAGGGCTGCCGGAGCGCTGGGGAACCCTTTACGCCAGCAGCTCGCTACAGGATTACTGGAACCGCGACGGCAACAGCAAGCAGTACCAGCTGGGCTACAACAATCGCTATAAAAATCTCTCATGGGGTCTTAGCGTTAACCGCACCTGGACGCTGTACGGCGAGGCCGAGAACAACTATCTGCTGAACTTCAGCCTGCCGCTGGGCAACAGCAGCAGCTACACGCCCCAGCTGCGTGTTGATTTAGCGCATAACAGCAACGGGCGAACCTCAGAACAGGCAGCCATATCCGGCACGGGCGGTAAGCTTGGCCAGTTTTCTTACGGCGTCAGCGCCGCCAATGCCAATCAGGGCACGGGCAGCAGCGGCACGGTTAACGGTTCATGGCGCAGCGCCGTTTCTTCTTTGAGCGCTTCGTACGGCAAAGGCAGCAACTATTACAGCGCGTCTGCCGGGATGAGCGGTACCGTTATTGGCCATTCCGGCGGCGTGACGCTAACGCCTTACACCTCCGATACCTTCGCGCTGGTCGAGGCCAAAGGCGCCCAGGGCGCCAGCGTCTCGTCCTATCCTGGCGTTTACGTTGACTGGAACGGCTACGCTGCCGTGCCTTATCTGGATCCCTATCAGCTGAACGAAGTCACGCTGGATCCTGGCGGGGCCGCCAGCGATGTGGAGCTGGATACCACCTCGCTGAAAGTAGCGCCGTTATCAGGCGCCGTAGTGAAGCTGAAATACGGCACGCGCAGCGGCACAGCGGTGCTGATTGCGGCCACCTTCCAGGGTGAGCCTGTGGCCTTCGGTGCCGAGGTGCTGGACAGCAAAGGCAACCATGTTGGTACCGTCGGCCAGGGCGGCGAAGTCTATGCACGCGTCCAGGCGCAGCGGGACAAGCTGCGTGTTAAATGGGGAGACGCGCCGGATATGCAATGCAGCCTGAGCTATATCCTGATGCCACAGGCGGAAACCGACCGCCAGCGTGAAATACCGCGTTTTGAAAGCGTTTGCGAGGCCATTGAAAAAACCGCGCAGCCAGAGGGAACCATGGCAGAGGCGCCGCCGTCATCCCGTCAAAGTCACAGTTGATACGGATTGAAGACATGAAGAGTCGTTTAATACAAAAATATTGCCGGTCCGCCCCGTTATTCGCTCTGCTGGCTATCGCCATGGTCTGGAGCCAGCAGGCTTTTGCCCTGAGTTGTCGCCTGCTGGAAGGCTATGGCGTTATGAATTTTACGCTGCCCTTACAAAGCAGCAATCTGACCATCGGGCCAGGGGTCAGTAACGGCACCGTCATTTATCGCCAGTATTTTAAGCCCTCCCGGCCTACAAATATTTATTGCGATAATACACAGAGCTATCAACCCACTATTAACTGGTATTACAGCAACACGACGCCTAACAAAGAGTCTGACTGGTCAGACAGCTCGTTTCGCGCCGGCAAAGTGTATGAAACCGGCGTAGCGGGTATAGGCATAGCTATTTATACCTATAATCTGACCTACTACACCGTTCCTTTCAGCTATCAGCCATGGCGGCGAGAAACTCAATACGACAGTAACGTTTGGAACGCGGAGGGCGGCTTTGAATTTGACGTGGTGCTGATTAAAACCGGCGCGATCACACCTGGCACGCTTATCGGATCGCAGCTGCCTACGGTGAAATATGATTTTGAGGCGCCGGGTATTTCGGCGATAAATTTAGGGAGCCTGAACTTTTCCGGGGCGATAAATATCGTTTCGCAAACCTGTCAAACGCCGGACGTCACCGTCGAGATGGGAAAATATGACATCGCTGAGTATTTTACGGGAACAGGGAAAACCACCGAATGGAAAGATGCCACCATTAACTTAGTTAACTGCCCTCGCTTTTACGGGACGCTGAACGACGGCAGAAATACCTGGACTTCCGACAACGGCGCCAGCGGCATGGGTGCTATCACCAACAACATTTTAAATCTGACGCTGTCACCTAATACCGCCATTATCGACAGCGCTAACGGTATTCTTGGCATAAAAACGGGCAGCGGCAGCGCCACAGGCGTCGGCATTCAGATGGCTTATGGCAATAAATCTGATGCTTCTCCCTTGCTGGTAGATTTTGCCAGCAGCAAGGATTACAGCATGCAAAACAGTGCGGCGACCACGCAGTCTATGCCGCTTGTCGCTCGTTACATTCAGACCGAATCGACCGTAAGTGCAGGAAGAGCAGATGCGACCGTTACATTTACCATTAACTACTACTGAAAAAAGCGAGGTTTTTTTTCAGCTGTAACAGGGACAGGATAAAGAGGGATTTATGTGCATATATGTTATTTCCGACGATATGTACTTTGTGGCCGGGCTAAAATACTTTCTGGCGGCAAATGGCATAGCGATGCAAGGATTTAGCTATGAAGGCTGGCTAACTCAATTCCGCCCCGGTAAGTTAACAAAAGAAGATACCGTGATCATTGATATCAACTTTACTAATTGCCATACCAAACTGGGCATGGCGAAAAATATTGATTATTTCGGTATCAATATTGTTTTTATTGTCGACCTTCCCTTACAGGATGAGCATAAAGGCTTCCATCCTTACTGGCTTATCTCCAAGAAAAGCACCTTTAAAAAATACATTCCTTTATTAAAAGCTATCCCGAACTATGAAGCTTCACACTACAATCAGCTCTCCCGAAAGGAAACGCTGATCCTGAAAGAGCTGGCTTCCGGCCACTCGGCTATCTTTATTTCCCGAAAATTTAATATTTCGGTTAAAACGATTAGCTCCCATAAGCAGAATGCGGTACGCAAACTGGGGATGATGAAAATCAATGATATGGCGCTGGTCTGCTATAAAGAAATTCTTAATCTTTATTCCGGCTTCAACAAGAGCTATCTGGGGTTGCGGGATCCGCCATCGTGGCGCGCAGCATCGTCGCTTTCCCGGCTACAGTAGAAAGCGGCAGAAGGTCGCCAGACCTTCTGCCAGGGTTTTACTCGCTAACGCGATAGCGCTCCAGCCAGTGTGCATAAGGCGCTGGCAGCACCCATGAAGGCTGCTCTTTTTTCAGCGCCCGCGCGGCCTGATAGGACCAGTTAGGGTTGGCCAGGTGTGCTTTACCAACCATGACCAGATCCAGCTGACCTTTCTCAACGGCTTCGTTAGCAATTAACGGCGCATCAATACCCCACGCGGAAGCCACCGGAATATCCGCTTCACGGCGCACGCGCTCGGCAACTGGCGCCAGGAAAGCGGGGCCCCACGGAATATTAGCGTCCGGCGTGGAGAAGCCGATGCTGACGCTGAGCAGATCCAGGCCGCCTTCGCGGAATTTTTTCGTCAGCGTAATCGCCTCTGTCAGCGTCTCTTCGTCACGACCGTCGTATTCAATCACGCCGAAACGCGCCGTCAGCGGCAGGTTATCCGGCCACTGTGTACGTACGGCAGCCAGCGTTTCCAGCAGGAAGCGGCTGCGCCCTTCGAAATCGCCGCCATATTGATCCTGACGCTGGTTAGCGTGCACGGAGAAGAAGCTCTGTGCCAGATAGCCATGTGCGAAATGCAGCTCCAGCCACTCGAAGCCGGCATCACGCGCGCGCTGTGCCGCCACGGCAAAATCATCGCGAACGCGGGCAATCTCTTCCAGCGTCATTTCGTGCGGCACCTGCGGCAGGTTAGCACCGAAAGCGGTAGCGGACGGCGACAGCGTTTCCCAGCCGCGCGGGTCGGTTTTCGCGATATGATCGTCGCCTTCCCACGGACGGTTAGCGCTGGCTTTGCGGCCCGCATGGGCAATCTGAATACCCGGCACCGCGCCTGCCGCCTTGATATCACGGGCGATGATCGCCAGTTTCTCAGCCTGCTCGTCGTTCCAGATACCGAGGCAGCCGGGCGTGATACGCCCTTCCGGCGCAACCGCCGTCGCCTCGACAATCACCAGACCTGCGCCGCCACGGGCCAGGCTGGCATAATGAACGCGGTGCCACTCGTTGCTCAGCCCATCTTCAGCGCTGTACTGACACATTGGCGGTACGGCGATACGGTTGCGTAACGTCACGTCTTTTAAGGTAAAAGGGGAAAATAACCCTGACATAAAAACCTCTTAATGGATGGCGGTAAAACAGGTTGCCTGATGACAACGTCATGTCGGTCGATTATTACGCCAATGCTGGCAACTTCACTAAGCGGTTAATGCTGATGCTGTACGCAGGGTGGGTATCAGCGTCAGCCGTGGTCACAGGCCGATCTTTTCCGCTTAACGCAGGCGGCTTTCCGCAGGCCAGGCAAAATCAGCAATAAATTTGGGTAACGGACTCAGACTGCTCCAAAGAGGCCTGTTCGTAAAAAATATAAAACGCCCACGTCGAATTAGCCGCGTATGGCTGATAGCCAAAAATAATAAACAGAGCGGAAAAATAATTTGAATTTTATAGTCACGGCGCGTTATCAGCAGAAACAGCATTCTCGTTTAATGGTCATAAATTTTCGCCAGAAGGCGGAAAAAATAAATATTATTTATGAGCAGCGGCAGCGGTAATAATCATCACTCTTTTAAAAAAGGCAGCCATTCTGTTACAACTTCAACAAATGTCACACTTTACCTGGCCGGGACGCATCTTTCAGGTCGTGATTTGTTGCGTAATCTCTATCATGTAGCGGGTAAATAAAAGACTACCTGATTGGCAGTGAATGAAATTCAGAGATTTTGCAGAAGAAGAAAAGCTGTTTGTTCGCAGGGCACTGGTGGCCTTTGGCGTTGTGCTGGCGGGTTTTGTCACGCTTGGCATCAATCTCTGGCATCTGCAGATTGAGCAAAATCAATACTATCAAACGCGCTCCAATCAAAACGATATCAAGATGATCCCCATCGCGCCCACGCGTGGGATTATTTTCGACCGTAACGGTACGCCGCTGGTAAAAAATGTTACCTGGTATGACATCGAAGTTGTGCCTTATAAAGTGCATGATATGAAGGCGTTACTGGCTGAACTGACGCCAATAGTCGATCTTTCTGCCGACGATATCGAGACGTTTACCCATAATCTGCACAACGCCAGCCGCTACAAGCCGGTGGTGTTGAAAACCGAGCTATCGGCGGAAGAAGTGGCCCGTTTCTCTGTTAATCAATTCAAGTATACCGGCGTCGATATCAACAGTTATGAAGATCGCCAGTACCCCTACGGCCCGGATCTGGCACACGTGGTGGGGTACGTCTCTAAAATAAACGACAGCGATTATAAAAGGCTGGATAAAGAAGGGATTAGCGAGAACTACGCCGCCGACCATAATATTGGCAAACAGGGGATTGAAGGTTATTACGAATCGGTACTGCATGGCAAAACCGGCTATCAGGAAGTGGAAGTGGATAACCACGGCCGGGTGATCCGCGTGCTGAAAGAGGTGCCGCCCGTTGCCGGTAAAAATATTTATTTGACGCTGGATCTTCCTTTACAGCAGTACGTGGAGACGCAGCTGCCAGGCCAGCGGGCCGCCGTCCTGATTGAAAATCCCAAAACCGGCGAGGTGCTGGCGATGGTGTCCAGTCCCAGCTACGATCCCAACCCTTTTGTGAAGGGCATCAGCTATAAAGCCTACAAGTCGCTGTTGGCTAATAAAGATCTGCCGCTTATCAACCGCGTAACCCAAGGGCTTTATCCGCCAGCCTCCACCGTTAAGCCTTATATGGCGATGTCGGCACTGCTGAATCACGTCATTACGCCGCAAACCAGCTTCTACGGCGCGCCGACCTGGACGCTGCCGGGCACCGAGCGCAAATACCGCGACTGGAAAAAAACCGGACACGGGATGCTGGACGTAACCCGCGCGATAGAAGAGTCGGCGGACACCTTCTTTTATCAGGTGGCCTTTATGATGGGTATCGATCGCATTCATACCATGCTCAGCCAGTTCGGCTACGGTAAATCCACCGGCATCGATCTCAACGAGGAGTACAACGGCCTGCTACCAGGCCGCGAATGGAAGCAAAAGGTGCATAAAAAGAGCTGGTATCAGGGCGATACCGTTTCCGTCGGTATCGGCCAGGGCTACTGGATTGCCACGCCAATCCAGATGGTGAAAGCGATGGCCACGCTTATTAATAACGGGCGCGTTATCCAGCCTCACCTGATGTATGAGGAAAAACAGGGTAAAAACGTCAGCCTTTGGCAGCCGACGCTGCCCGCTCAGCAGGTCGGCGATCCTGACTCGCCGTACTGGGGGATCGTACGCCGCGCCATGTTCGGCATGGCCAACGCGCCAAACGGCACCGGCTATAAATATTTCCATACCGCGCCTTACGGCATTGCGGCGAAAAGCGGCACCTCGCAGGTGTTCGGCCTGAAGCAGAATCAGATCTACAACGCCAAAACGATCCCGATCCGCCTGCGCGACCATATTTTCTATACCGCCTTTGCGCCTTTCGATAAGCCCAAAGTGGCGATAGCGCTGATCCTGGAAAACGGCGGCATCAACGGCGTCACGGCCGCGCCGCTGGTAAGAAATATTCTCGACCACATCTTCCTGCCGCCGGATGTTAAACCGATGGCCCCTACCGCCGATCCACAGAGCAACCTGACCGCGCAATAGCCCGGCCGCTAGCGCCGCAGCATAAGCTGCGGCGTGGGGCCGTGATGATAAACCTGTAGCTCGGCCCGATACCAGCGCGTCAGCGTCGGTTCGGTCATCACTTCCGCTGGCGTGCCGCTGGCGACTCGCCTGCCCTCGTGCAGCAGCAGCATGCTGTCGGACCACAGCGCCGCCAGGTTCAGATCGTGCAGCACGCAGCAAACCGCCAGCTGCCCTTTACGGCTGAGTCGATGCAGCAAACGCAGCGCATGCTGCTGATGATAGAGATCCAGCGCCGAGGTCGGCTCGTCTAAAAATAACCAGCCGCGCGGGCCATCGTCGTGCCAGAGCTGCGCCAGCGCCCTCGCCAGCTGCACACGCTGCTGTTCGCCGCCGGAAAGCCGTCGATAGTCGCGCGTGGCCAGCTCGTCGCAGCCGGTCAGCTGCATCACTTCGTCCAGCATCGACGCACTGGCTCGGCCAGGCCAGGGCGCACGTCCCATCGCCACCACCTCGCGCACGCTGAGCGGAAACTCGACGTGGCTTTGCTGCCTCATCACCGCCCTGACGCGCGCCAGCCGATCGCGCGGCCAGCTATCCAGCGCCTGGCCGTTCAGCAGGCACTGACCTGAATCCGGCGAGAGATAGCCCGTCAGCAGCCGCAGCAGCGTGGATTTCCCCGCCCCGTTCGGGCCAATCAGAGCGACCATTTCGCCCGGCGTCAGCGTCAGCGAAACCCGATCGATCAGCAGCCGCGCCCCTGAGCGGCAGGAAAGATCGAGCGCCTGTAAAGCATCAGTCATATTCGCCCTCCCGCCGACGCAAAATCAGCCATAAGAACCACGGCGCGCCCAGCAGGCTGGTCAGCAGGCCAACCGGCATTTCGGCAGGCGCCACCAGCGTGCGCGCCAGCGTATCGGCTATCAGCAGCAGTATGGCGCCGAGCAGCGCCGAAGCGGGCAGCAGCCAGCGATGATCGCCGCCGGTGCCCAGCCGGATCAGGTGCGGCACCACCAGGCCGATAAAACCGATCACGCCGCTGACCGCCACCGCTGCGGCCACCATCAGCGCGCTGAGCACCAGTACGATGCGCTGCGTGCGTTGCACATCGACGCCCAGATAGTGCGCCTCTTCATCACCCAGCTGCAGCAGATTGAGCCGCTTTGCCTGCCACTGCGTCGCCAGCAGCGCCGGCAGGATCAGCGCGGCGCTGGCCAGCACCGTTGACCACTGCGCCTGTCCCAGCGATCCCATACCCCACAGCGAAAGCTGACGCAGCTGCTGATCGTTGCCGATCCAGGAGAGCAAGCCGACCGCTGCGCCGCAGAGCGCGTTGATAGCGATGCCCGCCAGCAGCAGGCGAGAGAGCGTGGTGCGGCCGTGACGGCTGAGCAAAAAAATCATCAGGGTCACGGCCAGGCTGCCGACAAAGGCGGCCAGCATCGGCCACCATAAAGCCAGCACGGCAGGCAGCGTCAGCGGCATCACTACGGCCAGCGCCAGCGCCAGCGACGCGCCGCTGCTGATCCCCAACAGGCCGGGATCGGCCAGCGGATTGCGAAACAACCCCTGTAGGGTCGCGCCGGAAACCGCCAGGGCGCTGCCGACCAGCACCGCCAGCAGCACGCGCGGCAGGCGGATAGTCCACCAGATCTGCCAGACCAGGCTGTCGGCGGACGCCTGCCAGACCATCGGCAGCGACAGCCGCATCGCGCCCATGCTGGCGGCAAAAAGCGCCGTCGCCACCGTCAGCGCAAGCATGATCCCCAGCCCGCGCGACGTCATTTTCCTCATGGCAGCGTCGCTTCCGCCGCTTTACGCAGTTTGCCGATAGCGCCCGGCGTTTGCAGACCAAAGCCCAGCAGCGCCATATCGTCCACCACCAGCAGGTTGCGCTGCTTGCCCGCAGGCGTCAGCGCCAGTCCCGGCAGCTGCCAGATACGCTCTTCATCGCCCATCGCCTTCAGGCCGTCTTTGCCAATCACCACCAGCTGCGGCGCGCTGGCCACGATACCTTCCTGGGTCAACGGCTGGTAGCGCGGCACCTGCCCCATGGCGTTAATCAGCCCCGCGCTGCGAATGGCGCTGTCCGCCGCCGTCTCCGTTCCCGCCGCCATCGCCTTCATGCCGCTATGATTAAGGATAAACAGCACTTTGACCGGCAGCGGTTTTTTCGCCATTGCGGCCAGCTGGCTGTCCAGCCTGGCGTCCAGCGCTTTGCCTTCCTCTTCTTTATGCAGCGCGCCTGCAACGGTAGCGATTTTTTTATGGATCGCCTGGAGCGTCGGCTCGCCCGTTACCGTGACCACCCTGACCCCGGCCTGCTCAACCTGCTGTAAGGCCAGCGAGGGTTTAGCCAGCTCGCTGGCGATAACCAGCGTGGGCCGCATCGCCAGGATGCCTTCCGCATTCAGCTGACGCATATAGCCCACGTCCGGCAGTTTGGTCGCCAGCGCGGGCCGCAGGCTGGTGGAGTCCCGTGCTACCAAAGTTTGCTGGGCGTCCAGCGCGTAGACAATCTCAGTGACGTCGCCGCCGATCGTTACCACTCGCTCTTCCGCCATCAGCGCAAAAGGCAGCGCCAGCAGCGCTATCAGCCACAGCCTCATACCGTCGCTCCTTGCTTCGTCAGCCCGGCGATCTGCTCGCGCCAGCGCGCCTGTTCCGGCTGGCCCTCGGTGCGCTGACCAAACAGCTGGGCGATCTGCGTGCCGTCGGCGGCAAACAGCTCCAGGCTGGTGACAAAGCCGTCAGCCGTGGGCTTACGGGTGATCCAGCTTTCCGCTATGCGATCCGCCATCAGATGCAGCGTAAAGGTGGGATTGAAAATGTTCAGCCAGTTTTCCCTCCATACCGGCTTCTCCACCACGCCGGTAAAGATCTGCACGCAGCCGCGATTGCCGACGAAAATCATGATCTCGTTGCCGTCCTGGCTGGCCTGCCGTAGCAGCTCGCCGGGCGCGCTGTTGTCCACCCGCTGCGCCAGATCGTCGGGAACGGCGTGGAAAGCCTGCTGGCGCGAAACGCCGTGGCGGTTCAGCAGGCCGAAAAACTGGTGCACGTTAGTCATCGCCCGCCATTCCTGTTCAATAGCCGCGCTGTCCGGCTGCGGACTAACGCTGGCAGGCGTCACCGGGATCACCTCCAGCTCCGGCGTTTCCATCAGGCGATAGTCGGCGATCAGCGCCTGCCAGGCCGCCATATCGGTGTTGGGCGTGGCGTAAATTTTCAGTACCGCGTCGCCGTGCGCGTCAAAAATCTGAATGCTGTGACGTTCGCCGCGCGCCGTCTCCTCACGCAACGCATAGGCGCTTTTCCAGCGCTGCGGAAAGATCCGCTGGTCCAGCGCGCGTGGGTTCAGAACCAGCCCGGCGTGGCCGCCCAGATGCAAATTCTCGTAGCGGCCAATTTGTTCATGCACGGCAAAGGCGTTGCGGGTAATCGATTTGGTTTCGCCCACCGCTTCCAGCGCGGCCAGCAGCGCACTGAAATCCGGCCGCAGCGCCGCCGCGTCGAAAGCGGTGCGGGCATGGGTCAGCTCGGCTTCGCTGACGTCCAGCAGCGCGGCCAGGTCGCGGGCGTATTTTTTCGGGTGGTCGGCTTTAAGCTGCCTGTAACGTTGTAAAAGGTTCATCGCTTGTTCTCCATTAAGCCCCGCGCGCGGGGCAAAGTTGCCTTAACTGTGAAACCGGCATTACCGCTACGCCATTAAGCCTCGAGCGCGGGGCAAAGTTAAGGCGGTCAGAAATCCACATTGACGCCCAGCTGGAAGGTGCGGCCCGGCATCACCGCCAGCGCTTTATCAAAGGCATCCTGTCGCGTGCTTTCCGTCAGGTTGCGGCTGCTCAGGTAGTCCCAATATTTACGATCGGTCAGGTTATAGATACCGCCGCTGACGCGCACGTTTTTCGCCGCCTGCCACCAGGCGGTCATATCCACCATGCCGTAACCCGGCACGCGGCTGTATTCCTCGTCCGACCCGGCCAGCGCCGCGCCGCTGTTGCTGTAGCTTTCGCGATTGGTTTCGGTCGCCCGCTTGCCCTTAACAAAGGTCGCCGTTACCGCAGCGCCGTAGACTTTTGCCGGATCGTCCCAGGCTACGCCCACTATCGCTTTGACCGGCGCCACGCTGTCTAAATCGACATAGCTGTCGCCAGCGTAGCTGGATTTTGATTTGCCTTCGCTGTAACCCAGCGCAAAGGTGGCGCTCAGGCCGTTAACCTCGCTAAACCAGCTGCCGACATCAAGCCTGGTGCTAAGCTGGCCGCCCCAGATAAAAGCTTTATCACGGTTTTCTGCCTGATAGATAGTGTAAATATTCGACGGCACCCGGCTGAACTTCGCCGGACTGCCGGCGCGCGTGTAGCGGGTATAGGCAATAAAGTTGTCGTAGGTGTTGTAGAACATGGCGGCATTCAGCGATACGCCTTTCGCCACCTCGCCTTTCAGCCCCCACTCCAGGTTATTGCTGGTTTCCGTTTTTAACGCGCTGTTGCCGATCAGCGCGTACTGCGCGGATCCCGCATAGCTGGAGCCGAGGTTCCAGGAGCCGTACAGCTGGCTGGCGTTGGGGAACTGCGCGCCGCGCTTGTAGAGCACATACGTCATCAGATCCGGCGTCAGATCGTAGTTCAGGCTCAGCGATGGCAGCACCTGCGTATCGCTATTTTTCTGCCCGTAAAGCTTTTGCAGATCCGCTTCGGTAATAGCCGTGCTGCCGGTGGCCAGGCTGCTCAGGTTTTGCGGCCTGATGCTTTGGTAAGCGATACGCACGCCCGGCACCGCGCTGAAGTCGTGACCGTTCAGATCGAAGTGGATTTTATCCTGAAGGTAACCGCCCGCCAGATAGCCGCGGCTGTCGGCCTGCGGCTGCATGATGACGCTGTACTGGCTGGGCGCAGGCGTCTGACGGAAGGGCCGCTGCGTGTCGGTGACGGTCGCGTTCAGGCCGCCGCTCAGCTCGTGGCGTCCCAGGGTTTTTATCAGCCGGGTTTCCACGCCCCGGATATCCACATTGTAATCGGAATAAACCCGCTCCATCGCCGTCGCGCTGGCAGGCATCAGGGTATTGTCGTGCGCCTGCGTCTGCTGGTAATAAAGTCGGGAGGTCAGGCTGTCGAGCAAATCGCTGGTCGGCGTCCACTCATCCTTCAGGCTGATGCCCCAGCGGCGGGTATTGCTTTGCTGCTGCGCGGTTCCCCAGATGGTGTTGCCGCTGCTGTCCCACGAGTCGTAATGGGTGTGGTTGGTTTTGTCATAATAATCGACGGTGCCGGTCAGCTTGTGCTCGTCGTTGGGCTGCCAGATGCCGGAAGCCAGCAGCGCGTTTGAATGCCAGTTGGCCGGATAAGCCGCCAGCGTATCGCTGTTATTGCGCGTTTGCTGGCCGTCGCGACGGCTGTAAACGAACATGCCGCGCAGCGTGGCATCGCCTGCCGCAGCGGTTATGCCGTTGTGCCAGCTGCGGTTGGCGGAGTCGTAGTCGGACCGATAGCCGAAATAAGTCGATTTATAGGGCGACAGGTAGTCATCTGCCGATTTCGGCAGGAAGGAGACCGCGCCGCCAATGGCGTTGTTGGCTTTTTCCGTAGAGGTCGCGCCGGATTCGATCTCTACCAGGCCGTAGAGATAAGGATCGATATAATCGCGGCCAATGCTGAAGGTGTTCAGACCTGCGCGGCTGGCGTAGCTGCGCCCGGCCGCTTCCGGCTGCGGAATGCCGTCCACCTCCAGCCCCACGCGGTTGCTTTCCAGGCCGCGAATGTTGTAGCCGGTATAGCCGCCGCGATCGAAACCGCTTTTGCCCGCGCCCGATCCACCGCTGGCACCGGTCGCGCCGATCAACGGTTCATAACGCATTACCGAGCCGAAGTCGTTAGCCCCTTTTTTTTGCATTTCCGCTGCGGTGAGGGTGGTCTGGCTGCCCGCCTCTTTTACCTGTCGGGGCGCGGTGACCACCATCTGTGGTTCGCTGTGCGTGTCGGCAACGGTCAGCTGCTCATTTGCGGCACGCGCGTCCGCCGCCTGCGCACCTGATGATAAACCGGCCGCCGCCAGTGCCGTAAACAGCACGGATCGATGGAAAATTCCCTGAGAACACTGATTCTTGTACATGCTGGTAAGCCTTTTTCTTTATTAGTATCGACTCACATCACTGCCAAAAGCGGTACTGACGCCCGCCGCGCCTGGTTATAGTCGATCCCTGACCTCAATAAATGCGAATGATAATCATATTGATTTATGTTATCAACAATCTCCATAAAGAATTCACAATCCGGGAAAA
This sequence comes from Erwinia sp. PsM31, assembly GCF_030433775.1. Taxonomy (NCBI): domain Bacteria; kingdom Pseudomonadati; phylum Pseudomonadota; class Gammaproteobacteria; order Enterobacterales; family Erwiniaceae; genus Erwinia; species Erwinia sp. PsM31. The sequence goes on from NZ_JARUWZ010000001.1 coordinate 52,655, forward strand.
GGCAAGCAGTCGCGGGCTTGACAGCGCCTCTCACCAACCAGAAGATGGTGCTCCCCTTTTTTGCCGGACTACGCTAATGACAACGCCTGCCATCACTATTCACTACTGCTCCCAATGCAACTGGCTGCTGCGCGCGGGCTGGATGGCGCAGGAGCTGCTGCATACTTTTGGCACCGATTTAGCTTCGGTCACGCTGGTGCCGGGCACGGGCGGCATCTATCAAATTGCCGTTGACGGTCATCTGCTGTGGGATCGCAAAGTGGATGGCGGCTTTCCGGAAGTGAAAGAGCTGAAGCAGCGCGTGCGGAACTACTGTTTTCCCGAGCGGGATTTGGGTCATATAGACAGATAGCCAGCCGAATAAAGCGCCCTGCGCTAACGTTTTGACGGGCCATCCACGCGGCCCGGCTTGTTTATCCCTGCCGCTACACGGTAAACTCAGCGCCTTCCGGCGGCACGCTGCCAGCCGGCAATAATAACTACTCTTGCCTGCCCTGCCCTCATCGTCCCCGTCACGCGTTGTGCACAGGTTTTAGCCTCTCTTATTAAGACTTTTTATGACTATTGAAAACCCAACTTCCCCTGCGGCGCGCGCCGTCGGCCCGCTGCTGTTTGCCCTGGCGCTGGGCGCCTTCGCCATCGGCCTGAGCGAATTTGTGATCATGGGCCTGCTGCCGCAGGTCAGCGCAGCGATGCACGTCAGCCTGGCCGAAGGCAGCCGTTTTATCAGCTACTACGCGCTGGGCGTGGTGATCGGCGCGCCGCTGTTTTCCCTGAGCACCGCGCGCCTTAGCCGCAAGCATCAGCTGATGATTTTTATCACGCTATTTTTAGGCGGCAACGTCAGCAGCATGCTGGCGGACAGCGCCCACGCGCTGGTGATTTCCCGTTTTCTCAGCGGCCTGCCGCACGGCGCTTTTCTTGGCGTGGCGGCGCTGGCGGCCGCTTCGCTGGTGGAAGAAAACCGGCGCGGTCAGGCGGTGGGCAAAGTCATGCTCGGCCTGACGCTGGCCTCATTGCTGGGGAATCCCGCGGCGACGCTGCTGGGCGAACACCTGGACTGGCGCTGGGCCTTTGCCTGCGTGTCGCTGCTGTCACTGGCCGATGCGCTGCTGATTTTTAAACTTTTCCCACAGCAGCATGAGGAAGCGCAAAGCTCGCCGCTGAAAGAGATCCGCGGGCTGGCGAACAGCCGCATCTGGCTAACGCTGGGCATCGCGGCTATCGGCTTTGGCGGCATGTTTGCCGTGATCAGCTATATCACGCCGATCCTGACGCTGGCCGCGCACCTCTCTACGCTCTGGCTGCCGGTGGTGCTGTTCGCTTTTGGTCTGGGCATGGTGTTGGGCAATCTGGCTGGCGGCAAGCTGGCCGACCGCAAAATCATGCTCTCTATTTTTTGTATTCTGGCCTGGAGCGTGCTGGTGCTGACCCTGTTCCCGCTGATGGTCTCTTCCGTCAGCGGCCTGCTGCTGGGGGCTTTCCTGATCGGCACCAATCTGGCGCTGTGCGCGCCGCTACAGGTGCGTCTGATGCAGGTGGCCGGAAAAGCGCAAACGCTCGCCGCGACGCTGAATCACTCCGCCTTTAATATCGCCAACGCGCTGGGTGCGTTTCTGGGTGCCTGGGTGGTGCAGCAGGGCTATCCGATGACGCAGACCGCCAGCTATGGCGCCGTTCTGCCGCTGATGGGGATGGTGATCTTTGCTTTCGCCCTGCTGAAGGAAGTGGCCGACCGTAAAAAAAGCGCGATTGGCGCCACCGATTTGATTTAAAAGATGGCGTGATCGGGTTCCCTGAATGTTTAAGTGACGTCCGCTTTGTGGGAGCGGACGTCATGGGAAAATCAGATACCGTGTGGCTACTGTTTTGAGCGAGAAACGGACACAAATTTTACCTTATCATTAATAATCCCGCTGGCCGCTTATTGATGCTGCCCAACTAAAGATACCCTATATAGCTGGTCGGATCCGCGTATCCAAAAATCCTGTAGCCGGTTGAAGTTTCAATACCGGGAAGATGAATAGCGCGAAGAATAACGCCAACTTCCACGTGCTGCTCAACTGAATTTGTCAAAATATCAAGATAGTGGATATCCGAATAGCCGCCCACGTTGAAATGGTAAAACCACTCGCCATCCACTGCGGATCCATAGCCATCGAGAGAGGTCGTTTTCCATAAAGGAGGCGATGTCATGTTCACCATTGCCAGACGGATTTCATTCCATTTTGTATCATTCATGCAGCTATAAAGCATTTAAACCTCCAGGCACCAGCTTCCTACAGATTACTATACTACGCGGTTAGCAACGCCCTGGCTCTAAGTGGACAGGCGCCAGGCGCTCCCCGTATGCTACGAGCGAGAAGCGCACATTTAGAAGCATTTAATGAAGATTTGTGATTCCATACATAGTTAACATAGGATTATAAAGAGCAAATTTCTTTGGATCTGAATAATTGGGGTTAGGTAACTTTTATTTTATTTAATTTACTGCCATTTAGTTGAATAGTTATCAGTTTGCGGCAAGGAGAAGCCAGGTGAACAATCGGATACAGTGGCCAGATCCCTTCGATGACTCTCTGGCGGGAGGGATGGTCTATCGCAAGTTTTTATATTGCGGGCAACTCTACGGGATCGGCTTTCAAGAATTGCCGACGCTGGCAGATTTAGAAGCAAAACATATAAAGTTGAATCATGCGTTCCCACAGTTTCGTTTCCCACAGAACAATAGTGTCTGGGCAGTACTATTTGACACTATTGACCCGGTAACAGACTCACCTTTAGGCTTTAAGCATGTTAAGTTTGACGGATTAGCGGGTGGGCGTGTGCTCCAAAACGTTGCAAGTATAATTTATGACCATTATAATATTTGCGATGCAGGTGCATATGTTTTCAGCGCCGCGGAAGATAGAGAGCATGAGCGAGGCACTGATCTTTCAGTAATTTATTCGCGAGCACTCGGTCTTCAGGGGCACCGTACAAGCAGGCTGTTCAGCCCGTTTATCGGTTGGAACGCATATACCGATATAGACGCAGGAGGAAGAAGTTATGTCGTCACAACTCAAAGTTACCAGCCTTAACAACGCCGCAGTGGAACGCCTTACTCTTGAAATGGGCAAACGTCTGCAGGCAGCAGCAGGTCGAGATGTGAGAGAGAAGCTTGCTTCCGGCGAGATTAAAATTGTCAATGGTCGCTATGTGGCATCCAGTGATAGTAGCCTTCGCGTTAAACGTTCCTCAGTCTTTGGCGGGGGTCGCCCAAAGAAGCAGGGGATGTATAGCGCATAAAAGAGCCCCGAAAGGGGCTTTTTTATGCGCTCTATTCCAACCTGTACTTATCTTTTTCAAAAAAATTCTGCGCACTTAGTTAGCCATTTGGCTCATCAGTTATTTGTACTTTGCCGGTTGCTATATATTTGTAAGCAATGCCTGCTTCTGACAAAGATTAGACGCTTATCTGGCGCAGATAGCAGCCGGACAGCAGTAATGTGTGGCGATGCAGCTACTGGTAAGGCGGTTTGATGACCAGACCACAGCACTTGTTCCGGAGATAGTCGGACAGGTGTTCAACGTTATACGCGGTCTGGCACAGGAAGATGTCACGATAAAGTGGCGCGATATGGCTGATATTATCTGGTTGATGGATTGGGCGCAGATTCTGGAAAAAACGATGCCTGATAACTTTTTCAGACACCTCAGCATTTCGGTAAGCATCGTTTCCTGAGCGATTATCAGGGCATTAACTCAGCCGTTGCAAAGCCAGCCGCAAGAGTGGATCGGCAGCCTGCCAGACGGCGGGCTGCCTTGCATATCAGGGAATAAGTTTACTGCTGCGCATGGCTTCCAGATGCTCGATCAACACGTCATCGGAGCGCCTGATCATGGCGTCAAATCCTTCCCGGCGCGCTTTGGTGACGTCAAATATGGCATCTTTCTGCACATGGAAGATGAAATCACCAAATCCGCCCAGCGCCAGCTTATCGATATTCTTCTCCTTCAGCTGCGCCTTATCGGCGATGGATGACCAGAGAGGCTTAAGCCCGCTGAGACGTTCGCTAAGCGAGACAGGCTGCGCCTCGCCGACCGGCACACCGAACCAGTCAGCCAGTTTTGGCCAGACATGACACCAGCGAAACACGTCGCCATTGGTGATATTGAACGCGCCGAATTTGGCGTTTTCGGCAGCCCAGATAGCGCTTTGCCCCAGAATGCGGCTGTCGGTGATATTCACCAGCGTATTGCGATAGGCGTCATCCGGGCCGGGGAAATGCAGAGCGGTTCCCGTTTCGCGGCAAATCGTCCCGTACACGCCGATCAGATTTCCCAGGTTCATGGGCGATCCGAATGAGTGGCCGATAACAATATCCGGGCGCAGCGCAGTCCAGCCAATACCTTCCTCGCCAATCTTCTTCGCATAGTCTTCATGCCGGAAATAGAGGTTAGGCGGAAAATGCCGGCTGTCCTCTTCCCGTGCCGGGGTGCGGTAAACGCCCAGATGAGCGCCATAAACCTTGCCGCCCTGAATAAAGATAATATGCTGCAACGCATTGCCTGACGAGCGCACTGCGCCGATCAGGTTTTCAAACATCAACGCATTAATATCCGCTTCCACGCCCGGATTAGGATCCTGGCGCAACGCCGCGTAAAAGATATGCGTCACCGTTTCAAACGCTTCGCGGTGTTGTTTAAGATCCTCTGAAGAGGTCAGGTCGGCGCTGATATGAGGAGAAGAATGAGGGCTGTGCGGCGAACGCCCAAGAGTCGTGATTTGCCAGCCCGCTTTATGGAAGGAATCATGAGCGGCAAAGCCAACTACGCCGCTTGCACCGACCAGCAATACGTGCTTGTTATTCATACAGTTCTCCGCTTGATTTCAGATAACAAAATGTAGCTGCGTTTTTCGGGCGCAGCAGGCCCAGGCAGAAAATTGAGCGGATCGTCTTTTCCTCGTCCCGGACGCACCATTCAGGCCAAAAGCCGACAGCTTTTCTGCAAAAAATCGGGCGATACAGCCCTTCTCTTCCGAAAAACGACCCTGATTTTTATCAAAAATTTATTATGCTCTAGGCCTCTGGCCCTGCCGGTACCCGGCAACAGCATACAAAGGGTTTACCGCTGCCGGAAAACGGCGCCGTGCCCGAACGCTGTTATTAAAAAGTGATCTATATAACAGAATGAGTCAAACAATGATGAACAGGCGCAGGGCCACAGAAACGTTTCTCTCTGTACACGTTTACAGCACAGAATTTTCCGGCCTGCCGCCTACGCCCCTATCAACTTCTGGCGCGTGACACAGGTGCCATTCCCGCTTTTTTGCCTCCATCATTTGCTGCCGTTCTCGTTGCAGACCCTGACTCGCCCCGATGATCCACTATACTGACCATTGCTGGTGTAATTTACCTACGAATCTGAGCACGGTTAGTTCCCAAATACCCACCCTACCCACGACCATCAGGAGAACAACATGCAAAAGAGTAAAACCCTGAAAATGCTGCTGGCCGTATCGGCAGCGGCCGCTATGTTCAACACTGTCGGCGTGCAGGCCCAGACGCCAACGAGCGCCGCGCAGAATGTCGCCGCGGGCCAGGCAGGATCGAGCGCCAAACTCAGTGCCGGCGACGAAAAAGCGGTGAAAGACATGGCGCAGGCCAATATCAATGAAATCGCCGCTGCCAAGCTCGCGCTGAGCAAGGCCCAAAGCAGCGATGTCAAAGCATTCGCTCAGCAGATGGTCGAAGATCACGGCGCCGCCTTGACCAAAGTACAGGCCGTCGCCCAGCAAAAGGGCGTGACGCTGCCGACTGAGCCGGACGCCAGCCACAAGGCCATAGCCGCTAAACTGGAAAAGCAGAGCGGCAACGCATTTGACAAGATGTATATGGAAAACGCCGGCACTAAAGACCACAAGATGGTGCTGGCGAAGCTGAAAAGTGACGCCATGCAGATTAAGGATGCGGATGTGAAGGCCCTGGCCGACGCGCATACGCCGGTCGTTGAGCAGCACCTGAAGTCCGCCCAACAGATGTCGATGTCGGCAGGTAAGTAAACAGGTTGTTCAGTGGGCGACTGTCCTTCGACCAGGCACGGGCCTTGTTCAACATATCGCTGAAAGGCACGGAGGCGTCATTGTTGGTGGTGCCGCAGAACGGGCGGCATCTTTACTCTAAGCGTGCCGTTCAATGCTCGCACCTGCGTGGTCGCAAACAGACGTTCACTGCATGTGTTAATACCAGACAGCTGTTCGACAGGATATACGGAATCATGGCGAAGGAACGCTTCTGGCTCCCAACGGACATCACTAAAATATGCGCTCAGGACAGCAATTCTTATCCTGGCGCAGCTTCCCCCGACTAGCCTGGAAGCAGTAAATACAGCCGGGATCGGCTCATATTACTGCCTGTCACCATAACCCCGTATAAGCGGTTACAAAAGGCGCCCTCTTTTATCACAAAACCGCCCTGGACGTAGAGCTGCTTTCAGGCAAGCGTGTGGTTTTTCATATTTGACGCTACCAACGTATTTTGCGGCCGGCCTTTCGTGGGAAAAATATGCAAAAGCCGCTGTAAATCTATTGAGTATTTATATTTACTGCGTCGCCATTTCCTTAGGTTCACGGCTGTGGCCTGCCATGCCGACGCCTTGTAATGCCCGAAAAGCCAAAGCAGCGCAAAATTGCCATAAAAAAGGATTAGCCCGGTGACGACAATACAGATCGCGTCCGCAAGTGCTCCGAATGTGATTGAATAATCTACTGACGTTATAAAACCTGCCAGCGTGGAAGTAATGAGCCCCCAGCCAGCGACTTATCCGGAGGTTGCACCGGTGCTTAACTGTTCTGTCATATAAAAACCTTAAATAAAAAAGGCCCACCGAAGTAAGCCTGCAATATATACGTGGAAAGCTTTCCTTTTATAAACAAATAGCCATTCTAACAAGCATTAAAAAGGCCGCATCTGGCGGCCATATAATATAATATTTAAAGTGAAATTTTTTATATAAATTACGTTTATTTCTTAATCAAGATCGAAAAAATAAAATGAATAAATTTAACCACACCAATATAGCAAATCATCATTATACTGAAGCGTGATATTTCTTCAGGGAATGCATACCAATTAGTAAACATTACCTTTGCACCACTCAATAGCGATGATGCCAGAAGCACCCCAAAAAAAATAGCGAGGCAGTAAATCAATTTCTCTTTCACTTTAAGCGTCCTTAAAAGGAACAAGAGTCGCCAGAACAATTTGAATTGTTTGAACCGGAACCACCGCCTCCGCCGTTGCCGCTATTCTTGAAACATCCACCAGAGATAACGCCACCAGCCAGCCCTACGGCTATACCAGCCAAACCGCCCAATGATCCGGCTATCATTCCTCCAATTATCAACCTAAATATATGCCCCACCATTTGCTTCTTGATAAGGCATAAACAGGTTTACTCTTTTGTCAGGGATTCGTCAATCTATGTAACCATTTGCCTAAAGCTACAATAAAAAACAATATATACAGGCAGTTATATATTTAATAAAAATAAATTAAGAACTTTTTGGAGCGGCAATTAAATAAAAAAACAAAAAAGGTTGAACACCATCACAAATTAAAAGAGTAATATTAAAAGTGGGCTGAAGCATCACAGTGATAATTGTATGCCGCGTTTGCCACAGGGCTAACAGCAAAAAACCCCGCCGTGGCGAGGTTTGCAATTCATAAGTGGCGTATGCACAGAAATCCTACTTTGGAGAGATACTATGCCAATTTCGGACAAAATCAATCCCTCTTTTGATTATTGTTATAAGATCCTTCAATTTCCTTTATCTGCTATGGAAACCAGTAAATGAATTCTGTTTAAAATGCATGTTGCAGGAGTAAATCAACAGTTGGTGTAAACAAGGAGAGTAACAATGGCATGGGTTTATGAAGTGATGACTAAATCTTTTTACCTGAATGGTAAGTTCCAGTTTAAGGCTATGTACGCTGGTGCGCGGGGGTATAAAGATGATGTAGCATTTGAATGCGTTAAATTTAAAGGCCCTCTGCCTCGAGGAAAATACCATATTGGGCGAATGCAAGCCACGCATCCAAAAGCGGGGAAACATGTCATACGTTTAACTCCTCATCCAGGGAATAGCATGTGTGACCGGGATGGTTTCCTTATTCATGGTGATAATGGTAAAGGGACAGCATCTAACGGTTGTATTGTTACCAGGTTATATGACAGGAAAAAGATTGCTGAAAGTCATGATCAGGAGTTAATTGTGAAATGATAAAAAACTCCGCTCTTTTTACCTTTATTATCTGTGCTAATGCATCTGCGGGCGTAACACCTGAATCATGCCTTGATATTAACAGAAGCGTCGGGGTAAGTATGACCGATGCTCTTGTTGCAGATTTAGATATCAAAGAAAGTGACATTTTAGTTGATAAAACAAAGTTGTCACTCCTGAGTACTAACAATGTAACGCCTGAGCTTGCTGAAACTCTGGCAAGAAAGAACTATAGTACAGAACCAACACATTTTTTTTCGCTCGATAAAGGAAAACAAATGTTTATGGAAAGTAATGCTAAAAATATAATTGTAAAGTATGATTATATTAACCACAAAAATAAACACATTGTCACTTTAGCTTCGCTATTAATTAATGATGACGAGTGCTCTGTCAATTTTAATGGTTATATTATTGTCAAGCGCGAGTTTTGATTATTGCCCCTGTGTATTGGCGCAGGGGCTTTTTACCATTAACGCGTCACATTTCTGAACTATGTGTCAGCATAGCTTTCTTTGATCTCACATTTCGCCACCAGCTTTTCAAAAAAGGCTTTCCGTTGCGTGGCCAGGACGATTGGTTCAGCTCTGATACCAGCATTTGAGCACCCGGCGGTTGGGGCCGCCGAACGGCAATACGCCTCAAACGCCAGCTTCGACAGCACGACCAGGCATTTACCCAGCTGGCTGCCTGCGGCTTAACAACCAGCAAAACCTCACCATGCAACGCTTTCAGGCCGCTATAAACAAGACGCGCCTGCACCACGCCGCCATGCCTGCTCCGCCAGGGTATCGCTAAAGATTTGCGCTCAAATGCCGATAGCTTTTTCAGGCTTCTGAAAGCCTTTTTTACCCTTTGGGCAGTCATATTAATCAGGAGAGCAAGATGGATGTATCACAAATTGCATCACTGGCTACCGGCCTTGATAACATGGAACTCGGTAACAAAGTAAGCACGCTCGTACTAAAGAAAGCCCTGGATAATCAGCAGTCTGTGGCGGCCGGGATCATTGATTCCATCCCTCAGTTACCTGCCAACCCCGCAGTCGGTCGCAACATCAATACCACCGCCTGATTAGCGGCAACAATCCTGAGCACGACGTAAAAAAATCCGGAAACAGGACGTTTCCGGATTTCTGCACCACTACAGCATCATTAACCGATCGGCATCAGCTACCGCACCAGCTTGTTTTATACGCTGTCCTGCACGGGTGCTTTCACGCGCAGCGCCATAAAGATGGTCATGGTCGCCAGCAATAACAGCAGCGCGCTACCCATAAACACGCCTTTAGCGCCGGTAACGTTAAAGATCATACCGCCGGCCGCTGCGCCGATAGTGATAGCCAGCTGAATAGCCGCCACCAGCAGACCGCCGCCGCTTTCCGCCTCTTCCGGCATGGTGCGGGTGATCCACGTTGACCAGGCAACCGGCACGGCGCCAAACGCCATGCCCCACAGCGCGACCAGCAGCGCGTCCATCACCGGCGCGGAACCTAATCCCACCAGCGCCACGCCCATCAGCCCCATCGCCAGCGGCATGCCGATCAGCGTCAGATGCAGATTACGCTCCAGCAGCAGGCCCGCCAGCAGCGTACCGGCGAAGTTCGCCACGCCAAAGCCCAGCAGAATAGCGGAAAGCCCGTTGACGTCCACGCCGGTTACGCTCTCCAGGAAAGGTCGCAGATAGGTAAAGAAGGCGAAATGGCCGGAGAAAACCAGAATAATCGCCAGCAGCGCGGTCTGCATGCCCGGACGCTTAATCAACGACAGGATCGAGCTGTTTTTAGCCAGCGGATTAGGCGGCATTTTTGGTAATGCCGCCAGCTGCCAGCCCAGCGCCAGCACGCCGATGGCCGCCGCAGCGACAAACACGTTACGCCAGCCGATCAGATGACCGAAATAGCTGCCCATCGGCGCCGCAACGATGGTGGCAACCGACACGCCGCTAAAAACAATGGAGAGCGCGCGCGGGATCATCGCTTCCGGCACCAGCCGCATAGCGGTTGCCGCCGCCAGCGTCCAGAAGCCGCCGATGGCAATACCTAAAATCACTCGTCCCGCCAGAATAAAGGTCAGGTTCGGCGCGAAGGCGACCAGCAGGTTAGAAACGATCAGCATTACGGAAAACAGCAGCATCACGCCACGGCGATCCAGCTTGCTGGTCAGGGAAGCGCTGAAGAAACTGGTTACCAACGCGAAAATGGCCGTCACGGTCACCGCCTGGCCGGTCATGCCTTCCGTCACGCCCAGGCTGGCCGCCATCGGCGTTAACAGGCTGGCGGGCAGGAACTCGGCGGTTACCAGGCCAAATACGCCCAGCGCCATAGAGAACACGGCTCCCCACTGAGGCTTTATTGGTGTTGTCATAGAAAATCTCTTTAATCGTTCGATGGCAGCAAGATTAAAGCGCTGGTGTCGGATGGTCTATGATGTAAAATCCGTCATTATTGATTAATCGTCCGGGAAGCGCTGCCATGACCACAGAAGGCCACGATCTCACCAGCGAGCTGCTCTACGGGATGCGCCTGCTGGGGCTACAGTATCGGCGTATCGAACTCGCCGCGCCGTTTGGCGTTGGCTTTGTTAAAGCGCCGGGCCGCGCGCAGTTCCACTTCGTCAGCCGCGGCCCGGTGCTGCTGCGGACGCAGAACGGCCAGCTGCGCACCCTGAATACGGGCGATGCGCTGCTGCTGCCGCACGGCAGCGATCATGTGCTGCTCTCCTCGCCCGATGTGGCCTGCAAGGACATCCGCGCTTTCAATACCACGCCGGTTTGCGGCAACGTCTGCTGTATTAAAGACTGCGCGTCCACCGAAGAAACCACGCTGATATTCAGCGGCTGTATGGAGTTCGACCTGGGCGGTATGCAGATGCTGATCGGCTCGATGCCGGAAGTGCTGCTGGCGGATACGCTGATCCATAAATATCCGGAAGTGCAGCCGATGCTGGAAGCGATGGAGCGGGAATCGCTGGGCAAAAGAGCGGGCTATGCGGGCATCCTGGCGCGGCTGGCGGATGTGGTCGCGGCGTTTATCGTACGCGGCTGGGTGGAATCGGGCTGTGGCGCGGCGGGCGGCTGGCTGGAGGCGCTGCGCGATCCTAAGTTAGGCAAAGCGCTGGTGGCGCTACACCGCGATCCCGGCAAAAACTGGACGGTGGCGCAGCTGGCGGCGGAGATGGGCAGCTCGCGCTCGGTCTTTGCCGAGCGCTTTCTGGCGGTCACCGGCATGACGCCGGTACGCTATCTGACCAATTTGCGTATGCAGCTGGCGGCGCAGTGGATTGGCCGCGACGGCGAAGCGATAGAGAGCGTTGCCTGGCGGCTGGGCTACGGCTCGCTGGCCGCTTTCAGCCGGGCGTTTAAGCGCACCACCGGCACCACGCCGGGCGCCCTGCGGGCGGAAGAGAGCCGAAGAGCGGAGCAGCAGGCCTGACGGCCTGTAAGCGGCTCCTTCCTGCATACTACAAAAAACAGGAGGCGTACCCTATCCATCACGCTGTCGCCCAGGTTTTTAACCGACGGCTGCATACTGTCTTTTGGCGAGCGGGTCAGGCCGCGTCCGGTCAGCGAAGGGCGGATTTGCTCAACCGCCACCGCCTTATCGTGCGGCATATCAGCGCGCCGGAAGCCCGAAGGGAGTGAATAAATAACTGCTGAGCTTTATACGTCAAGAGCTTTAACACCGTAGGCGGCGTTCGTCGGCAGCTTTGTTCTTCCCTGTCCTCTCCAACATCCTCTTTACCCTTACCGCAATTCTTTACACTTTTCCCTGCCGTTTAATGCGTTTTAGCGCCATAACCGCACTTTTCAGCAGGCCCGGCACGGCGCTTTGAGGTATCATTTATTTAACAATGTACCTTCTGATTCATAACAATGACGCTATCGACCTCTGCTCAACCCGTTTTTGACGGCCATAACGATCTTCTGCTGCGCCTGTGGATGCAGGAAACAGGCGATGCCGTGGCGGATTTCCTGCACGGCACGATGCACGGTCACCTGGATATGCCGCGAATGCGCCAGGGCAGCTTTGCCGGCGGCCTGTTTGCGGTGTTTGTGCCGCCAGCGCAGTACGTGAAGCAAAGCAATACGGGCTGGCAGAAAGAGGATCACGATCCGCTGGCGATTACCGAAGCGCAGATCGCCCTGCTGCATCAGATTGCCGATCGCTCAGCCGGGCAGGCCCGTATCTGCCGCAGCGCCAGCGAGATCGAGCGCTGTATCGCGCAGGGCGTGCTGGCGATGGTGCTGCATATCGAGGGCGCAGAGGCGCTGGATGACGAGTGCAGCCAGCTTGACCGCTGGGTTGCCGCCGGGTTGCGTAGCGTCGGCCCGCTGTGGAATCTGCAAAATCGCTTCGGCACCGGCGTGACCGGCGGTTTTCCCGGCTCGCCGGACAGCGGCGACGGGCTGACGCCTGTCGGGATCAATCTGCTGCGCGTGCTTAATCAGAAAAAGCTGCTGATCGATTTGTCGCATATGAATGAGAAATCTTTCTGGCAGGTGGCGGAGATCAGCGATGCGCCACTGGTCGCCACCCATTCCAACGTTCATGCGCTTTGCCCGCAGCCGCGTAATTTAACCGACGCTCAGCTGGCCGCAATTGCGCAGAGCGACGGCTTTGTCGGCGTCAACTTTGGCAATGCGTTTCTGCGCGCCGACGGCAAGCGCGACAGCGATACGCCGCTGGCGCAGATTGTGCAGCATCTTGATGCGCTGTTGGAAAAGCTGGGCGAAGATCGCGTCGGCTTCGGTTCTGACTTTGACGGCATCAGCGTGCCGGACGAACTGGGCGATGCGGCCGGACTGCCGAAGCTGGTCGATTTAATGCAGCAGGCGGGCTATTCGCCCGAACTGATCGATAAGATTTGCTGGCGTAACTGGTTACGTGTGCTGAAGAAAACCTGGGGAGAATAACGCTCCCCCGTTAATCCCTGCGGCTTACAGGGTTGATATCACTGTGACACAGGTGCAACATTTGCGCCGCCGCAGGGCGATATTTGACAATAAGCTGTTTACCTGCCGAACTTAACAGGCAGATTTTTCCCTTAACACCATGAGGAGCTCCGCTATGTGGACTAAACCAACGTTTGTTGATTTACGCTTAGGCCTGGAAGTGACGCTGTACATCTCCAACCGCTAAGCCCTTATGCCCACTCAGGTGGGCATTTCCTCTCTTTTTTTCTGGTCTACACATGCAAATTAACGTTCTTGGCTCTGCGGCCGGCGGCGGTTTTCCCCAGTGGAACTGCAACTGCCGAAACTGTCAGGGCGTGCGTAACGGCACGCTGAAAACCTCGGCGCGTACGCAATCTTCCATCGCCATCAGCGACGACGGCGTCGATTTTGTGCTGTGCAACGCCTCGCCGGATATCGCTCATCAGATCGCCGCCACGCCCGCGCTGAATAAGAAAGACGTCCTGCGCGGCACCGCTATCGGCTCGATTATCCTGACCGACAGTCAGATCGATCACACCACCGGCCTGCTGAGCCTGCGCGAGGGCTGTCCGCATCAGGTCTGGTGCACGCCGGAAGTGCACGACGATCTCACCACCGGTTTCCCCATCTTTACCATGCTTTCGCACTGGAACGGCGGCCTGGTGCATCACGCGATTCAGCCCGGCGAACCTTTCTCCGTGGCGGTCTGTCCGGCGCTGCGGTTTACCGCCATCCCGCTGCTCAGCAACGCGCCGCCCTATTCGCAGTATCGCGGCAGACCGCTGCCCGGCCACAATGTCGCGCTGTTTATTGAAGATACCCGCAGCGGAAAAACGCTGATGTATGCGCCCGGTCTGGGCGAGCCGGACAGCGAGCTATTGGGCTGGTTGCAAAAAGCCGACTGCCTGCTGATCGACGGCACGCTGTGGCAGGATAACGAGCTGGCGACAACCGGCGTGGGCCGCAATACCGGTAAGGATATGGGTCATCTGGCGCTGGCCGAAGAGCAGGGCCTGATAGCGCTGCTGGCTTCGCTGCCCGCCGAGCGCAAAATCCTTATTCATATCAACAATACCAACCCGATCCTGGATGAAGAGTCGGCTGAACGTCAGGCGCTGACGCAGCACGGCATCGAAGTCAGCTGGGACGGTATGCGTATCGACCTGTGAGAAAATCATGCAACAGACTCCCATGACGCGCGAAGCGTTCGAGCAGGCGCTACGCGCCAAAGGCGCTTATTACCATATCCATCATCCTTACCATATCGCCATGCACAACGGCCAGGCGACGCGTGAGCAGATCCAGGGTTGGGTGGCGAACCGTTTTTACTACCAGACCAGTATTCCGCTGAAGGACGCCGCCATTATGGCGAACTGCCCGGATCCGCAGACGCGCCGCAAGTGGGTACAGCGTATTCTGGATCACGACGGTCATCAGGGCAGCGAAGGCGGGATTGAAGCCTGGCTGCGCCTGGGCGAAGCGGTCGGCCTCAAGCGCGAGACGCTGCTGTCGGAAGAGATGGTGCTGCCCGGCGTGCGTTTCGCCGTGGATGCTTACGTTAACTTCGCCCGCCGCGCGGTATGGCAGGAAGCGGCCTGTAGCTCGCTGACCGAGCTGTTTGCGCCGGAAATCCACCAGTCGCGCCTGGACAGCTGGCCACAGCACTATAAGTGGATCGAAGCCGAAGGCTACGGCTATTTTCGCGGCCGCCTGAGCCAGGCTAACCGCGACGTCGAGCACGGGCTGGCGCTGGCGCTGGACTACTTCACCACGGCCGAACAGCAGCAGCGTATGCTGTCTATTTTGCAGTTCAAGCTGGATATTCTGTGGAGTATGCTGGACGCTATGACCCTGGCCTACGCGCTGCATCGTCCGCCTTACCATACCGTGACCGACCAGCCCGTCTGGCATAAAGAGAGATTGCTGTAATGACCCTTAACGACCAGCAGATACCTGCGTTTCGCCGTGGCTACCGCCTGCAGTGGGAGCCGACGCAGGATTGCCACGTGATCCTGTATCCGGAAGGCATGGCGAAGCTGAACGAGAGCGCCACCGCGATTTTGCAGCTGGTGGACGGTAAACGCCCGCTTGCCGCGCTGATTGCCGAACTGAACGCTCGTTTTCCCGATGCGGGCGGCGTGGATGAGGACGTCAAAGCGTTCTTTATGCAGGCCGTCGAACAGAAGTGGATAATTTTCCGTGAACTCGCTTAAGCCTAATCCGCCGCTCTGGCTGCTGGCGGAGCTGACCTATCGCTGTCCGTTGCAGTGCCCCTACTGCTCAAACCCGCTGGATTTCGCCCGGCAGGAGCAGGAGCTGACCACGGCGCAATGGATAGAAGTTTTTAAACAGGCCCGCCAGATGGGCGCCGTCCAGCTGGGCTTTTCCGGCGGCGAGCCGCTGGTGCGTAAAGATCTGCCCGAGCTGATCCGTGCCGCGCGGGATCTGGGTTTTTACACCAACCTGATCACCTCCGGCATTGGCCTGACCGAGAAAAAGATCGACGCCTTTGCCGAAGCGGGTCTCGATCATATCCAGATCAGCTTCCAGGCAAGCGACGAGACGCTGAACGCGGCGCTGGCGGGATCGCAAAAAGCCTTCCAGCAAAAGCTGGCGATGGCGAAAGCGGTCAAGGCGCACGGCTACCCGATGGTGCTGAACTTTGTGCTGCATCGCCATAACATCGACCAGATCGATCGCATTATTGAACTGGCGATCGAGCTGGAGGCCGACGACGTCGAGCTGGCGACCTGCCAGTTTTACGGCTGGGCGCAGCTGAACCGCGAGGGCCTGCTGCCTACCCGCGAGCAGATCGCCAGCGCCGAAGCCGTGGTGCAGCGCTACCGCGAAAAAATGAAGGACAACAGCAACTTCGCTAACCTGCTGTTCGTGACGCCCGACTACTATGAAGAGCGGCCGAAAGGCTGTATGGGCGGCTGGGGCGCGATTTTCCTGAGCGTGACGCCGGAAGGCATGGCGCTGCCGTGCCACAGCGCGCGCCAGCTGCCGATCGCCTTCCCGTCGGTGCTGGAGCATACGCTCCAGGAAATCTGGTACGACTCGTTCGGCTTTAACAAATATCGCGGCTTCGACTGGATGCCGGAACCCTGCCGCTCGTGCTCTGAAAAAGAGAAGGATTTCGGCGGCTGCCGCTGCCAGGCCTTTATGCTGACCGGAAACGCGGACAATGCCGATCCCGTCTGCGCCAAATCGCCGCATCATGGCCAGATCCTTGAGGCGCGTGAGCAGGCCAACTGCAGCAATATTCAAATCAGCCAGCTGCAGTTCCGCAACCGCACCAATTCACAGCTGATCTTTAAAACCGAAGCGTGAACGGTCATTCCTCTTCCCGCGTAGCAAACGGCCTGCGGATCACGCTGATCCACGAGCCGGAAGCCGCGCGGGCGGCGGCGCTGTTCCGGCTTTCCGCCGGTAGCCTTGACGAACCCGCACGCTGGCCGGGCCTGGCGCATCTGCTGGAGCATGTGCTGTTCGCCGGCAGCGCCGGTTATCAGCAGGAGCAGCGGCTGATGGCCTGGGCGCCCGCCCACGGCGCGCGGCTTAACGCCACCACTCAGGCACATTTCACCGCCTGGTTTGTGGAGATCGCTCCCGAGCGGCTGGGGCAGGCGCTGTGCAGGCTGTCTGATATGCTGGCGCGCCCGCTGCTGGCTACCGAGGCGATTACCGCAGAAGCGGCCGCGATCGAGGCGGAGTATCGGATGCTGCAAAGCCATGGCCCGACGCTGTGCGAGGCGGCGCTGAGCCAGGCCTTCGCCGCGCCCCATCCCCTGCACGATTTTCACGTCGGCAGCCAGCGCCATTTCGGCGACGACGCGGTCGCGCTCCAGCAGGCGCTGCGGGACTGGCATCAATGCTGGTTCCATACCGGCAATCTGGAACTCTGGCTGAGCGGCCCGCAGCCGCTGCAGGAGCTGGAAGCCATGGCCGAAGAGGCCGCGGCGGCTTTTGCTCGTGCAGAAACCGTGCCTGCCGCGCCGCCGCTGTTACAGCCGACCGCAACAAGGGCTTTTGCTCGCGCAGAAACCGCGCCTGCCGCGCCGCCGCTGTTACGGCCGACCGCACCAAGGGCTTTTGCTCGCGCAGAAACCTTGCCTGCCGCGCCGCCGCTGTTACGGCTGGCCCCACAGCGGGCTTTTGCGCTGCAAAGCGCCGCAGCGCAGCATCTCCAGCTGAGTTTTCTCCTCAACGACCCGCAGCCCGCCAGCCTGACGCTGCTGCGCGAGCTGCTGACCGACAAAGCGTCAGGCAGTTTGCTGGCGACGCTGCGCGAACAGGGGCTGTGCGACGATATTTCGCTGCTGGAGCCTTACCGCAGCGCGCGGCAGTCGGTAGCCAGCGTGCGCTTTCAGCTGAGCGGCCTTCAGCTGGCGCAGTGCGCCCGTATAGAAGCGCTGTTCCGCCGCTGGCTGGCGCAGCTTTCTGGCCTGACGCAGCAGCAGCGGGCGCACTATGCCAACCTCACGCAGCGGCGTTTCAGCCAGCTTTCTCCTCTCGACCAGCTACGCGATCTGGCGCTGGGTTTTCCGCCTGCGCAGTCGACCACGCCGCTACCCCTGCCGCAAAGCCTCAGCCGGCTGTGGGTATCGCCTGCGGTCAGCGCGCCGTCCGTCCGCGCGCAGGGCTTTACGCTACGGCTGGCGGCTATCGACTGGCCGCAGGCGGAGCCGGAGCCGGAAACGCCGCCCGCCCTGCATTTCTATTCGCCAGCCTCCACGCCCGTCACGCCCGCGTTACCGGTAGCGAAAAGCACGCTGGCGTTGGTTGCCGCGCCGGTCGAACCAACGCTGCTGCTTAGCGTCCAGCCTGGCCTTCTGCCAGATCGACGTAGCGCCGCGCTGATCGAGGCCGCGCTTCAGCCCGCGATGGGCGATGCGCTGCACGGCGGCGGCGAGCTGGCCTTTTCCCGCCAGCACGGTCTGTGGCAGCTGCGGCTCAGCGGTCAAGATGCATTACTGGCCGCTACGCTGGATCGGGCAATACAGGCGCTGACAGATCCGCCAGCCGCCACCCAGGCTTTTGGCGAACGGCTTTTTTATCAGGCGCAGCAGGCTGACGATATCGCCATCCGCTGTCTGCTGGCGCACCTGCCCGATTTGCTGAACAGCACGTCAGCGGATGCGCTGTCGGCGCTACGCTGGCAGGCCACGCTTTACGGCGGCGCGGCCAACAGCGCAGCAGACCTGGCGCGGCTGCTGACCAGGCTGCCGGGCGCGGTCGAACCGGCGCAGTCACCGCCGCACGTTTTCCCCACGCAGCCGCACTATTCCTGCCCGACGGCAAGCCGTGATGCGGCGGTGCTGGTGTTCTGCCCGCTCGCCGAGGCCAGCGCGGTCTGCTTTGCCAGCTGGCAGCTGCTCGCCACGCTGTTTGAGCCGCGCTTTTTTCAACGGCTGCGGGTCGAGGCCAACATCGGCTACGTAGTCAGCTGCCGTTTTCATCAGACCGCCGGACAGGCCGGCCTGCTGTTTGCGCTGCAATCACCTGCTTTAAGCACGGCAGAACTGTTCGGGCATATCGATCGGTTTATCGCCGATATGGCGGCAACGGTAGATAGCCAGACCACCGAAACGCTTGCCGCCAGCTGGCTGTCATTGCTGCCTTCCCTGCCCGAAAGCGTGCCGAAAAACCGCGAGCACATTACCGCTCACTGGCTCTATCAGCAGCTTAACCTGCCGTTCAGTTTTGCCCGGCCCTCGCCCGATCGGCTACGTCAGGCTTATCGACAGCTGACCGCCAGTTGCGCCCGCTGGTGGCGGCTGAGCAACAGCGCCTAAAGCAAATTTTTGCCAGGCGCTCACGCTAATCGATTCAGCTTATATTTTATTCACCGTCTGACGCCCGCGCGCCATAAAGTTTCCCTGCGTGACTACCGATAAGCCTTTATCGACTCCCCTTTCCGAGTACGCAGTATGCTAAAAAATATTAAAGTTGTGACCAGCATCGTTATCATGTTGGTTATTTTCAGCGGGCTGCTGCTGGTTTCCAGCGCGCTCTCATTTAACGCTATTAGCCAGGACAAAGAGAATTTCAACCACGCCAGCGTGCTGACGCAGCAGCAGAACCAGCTCAGCGACACCTGGCAGACGCTGCTTGAAACGCGCGTCACCATTAACCGTGCCGCTATCCGTATTCTGAAAAAGCAAACCGATCCGGCCACGCTGGCGGCCATCGACAAGCTGCTGACCAACGCCACTGCCCTGCTTAACGAGGCGCAGGCGCACTTTGAACGTTATCAGCGTGCGCCTGCGCAACCCGGACAAAGCAGCGAGATAACGGCCAGCGTGGCCAGCAGCTATCAGCAGCTGCATGACACCATGAAGCAGTCTGTCCAGTTTCTCGGCGCGAATAACTACGAGGCTTACGGCAATCTGGATGCGCAGCAGGCGCAGGACGGCCTGAAAGCCAGCTATAACCAGTGGCGCGAACAGAACGCGAAGCTGCTGGCGACGGGCATTGAGGTCAATCAGCAGGGCTTTACGAATATGATGTGGACGCTGGCGGCAGTGATCCTGCTGCTGCTGGTGCTGGTGCTGGTCATCTGGAAAGTGATTAAGGAAGTGCTGCTGCGGCCGCTGAAGCAGGTTGAGGAGCATATTCAGCACATTGCCGAAGGCGAGCTGACCCGCACGCTGACGGTGGAAGGCCGCAGCGAAATAGCCAGGCTGGCCGCCCATCTTTCCGCCATGCAGCAGGCGCTGACCGTTACCGTCAGCCACGTGCGGGAAAGCTCTGACGCCATCTACACCGGCGCGAGCGAAATTTCGATGGGCAACAACGATCTCTCCGCCCGTACCGAGCAGCAGGCCGCCTCGCTGGAGCAGACCGCAGCCAGCATGGAAGAGCTGACCGCCACGGTGAAGCTGAACGCAGAAAACGCGCGTCAGGCCTCACAGCTGGCGTCGAGCGCGTCGCAAACCGCAATCAAAGGCGGCAAGGTGGTGGACGGCGTGGTGCAAACCATGAGCGATATCGCCGGCAGCTCGAAGAAAATCGCCGATATCATCAGCGTGATTGACGGCATCGCTTTCCAGACCAATATCCTGGCGCTTAACGCCGCCGTGGAAGCTGCCCGCGCGGGCGAACAGGGCCGTGGCTTTGCCGTGGTCGCGGGCGAAGTGCGCAATCTGGCCCAGCGCAGCGCCCAGGCGGCGAAAGAGATCAAGACGCTGATTGAAGCATCCGTCAGCCGCGTCGACGCCGGTTCGCTTCAGGTCACCACCGCCGGAGAAACCATGCACGATATCGTCGATGCCGTGGGACGCGTCACCGCCATTATGGCAGAGATCGCTTCCGCCTCTGACGAACAGAGTCGCGGCATCGATCAAATTGGCCAGGCGGTCACGGAGATGGATCGGGTCACGCAGCAGAACGCTTCGCTGGTACAGCAATCGGCCGCCGCCGCCGCGTCGCTGGAGGACCAGGCGACCCGTCTGGCTCAGGCCGTTGCCGTGTTTCAGACCGGCCACGCGCGCGCGCCAGCCGCAAAACCTGCCGAAAAAGCCCTGAAAAAAACGCAGCCGGCAGCCGGTGAAGGAAACTGGGAAACGTTTTAAGCGAGCGTCGCCGACGGCTTACCGGCCGTTCTGATTGTGATACTTATGTGGCCGCACCGGATGCTGATAGCGTGTCGGCCATATTTTCTCGGGAGCGATGTCCAGCGCTTCAGCAATCAGCCGCTCGCCTTTCGGCCACGGACGGCGCAGCGCGTTAGCCAGCGTCGAGGACGCCAGTCCCGCCTGCCGTGAAAGCGCGGATAAGTTTGTGCCTCTTTTTTTTAACGCAGCGATAATGTCTGCGGTATGCCAGTCCTTTAGCTCCATTATGCATCCCTTTTATGAGTTAAACCGTTGTCCGCGGCTGAGCCGCCCGTCATATCATTTATCTGCTTCACGTCGTTATCGGCCGTTGACGATGTCCAGCCACGTCGGCAGGGCGCCAGACAGCAGCGATAACGCACGCAACCGCCACTATTATATTTTTGCAAAAAGCGGCGTTTATTCTTTCCCTGTTATACAGCTAAAAAGCGCGTTTTTAAATATTTATTCCGCCAAAAAAACGAATTTAACCAATGGAAAACCCTTTCAAATCATTAAGTAAACAAGTAATTCGTATAGCTTATGCATACTCTTAAAAGGACGCCTTTTTTAAAACGAATAGCTAACAAGAATAATTATCAAAACCATTACAGCAGGCCCCAACATGAGAAAGGATGATAATAATTATCACTCCTTATTTTTCGCCGCAGATAAATATAAAATATATTTTTCTGCGGTTTTTATTTCTCTGCTTCCCGTGCATAATGCGGCAAATAATTATTTTGCCTGTTAATATCTGGAGCCGCTATGCTGACTGCCGAAATGACCGCTCGCCTGAACGATCAGTTAAACCTGGAATTCTTTTCCGCCAACCTCTATTTGCAGATGAGCGCCTGGTGCGCCGACAAAGGGTTTGAGGGGGCCGCCGCCTTTCTGCGCGAGCACTCCCGCGAAGAGATGCAGCATATGCAGCGCCTGTTCAACTACCTGAGCGATACCGGCGCCATGCCGGTGCTGGGCAGCATCGCCGCGCCGCCGGTGACCTTTGACTCGCTGAACAACGTGCTGGAACAGGCCTACGAGCACGAGCAGCTGATTACCGCAAAAATCAACGAGCTGGCGCATGCGGCAATGACGTCGCAGGATTACTCTACCTTTAACTTCCTGCAGTGGTACGTGGCCGAACAGCATGAAGAAGAGAAGCTGTTCAAATCCGTGCTGGATAAGCTGGCACTGGTCGGCACCAGCGGTAAAGGGCTGTTCTTTGTTGATAAAGATCTGATGCAGATGAGCACCTCAGGCGAGCAGGCCTGAGTAAAAGGGGCGAAGCGTTCGCCCCTGAGGATGTTGACAAAACCGTGCCCGGTCAGCAGGGCGCAGTCAGGCTGGTGACTGGCGGCAAAAACCGGCTGCTTTTCTGCTACAGCGCCAGCCGGTAGAACTTTGTGTCCACCTTCATCACGGGGAAAGCGGCCGGTAGCGCGGCTTGCGCCACTTCGCTAAAGCCGTGCTTCTCGTAAAAACGATGCGCCGCCAGAAATTTCGCGGTGGTGCCCAGCCAGACGTCACGGAGCTGCCGCTCGCGAGCGTGCGCGAGCAGCGTTTGCAGCAGGCTATTGGCCACGCCGTGCTCCCTGCCTCGCCAGTCTTCCGCCACGAACATTTTCCGCAGCGCGGCCTGCTGCTCGCCGATATCCTTCAGGCCGATACAGCCAACAACCCGATCGTCGACCGTCGCCAGCCAGAAATCGCCCGCACCCTGCTGATAAAAGGTCGGGATATCGCTGAGATCCGGCTGCTGCTCTGCCGAAATCGCAATACCGAACTCGTGATTCTGGATCGGCAGGATCAGATCTTTTACCCCCGCCTGGTAGCGAGGATGGTAGCGCTGCACGATAAATCGCGTCGTCATGGCGAAGATCCTTACTCAGCCAGCCTGTTGCGCGACGTTTTGCAGACAGGTGGCGAAGACGCCTTCACTGATGCTCTGCGCTACTTCCTGTTCATCATGGCCCGCCTCAACCTTGAAATCCGCCCACCATTCCGCCAGCGTGGTGCCGTCGTTTTTCGGCGTCAGCTTCACCACCGCCACGTAATCCGTGACAGGCATGATGCCGTCCAGAATCGCGTAGTGCAGCTCCCAATTGGCTTTATCCAGCTTTACCAGGCGCTCGCGCACTATGCCATCGGGCAGCGTCAGCTTTCTGACCACGCCGACCTTGCTTTCGGTAGCGCCATCTTCCAGCTCGCTGGAGGAGATAGCCGGATGGATTTTCGGCAGGCCGTTAAAATCGGCAATCAGCGGCCAGATTTGTTCTGGCGTGGCGGTAATGATGCGGCTGGTATAGGACGAGTGCGACATAGTAGAAACCTCTTAGCGTAAAAATTTAACTTTAGCATGTTGCTGCTCTTTCCCGTTGACCGTCAGAGCTAAGCCAGCACCAGCGCCTGGCTCTGCTGGCGAAACAGCCTGGCCAGCTGCGCGCCCATCGGCGTCAGCGCGGTATCTTTACGTCGGATCAGGCAGAAGGTCGCCCTGGGCATTTTTTCCCGCAGCTTTAGCGCCACCAGCCGATGGCCGACCAGCGGATCGGTAAAAAAATCCTGCGACAGGATGCTGACGAAATCGCTCTGGGCCAGCAGGCTGGCGCAGGCCATAAAAGTTTCGCAGGTGATGGTGATAGCGGGTAACGGGCCGCTGTCGGCGAAGAGATCCTGCAACAGCTGATAGTAGCTGCCGTTGGGCGAAGGCATGGTCCAGCTACAGTGGCGCAGCGCTTCCAACGAGGTGGCGTTCGCCAGCGGATGGCCTTTGCGTACCACCACGCAGTAGTCGCGCTCCATCAGCGTTTCGTAGCTCAGCTCGTTGTCCTGATGGCCGGGAGACCAGGTATTGATGGTGAAATCCAGTTCGCCCTGACGCAGCTCCGGCAGCAAGGTCACCAGCTGGCCCTCCAGGATGCGCACGCTGACTTCGGGAAAGAGGTGATGAAACTGAGTTATCACCTTTGGCATCAGCGTGCGGGCGATGCTGCCGCCCACGCCGATATTGACCGAGCCGCCCGCCTGGCCCAGCCGCTGCTGGATCTCTTCCTGGGCGACCCGCAGCTCCTCCAGGATCAGGCTGGCGTGACGAAAAAAATCTTTGCCTGTCGCCGTAAGCTGAACGCCCTGCCGCTGCCGGATAAACAGCGGCGCACCCAGCGCTTCTTCCAGTTCCTGCACCGATTTAGAGAGCGCGGGCTGCGAAAGCTTCGCCACCCGGCTTGCCGCCCGGATGCTGCCCTGACGCGTCACTTCCACAAATGCACGAAGCTGGTGCAGCTTGATCGATGCGGGCATAAAACCTCCTTGTGGGTGATAACCGTTGTTTATCAGTCAAAAGATATTGTCATCTTCTGCGCGCCGAAACCACTGTGTAGAGTCGATAAACCAGCATTTTTTGTACTGCTATTAAAGGAACCAGAAATGGAGCAAGCCGTAACCGATTTTGTAAAAGAGATCTCTCTCCGCCTGCAACACTGGCGTCGCGATTTGCATAAGTTCGCCGAGTCCGGCTGGCTTGAATTCCGCACCGCCACGCTGGTGGCCGAAGAGCTGCACCGCCTGGGCTGGTCGCTACAGCTGGGCAAAGAGGTGATTAAAGCGGAGGCGCGCATGGGAGTGCCTGCTGCGGAGGTGCTGGCGCAGCAGGAGCAGCGGGCATTGGCCCAGGGCGCGCTGCCGCAGTGGCTGCCGCACTTTTCCGGCGGTTTTTGCGGCATCGTCGCGACGCTGGCGACCGGGCGTCCCGGCCCGGTGATGGCCTTTCGCGTTGATATGGACGCGCTGGACGTGGTGGAAATGCAGGCGCAGGCGCATCGACCTTTCGCCGAAGGCTTCGCCTCCTGCAACGAAGGCATGATGCACGCCTGCGGCCATGACGGGCATACCGCTATCGGGCTGGGCGTGGCGCAGGTGCTGAAGCAGTTTTCCTCGCGGCTGTGCGGCACCGTCAAACTGATTTTCCAGCCGGCCGAAGAAGGCACGCGCGGCGCAAAATCGATGGTGGAAGCGGGCGTGCTGGATGACGTGGATTTTTTTACCGCCATTCATATCGGCACCGGCGTGCCGGCCGGAGAGCTGGTGTGCGGTAGCGATACCTTTCTGGCGACCACCAAAATGGATATCGCTTTTCGCGGCGTAGCCTCGCACGCGGGCGCGCGGCCGGAAGAAGGCAAAAACGCGCTGCTGGCGGCGGCGCAGGCCACGCTGGCGCTGCATAACCTGCCGCAGCACAGCGGCGGCAGCTCGCGTATTAACGTAGGCGTGCTGCAGGCGGGAACCGGGCGCAACGTCGTGGCCGATCGCGCGCTGCTGAAGGTGGAAACGCGCGGCGCCACCAACGACATCAATGATTTTATCTATCAGCAGGCGCTGCGAGTGGTGGCGGGCGCGGCGGCGATGTATGACGTGCAGCACGAGGTAAAGCTGATGGGCGCGGCGCGCAGCTGCCAGCCGACCCGGCCCTGGGTGAACTATATCCGCCAGCAGGCCGCGCGCATTCCGGAGCTGACCGCACTGGTCGATAGTCGGGGCCAGCCCGCCGGTTCTGAAGACGCTACCTATATGATGGAGCGGGTCAAGGCGCGCGGCGGCCAGGCTTCCTACATCATTTTCGGCACGCAGCTAAGCGCCGGTCATCACAATGAGAAATTCGACTTTGACGAGGCGGTGATGGCGACGGCGGTCAAAACGTTGGCCGCCCTCGCCTTTCATATCGACAGCTTTACCAACGAGTAACGACCGCGTATGGCGACAGCACCGCACCGCTTTAATCGCCAGGTGCACTAATGACGTAACAAGCCGCGTGCGGAGATAGCACCGCACCGGCAGTAAGGCACGGTTTTTGCACGTGCTTTTGCAGCAAGGCGTCGCAGACGCTGCCCGAGGCTGGGCCCGATCCCAGCCCGACAATAAAAAAGCCAACACAACAGAGGGTAAAACATGAGTGATACAACCGCGCCGGGAAAAAGTCCCGGCAGAGTCTTCAGCTGGGTTGAGCGCATCGGCAACAAGGTGCCCAACCCGTTCTTACTGTTCGTTTATCTGATTATCGTGCTGATGGCGGCAACCGCCGTGCTGTCGTGGCTGGACGTTTCGGTGATCAATCCCGCCAACGGCGAGGCCATTCGTGTTAAAAACCTGCTGAGCGTGGCGGGTTTGCAATGGATCCTGCCGGGGATCATTAAAAATTTCAGCGGATTTACACCGCTGGGATCGATCCTGGCGCTGATGATCGGCGCGGGCCTGGCGGAAAAAGTGGGGCTGCTTCAGGCGCTGATGCATAAGATGGCGTCATTTGTCAGCGCCCGCTACGCCAGCTATATGGTGCTGTTTATCGCCTTTTTCAGCCATATCTCATCCGATGCCGCGCTGGTGGTGATGCCGCCGCTGGGGGCGCTGATGTTTATCGCCGTGGGCCGTCATCCGGTCGCCGGGCTGATGGCGGCTATTGCGGGCGTCGGTTCCGGTTTTACCGCCAATTTGCTGATCGTGACTACCGACGTGCTGCTTTCCGGCATCAGTACCGAGGCGGCGAAGGCGGTCAGCGATACCGTGCACGTCAGCGTGCTGGATAACTGGTTTTTTATGGCCAGCTCGGTGGTGGCTTTAACCCTGGCGGGCGGTCTGCTGACTGACAAGTTTATCGAGCCGCGCCTGCCCGCCTGGCGCGGCGAATCGCAGGACGGACTGGCGAAGCTGACGCCGCTGCAAAATCGCGGTCTGCGCATCAGCGGCATCGCTTCGCTGGTGTTTATCGCGCTGGTGGCGCTGCTGGTGGTGCCGGAAGGTGCACCGCTGCGTCATCCGCAGACGGGCAGCGTGATCCCCTCGCCTTTTATTCAGGGCATCGTGCCGCTGATTATCCTGTTCTTTTTTGTAGCCGGGATAGCCTACGGCGTGGCGACCAGGCAGATCCAGCGACCCAACGACATCCCGCAGCTGTTGATTGAGCCGATGAAAAGCATGGCCGGTTTTATCGTGATGGTCTTTCCGCTGGCGCAGTTTGTAGCCTTTTTTAACTGGAGCAACATGGGCAAGTTTATGGCCGTGGGGCTGACCGATCTGCTTGAAAAAGCAGAGATGACCGGCGCGCCCGCCTTTATCGGCCTGATGTTCCTCTCTGCGCTGCTCTGCATGTTTATCGCCAGCGGTTCGGCAATCTGGTCGATTCTGGCGCCTATTTTCGTGCCGATGTTTATGCTGCTGGGCTTTCATCCCGCTTTTGCGCAGATGATTTTCCGTATTGCGGATTCGGCCGTGCTGCCGCTGGCGCCGATGTCGCCTTTTCTGCCGCTGTTTTTGGGCTTTTTGCAGCGCTACCGCAAGGATGCGCAGCTGGGCACCTATTACGTCCTGATTGCGCCCTACCCGCTGCTGTTTTTTTGCGTCTGGCTCCTGCTGCTGCTGGCATGGTACGCGCTCGGCCTGCCTATCGGTCCCGGCGTATGGCCGACAATGCCGAACTGATCCCGATGGAACAACAGATATAAAGTTGATGTGAATCAACGGACAAGGTGGAAATATCGGCCGCCGGACGCGCTATCGTTTATAGTCTGAGCGCCTGAAGAAACCCGTGCAGGGAAATGCCGAAACCGGCTACAAGGAGAGGAAATGAAGCCAAAAATCAGTGTGCTGGCTCTGAGTCTTGCAATTATCACGCTGCTCACGGGCTGCGATCGGCAAGAGACGCGGCCGGTGAAATTTATCAATCCTGATAAAGTTATGCAGGATTCAGGGCTGGCGGATCAGCTGAAAACGCGGCTGCAGACGGTCGATCAACAGCTCCGACAGGGTCTGAAGATGGCGCAGGAAAACGGCGCCAGGCTGCCGGAGGAGAAACGACGCAGCGCGCTGCTGGCCGATCGGCAGCTGCTGGATCTGGAGTGGCAGCATGAGCAGCGCCGGGCTAACGGCGTCGCGCTGAAAGCGATAGCGGAGGCGGCCGGAAAGTACCGCGAGCAGCACCAGCTGCTGGCGATCCTGCCTGCGCAGGCCGCACTGGCCTTTGCGCCGGAAGCGGATATCAGCGAAGCGCTGGCGAAAGAGCTGAAAGGGAAAACCCTCGATTTCGGCGCGCTGCCAAAAATCGGCGTTAAAAGCGAGGAGCCAACGGCGGCAGAAGCCAGTACGCAAAAATAGCGCCGCATTACAGAGGAACCGGGGCGATGGCCGCCCCTTTTTTATCCTTTATGCATATCAGCCGCCGCTGAGAGATCCAGCCGCTGCCAGAAGTTCTGCTCCGGCGTGGTGCCGGAAAGCGGATAGCCTGCGGCGATAGCGGTCGCCACCATCCTTTGCCGACGCTGCTGCGCGCTCAGCTGCGGCAGCGCCGCTTCCAGCAGCACCTCAGCGCCTTCCGGCACCACAACCGCTTCCTGCTTCACTTTCTCCTGCGGCAGATCCCAGGTCATGGCAAAACGTGCAAACTGCTGCATCTGCGGCGCGGCGTAAGGATCGGCCGCGCCAGCCGGTTTCGCGCACTCGGCGAGCGAGGTGCCGCACTCTTTCTCCAGCGCGTCGCGCAGCTGCTGCTTCGCTTCAGCAAACAGCGGGCGATACTTTGCATCATTGAGATAGTGCGCCACGTTACGCTGCGCCACCATACGGGAGCCAATCAGATCGATCGGATAGTGCACGCCCAGCACCATGCGCGAATAGCCGTAGCGCGCGGCGCGATCCATCAGTGGTACAAAGCGTTCCGGCACCATTTCGCCCAGCAGCAGCGCATCGGTCCATGCCGTATTGGTGTGGCCGCTGGGGAAAGATCCTTCGCTCGCCTGATAGGGCTGGTTATCTTTCACCACTGCCGTATCCGGCACCGCATGGATAGTGTTGCCCGGCATCAGGAAAGGACGTGGATAGTTAAAGTGCGCTTTGGCCGCGCCGGTGCTGACTTCGCTGGCCTTGATCAGCGCCGCCGCCTTACCCATCTCGCCTTTGGTGTAGGCGTTCAGAAAGGCCTGACCCAGCTTCGGCCCCAGCGCGTCGGCCAGAAAAAACAGATGGTTTTGCCCTTCCGCATCAATAATCGCCTGGCGACGCTGGCCGTCGGTCGCGTCGAGGTTAACCTGCGCCACGCGCTGCATGCTGGCGTCCAGCTCGCTTTTCGGCAGCGTGGTGAAAGCGCTCAGCAGCGCGATGCCCGCCTGCTGGTTGGCTTTTTTAGCAAAGTCGTAGCCGCTCGCCTTCAACCAGCCGCGATCCGCCAGCTTATCGCTCTGCTCGGTTTTCTCCAGCTGCGCGCGCGTCAGCTTAGCGGCATCGCCCTGCAACGCGCCGATCAGATCTTGCTGGATTTGAGCGTCAAAGGCCGCGAACCGGGCATCGCTGCTGGCGGGCGTGGTGGTTTCAACAATCCTCTGGATGCTATCGAAGTCAACGGGCGTGGTTTTTGCCTGAGCAGCCTGCGCCAGCAGCAGCGCGCTGGCCAGCAGAGAATAACGAAAGCGCATAAAAGTTCCTTAATTTACGTCGGTTAGCTTTATCGGCTTTTATGCTGGAAGAGGTTGATGACAGGAAAGTGACAACTTATATTTTGAAACGAATTGGCACAGCGATCGGGCCGCCTCCCTGCGGCCTGCCGGGTTCTTTAGCCGCCGACCACCGGCTTTTTGCTTTTATCCAGCGCCTGCATAAAAGCGTCGTCGAGATGCAGATGCTGGCGTACCAGCTGCGGCGGCGTCGAGGCCAGCCACTGATTCAGCGAGATATCCGCGTAGTAGCTGCTTTTAAACAGCTCCAGAAAACGCAGCGGCTTGTCGCCGGTGTTTTCCACATAGTGGCCCATCGCAAAAGGCACGTAGCCGACATCGCCCGCGCGAAAATCGAAGGTGCGTGCCTGGCCCGAAGAAGCAAACACGCCCATCCGTCCTTCGCCTTCCAGGTAGTATTGCCACTCGTCGGTATTGGGATGCCAGTGTAGCTCGCGCATCGCGCCCGGCTGCAGCTCTACCAGCGCCGCCGCGATGGTTTTTGACACCTTAAAAAGGGAGGAATCGGTAATCCGCACCGTGCCGCCCTTTAGCGTGATGGGCTGCTGCGCCAGCATCCGGTGACTGAAAGCGGTGGTGGAACGGGTCGCGCCCGCAATGGCGTCCTTTTGCAGATCGCCCGGCGGTGTGGCGGCGAAGATATACTCATCGGCCGGTGAAGGAAGCTTGCTGAAGGTTTCCACCGGCACGCCAAAGTTTTTCGCCAGCACTTCCGGCGGCACGTGCTTAAACCAGTCGCTGAGCAGAAAAGTGCTGTCTTCGTCAAAGCCGCCGTTATCAAACGCCAGCAGGAACTCGCAGCCGTCCGGGCCAAGCCCCTGTATCGAGTGCGGCACGCCGGAGGGGAAATACCAGAGATCGCCCACGCCGACGTCGTCCACAAACCAGTGGCCGTCGACGTCCAGCGCGGTGATGCGCGCCTTGCCGTACAGCATATAGGCCCACTCGCCCTCTTTATGCCAGTGCAGCTCGCGGATGCCGCCGCTGTTAAGGCGCATATTAACGCCGGCAATGCTTTTGGAAACGCCCAGCTCGCGCTCGGTGATCTGTCGCGTCCAGCCGCCGCTGCCTTTACGCACGTGCGAATCGCTATAGGAAAAACGCAGGTTGGGCAGCGTGCCACTGTCGGTAACGGGCGGATTGACGATATCGGGATTTTCTCCCTGACGCAGCGGATCGTGCGGGCCGGGATCGCTGCCGCCCATCTGGCCGGTCCAGGGTTGCGCGGCCACGGTGCGATCATGAGCATGAACGGAGCCAGCCGCCAACGCAACGGTGCTGCCGGCGGCAAAGGTCATAAAGCTGCGACGAGTAATAGGATTCATGTCTGCTTCCTTGTGTCGAAGGGTTAAGGCGCGCCGCGCTGCATAGCGGACGCGAACTTAAGCTTAACTACACAAAAATCAACAGAACCTAACCGGGGAAAAGCTTAAAAACGCTGAAATGTAAGCAATAACACATCAAATAATTTTTTTGATAGTTCAGATAAATTTATAAAATTTGGTCTACGCGACAACATAATCATGACGTTACAGCTTTGTTAAACGTTTTTGCCAGCAGCAATGTCCGCCCTGACCGTTTCGTCATCAATTATTTTTATTAAGAGGGAGGAGAAGAGCGCAACACCTGGTTACGTGGTTACGCAGAACGAAAAATATCGCGGCGGCATTATCACGCTGCGGACACGACCGCACGGGCCTGTGGCGCAGCCTTTACCGCTGTTTGCCGGATGATCAGTACCGCTCATCCTGTCGCGCAGCCTTTTTCGCTGTTTACCGGGTAGTCAGTGCCATTTATCCTGATGCGCAGCCTTTATCGCTGCTTACCGGGCGGTAAGAGCTGGTCATCCTGCCCCGGGCGCGATCGTTCAGCCGCCGGCCTGCAACCGCTTCGCCAGCGTTAACGCCAACTCGTAGCCGCCCTGCTCCAGGGAAAGCGCTTCGCCTTCGCTGAAAGCCTGCCGGGTCAGGCCGGTCAGCACCGCGCCGGGCGGCACCTCAATCGCCAGCCGGACGTCGCGCTCGTTGGCCGCTATCATCGCCTCATGCCAGCGCACCGTGCGCGACATATTATACGCGAGGTCATCCGCTATCTGCGCCGGCTGCCAGAGCACGCGGCCGCTGCTGCTGCTCAGCCAGGCGCGACGCGGGCGAACAATCGTTACCGCTTTAAACGCCTCCGCCAGCTTTGCCGCCGGTTCCGCCAGCAGCGCGCAGTGTGAAGGCACGCTGACCGCCAGCCGGTGCGTTTTCTGCGCGCCTGCGGCTTTCGCCCTTTCCGCCGTCGCCTGCATCGCCGCCTCGCTGCCCGCAATCACCAGCTGCCGTTCCGCGTTGATATTAGCCAGCCAGCTCTCTTCTCCCAGCAGCGGCTCCAGCTCGCTCTGGGTCAGGCCGATAATCGCGGTCAGGCCGTAGCCTGCCGGATAAGCCTGCTCCATCAGCTGCCCACGCAGCGCCACCAGCCGTAACGCGTCGTCGAAGGCCAGCGCGCCCGCGACTACCGCCGCAGGATAGGCGCCAATGGATAAACCGCTGGTCATCGCAAACGCCAGGCCCTGTCGCTCCAGCTCCCGCGCATGCGCCACGCCCGCAATCAGCAGGCACAGCTGTACCGCGCGCGTATGCCGCAGCGCCTCTGCCGAATCCAGCGCCGAGGCGTCTTCATTCAGCGCTTCGCTGGCCTCTTTCAGGATTGCCTCGCCCTGAGGCAAATTTTGCAGCATGCCGGGCTGCTGCGGCCCCTGTCCGGGAAAGGTCAGTAAGATTTTCATCGCGGCGTCTCCCATGGCGCGGCGGTCAGGAAAGGGCCGCCATCGGTTTTCAACAGCACTTTGCCGTCGCGCAGCCACTCCGCCAGCGCAAAACCGCCCAGCCTGGTTTCCAGCTGCGTATCGGCACGGCAAGGCAGGCTGGCGCAAAGGCTTTGCCAGCGCTGCAACGCCGATGCGGCGGGCGGCTCAGGCGCGCGGATCAGTAAATCCAGATCGCTGCCCGCGTGCATTACGGCTTCGCCGGTCGCCAGCGCATAGCCCAGGCTGCCGGTGACGCCCCATGCCCACGGCCAGTCCGCCTGCGCAAGCCGCAGCGCCGCCTGAACGGGCGGCAAAGTATAAAAAGGGGTGTGCGGCAGCCGATCGATAAGCGCTTCCGGCGACAGCACGCGCACTACAGCCGCAGCGTCAACCCAGCCCGCCGCGCGCTGATGGCGGGCCGGGCCGCGTACGCCGACGGGAATACGTCCCTGCGCATCCCTGTCGCGTCGCACCACCAGCGGCAAAGCCGGCTGCCAGTGGGCGACCCATTCAGGCAAATCGCCCTGCAATGCTTCACGATCGCTCAGCCAGAGCAGATCGTGCGGCCGAACGTCCATTGCTACATTCCTGCGGTTAATGAAATAAACAGCGGCAGCGTCACTATGCTCAGCACGGAGGTGATCAGCAGAGTGGCTTCCGCATCCGGCGACTCCACGCCGAAGCGATTGCCGAACACCACGCCAAAGAAGCCCGCCGCCAGCGCGATCATCAGGATCGAGGTGATCGCCAGCGGGCCGTGCAGCCCCAGCGCCAGCACAATGCCCCAGGCGATAAAGGGCTGAATAAGCAGTTTAGTCACGCTGGCGACGATCACCGCCTGATTGATCCTGATCTGACGTGCGGAGAGGATCAGCCCGGTCAGAAACAGCGCCGTCGCGGTAGCGGCCAGTCCCAGCGGCCGGATGGTAGAGAGCAGCAGCTCCGGCATATGAAAGCCAAAAGCGGAAAGCACCACGCCCAGCAGCGGACACCAGACGATAGGCTTAATCACGGATCGCCACATCAGTATTGGCAGCATCGCGGCGCTGGAGTGCTGCGTGCCCTCGGTTTTCGCTTTTTCACGCTCGAGGATCAGCAGGCAAAACGGCGTCATCAGCACCGAGCCACAGGCTATCGACACGGCGACCGACAGCGAGGTTTCGGGCGTTGAGCCGAGCACGCTGCCGAGGATCGGCAACCCCAGCGCGGCGTAGTTGGGCAGCGCGACGGTCAGCGTCAGCACGGCGGCATCCTGCGGCGCTTTGTGAAACACGCGGGTGCAGAGAAAATAGATGGCGGCGTAGGCTATCCACATCGCCAGCACCAGCACCACTACCAGCGGCGCCTGCCCGACGATACCTGCCCAGGGCGTTTGCACCGTGGCGGTAAACAGCGCCGCCGGCAGGGCGAAGTCCATGACGAAAACGTTCAGCAGGGCAACGTTGTGGTTATCGACCTTCTTTGCCTTACCGGCGTAAAAACCCAACAGCATAATGACGAAAATTGGAGCCAGAGCATGAACGATCACGTAAGTCATAACTTGCGCCTCGCAGGCTGAACGCGTCAGGGCAGGATTGCCCGCTGTCTTGCTGGATTACCAGGCCGCGCGCATTTTTTCGCGCACCAGCGCGGAGCTGCGGCGGTTTTCGCCCTTAAGGCGATGAAGAGCGGGATCTTTACGCGCCGAGCTGACCGCCTGCTCCAGCGATGCGCGAACCCGCTGAACATCGTCATCTTCAGGCGCATCCGGCGAGGCGATATCCAGCAGCTCTTCCAGCAGACCCAGCGTCTGGTAGTTGCCGATGTCGTAAGCCATTGGCGCAATGGTCTGTGCCAGCTGTTCCAGCGCCTCGATGCTGCGCAAGGTGATGCGCGCCGCCGCCGCTTTGCCCATTGCGTGCACCATCACGCCCGGATCGTTAAAGGCGATCAGCCGGTTTGCCTGGTAGCCGTGCGCCAGAAACGCGCCGGACATCGCTTTACCGACGATCAGCCCGATCACCGGGTGTTCGGCCAGCCTCGCTTTGGCATAGGCGCCTACCGCCGCCGCCAGCGCCTGGTGGATGCCGAACGCCTCTTCGCGACGGCCATAGGCCTGGCTTGGTACGTCAATCACCGCCACAATCGCCCGCTTCTGCGCTTTATCCGCATCCGCCACGATCGCTTCATCGATGACTTTGGCCAGCGTCCAGCCTTCCAGCAGGCCGACCTCGCCTTTAGCGGCGCGCGGAAAGTGGTTTTGCTCGTCCGGCACCACCGCAATATAACGCGCGGTTTCTTCACCCAGCGCCGCATCGGCCGCCTGCACCGAAGGGCAAAGTCCGCCCAGCCTTTCAGCCCCGTTGGTTAACAGGCTGAGCCATTTTTCACCACGACTGACGCTCATCCGCGATCCTCCCTTGCATAGACTTCGTTAACCTGCTGCGCATCGGCCTGTCGCTCGGTGTTCATTTCGCTCAGGCGCGGCAGATAGTAGCTGTACTCGTCCGAACGATGCTGTGCGGGCACGCCGCGCGCGATCGCTTCGTTCATCGCTTTTTTCACCGCATTGGCGCCGTCGGGCACCAGCACGTCGGCCAGCCCGCTGCGATAGCGCGCTTCGCCGCCGGTCATGCTCCAGATAAAAGGCCGGTCGCGGGAATCGTATTCCGCAATACCCGCCTCCTGTTCGATAACCTGCGGGCCGTTGAGGCCGAGCCTCGCTTCACGGGTGACGATCAGCGAGCTGCACAGCCCGGCGGCAATAGACATTCCGCCAAAGCAGCCTACCGTACCGGCGATGATGCCGATCACCGGCGTATAGCGACGCAGATCGACGATAGCGGCGTGGATATCCGCAATGGCCGCCAGGCCGAGGTTGGCTTCCTGAAGGCGCACGCCGCCGGTTTCCAGGCAAAGCACCGCCCGCGTCGGAATACCTTTGCGGTTATCTTCGGCAGCCAGCTCCAGCGCCGTCGCCATTTTCGCGCCGGAAACTTCGCCCATGCTGCCGCCCTGAAACGATCCTTCAATGGCGACGACCACCGCTGGCTGACCGTCGATGGTACCTTTCATCACCACCATGCCGTCATCGGCCTGCGGCACGATGCCCTGCGCAGGCAGCCAGGGCGACATAATGCCGTCAAAAGGATCGAGCAGCTCGCGTCCGCTGCCTTCGTCCAGCAGCAGCCGCGCGCGCTGGCGGGCCTTAAGTTCGATAAAGCTGCTGTCATCACGCATCTGCGGCCTCCTCAAAAACCTGCTCAATACGAATACGCGCCACGCCAGGCGTCGCACCGAAATCGTGAATGGTCATCTCGCCCGCCGGCAGCCCGGAAAACGCGCTCAGGCGATCGAAAAGCGCCCGCCAGCGTGTTCCGCTGTTGTCGACGGAGGTGGTCAGGTTGACCGTCAGCTGCTGGCCCGCTCCGGCCACAAACAGCACTTCCATATCGCCCGAGCCCACCACGCCCGCCAGCGCTTTACCGCTGAGCTGTCGCGTGGCCGACAGGGTAAACGTGATCTGTTCCATAAAATCCTCTCAGAAAGTGGTGTCGCCCAGCCTGTCTACAAACAGCGTGGCGGCAAGTAAATCGGCGGCGCCGCCGGGCGAGGCGTTCAGCGACAGCATGTGTGCGTCCAGCCTGGCCAGCGCGCGCTGCCCGTGCGGCGTTTGCGCCCCTCCGGCATCCAGCACGGCGCGCGCGCCGTTCTGCATCGCCACCAGCCCGTAAAGCCCGGCGCGGGAAAGTACGCAGGTATCGCTGAGCGAACTCATGATCGCCATCAGCGCGTTCAGCTGTGCCTGCGCTTCCGTCGCCCCGTCGTGCCTGCTGTGCCTTAGCTGCGGCAGCCCAAGTTGCATAATGTGGGGAAAGCCCTGCTGCGCCTCTTCGCGCGCGCCGGGCACCTGATAACGGCGCGTCGCGCGCAGCCCTTTGCTGAAGAGTTTCGGTGCCTCGTCATCCGGCAGCTGTGCCAGACTGGCCGCCGCCTGCGCGACCTGACGCTCGCTGCCCTCACCTGCCAGCATGGCGCTGGCGCTGACCAGCAGGCCGGTTGCCCAGAGCGCGCCGCGATGGGTGTTGACGCCGCGCGTCGCCTGCATCATCTGCCGTTCGCCTTCACGCCCCAGCCTGCCTACCTGCTGCCGCAGCGCGATATCCGCCGGACGCTGCCAGCAGTGCAGCGCCAGAGCATAAAACGCGGGCGTCAGGCTGCGCGCCGAGGCCTCCATCAGCGCCAGCGTCAGATCCCGATGCGCGCCGCTGCCTCTGCCATCGACCAGGCCGGGCTTGGGCGTCAGCCGGGCTTCGTCGATCAGGCAGCGCGTGGCCAGCTCCGCCAGCCGCGCGGCCTGCCGCTCAATATCGCTCAGCGAACATGAAGAAGGTTTCATTACCAGCTCCGGAACTTAGCCGGCGGCTGATAAAGCCCGTCCGACCATTCGACCAGCTCCGCCACGCTGCCCGCCGCCAGCAGCGAACGGGTGGCTTCGGTACGGCGAATGCCTAAATCTTCCGGGAAGGCGACTTTGCCCTCGCGGCGTAGATCGGCCACTCTTTTCGCGTCCACGCCCAGGCCGATATCGGTAATGCCCGCCACCGCCGCCACCATTGCGCGGCGCTCCTCCAGCGATTTGGCGCGATAGAGATAGGCGATGCCCTCTTCGGTCAACACGTGGGTGACGTCATCGCCGTAAATCATCACCGGCGCCAGCGGCATCCCTGAGGCTTTCGCCACGTCGACCGCATCCAGCTTTTCAACAAAGGTCGGCTTGCCGCCGCCCTGGAAGGTTTCCACCATCTGCACTACCAGCTTGCGGCCGCGCGCCAGCGGATCCGGCTCGTCAATCATCGCCAGCCAGGCAGGCGTGGCGTGGCGACGGCCGTGCGGATCGTGCCCCATATTCGGCGCGCCGCCGAAGCCGGAAAGCCGACTGCGCGTCACGGTCGAGGAGTTAGCCAGGCCGTCGACCTGGAGCGTGGAGCCGATAAACATATCGACCGCGTACTGCCCCGCCAGCTGGCAAAACGCGCGGTTGGATCGCATTGAGCCGTCGGCGCCGGTAAAGAAAACGTCGGGACGCGCCGCGACATAGTTTTCCATGCCCAGCTCGCCGCCAAAGCAGTGCACGCTTTCAACCCAGCCGCTCTCTATTGCCGGGATCAGCGTGGGATGCGGGTTCAGCGTCCAGTGGCGGCAGATTTTGCCTTTCAGCCCCAGCTTTTCGCCATAGGTCGGCAGCAGCAGCTCGATGGCGGCGGTGTTGAACCCGATGCCGTGGTTCAGCGACTGCACCTGATGCTCGGCATAGATCCCCTTGATCGCCAGCATTGCCATCAGGATATGCTCCTGTTTGATCAGGCGCGGATCGCGGGTAAACAGCGGTTCGATAAAGAAGGGTTTGTCGGCGACGACGACATAATCGATCCAGGATCCCGGAATATCGACGCGCGGCAGATCGCACTCGTCATCGACCAGTTCGTTGACCTGAGCGATAACGATGCCGTCGTGAAAAGCGGCGGCCTCCACCAGCGCGGGCGTGTCTTCCGTACTCGGCCCGGTGTAGAGATTGCCCTTGCGATCGGCTTTATAGCCGGCAATCAGCGCCACGTTAGGTGCGAGATCGACATAAAGCCGCGCATAGAGTTCGACATAGGTATGGATGGCGCCGATTTCCAGCTGGCCATCTTCCAGCAGCTGAGAAATACGCAGGCTCTGCGGCCCGGAGAAAGAGAAATCCAGCTTGCGCGCGATCCCCTTTTCAAACAGATCCAGATGCTCGCTGCGTCCGACGCTGGGCATGATCATATGCAGATCGTGCACGATCTCCGGATTAACTTCGGCCAGGCTACGTGACAAAAAGTCCGCCTGTTTCTGGTTATTACCTTCCAGCACCACGCGATCGCCCGGCGCGATCAGCCTCTGTAGCAAATCGACCAGATCGTCGGTCGGCAGCACTTTGCCGTTGATACCGAGCTGCTCGATGCGGCGTTTTTTTTCACTTCGACGTGTATCCCATACGCGGTTGGACGTTTGTCCCGGCAGCATGTAAACCTCCGTAACGCAGTAGGCGGGGGATCGGCTTATGCAGACGACAGCGCCGATCCGGCGGATGAATTTGAAGGTAGCCGCCGGTGAAAGATTGCGCAAACCGATGAAAAAACAATTGGGTAACCAGCGATGACAAAATATTTTTTTCACAGCTTGCCGCTGGCCCTGCCGGGCGTGGCGCTGTTTTAGCGGCAGAACCTGTGGCGCCGGGCCAGTGCTGCGCTGTGGATGCGGCCCGCTTCGGCAAAGAGACGCGTACGCCAGTACCCGTCTAAAAAAGAGACATTATTAAAAAAATATTTGGCAAAGCGCGCCTGACGGGGCAGACGCGCTGAGAAGAAGGGAATGGATCAGTTCTGTAAAGGATGCCAGATTTCAGTCACCGCGCCTTCACCGCCGGTGAGGGGATCGTGCTGCGGTACAGGTACGCGCTTAATAGCCAGTAGCGAGGCTTCCACATCTTCCAGATCGCTGCGTCGCGTCACCGGCTCCATGCCCTGTGGATAGGCGCCGACGGCAAAAAAATCTTCGCTGGCCGCCAGCTGCTGATGGCCAACGCCTGCCGGGATCAGGATCGCATCGCCCGCGTGAACGGTGACCGCCCTGCCCGTTTCGCCGCCGAAAAGGATTTGCGCCCAGCCAGCGCCGATACCCAGCAGCTCATGGGTGTTGGGATGATAGTGGGTATAGGAATAAATCGGATAGCGCCAGCGCGGCGTCCAGCGATGGCTGGCGAACGTTTCTTCAAACCAGGCCGCCACATCTTCCACCTCACCCGGCACCGCGCGCGGATAGATAATCAGCGGCAGCGGATTGTTCGGCACGCCGCTGGCTGGCTGAAAGGTCATATATTGCGGATTGTTCGACATACCCGCAGAAAAGGTGCCGGCTGCAAAAGACATCATCGCAAGCAGGTTACCAGCATGGGTTAGCATAAGATGCCTCCTGTAATTTCGGTGTTAATTAATTGTGGCACCTGGCGGCAAAGATGCAATCATTACGATCGGTTTTTGATCACATAACTTCTTAATTTTTCTCCACTTAACTCAAATTATTCGCCTGCCTGCCTCGGAGGCAAAATGTAAGGCCATTTTGCATTCCGAAAATAGCCCACGCGCCTGCCAAAAAAAAACGATTTAGTAAAAACAGGCTGGTTTTAAAAAGAAGAAAATAAAATTAAACGGCGGCTTAATCACTTAATAAACATAAGGGATTGATCACCGGAAAAATGGGAAAACCGCGCTAATGCCCCTGGCTAACCAGGAGGTTAGTTCATGGTTGCTCGCTATCTGATTCATCACGGGCTGGTTGATCCGGATGCAGCATCGCTGCTGCATTGTGAAACGGCCGAGCAGCGGAAGCCGGGCAATATCGGTTAAAGCTGCCGATGACTCTGGCATACTATCCTGCTGCCGGAAACGCACGCGCCGGTGACGGCCACTGCTCCTGTGCGCTCCCGCAAAGAGAAGCGGAAACCCACCGCAGAAGCCACCGATTGCCCGCCTCTGGCGCTCGCCGTGCCTGATGCAGAACATAATGCTGCTTACCCTGATTGCCGGGCTCGGTTTATAGCTGCCCGAAGCGGGCGCCTGTTCACGGCCGCCCGCCGCCTGTTATGAAAAAGCTTCCCTGCGCGCAGCCCGATGGCTGGCGGCAAAAAGCGCGCTCAAGCTTTCTTTATCCAGTTCAGGTGAAACCGCCGTCAGCAGCAGGAGCAGGCTAAGGGCACGCCGGCAAAGGTCGGCAAAATTATTCTCCCAGTCGGTAACGAGATGACCGGGAAAAAAGTTATGGCAGAGTTCATAAAACAGAAAATTACCGAGGATCTTTCGTCGCGCGCTGCTCGCTTTTTGCAGGCCGCGCCACGTCTGCCGTAGCGTCTCCTCACCCTTTTTCCGCATCGCTTTCAGCTTGTGCAGTCTGGCGTCGCTATCCACCAGTAACCATATCGGCAGCGCCTCCAGACGTTGCCCGGCGACCGGCGGAAAGCCGTGTTCATCCTGCTGCAGGCAAAAATCCTGCACCAGCCGCTGGCGGCCGGCGGGCTGTAGCCACGTCTCCAGCAGCGCGGCCCGCCGCTCCGGGTCAAGCGGGCCAGACTGGCGAATAAAACCGTACAGCGCATAGAGCAACAGCACAGGCTCAGTCCGGAAAGCGGCAAACAGCCGCAGGCAGTGCTGATTCATCTGTAAACGCTCTGCGGAGAGTTCGGGTAAATGTTCGGCCAGGTCTTCGCTGACGCTCAGGGTACAGGACGCCGTCAGGCTCAGGATTTCCGCCGCCGCCCGGTTGCAGCTGATATCCGCGCTGTGGCGCACGTGGTTATTCCAGCGAAACTGCAGCAGCGGCGAGGCGCCGTCGCAGCCAGAGCAGCCGCAGAGATGAATGTTTTGCCGCAGGCGCAGAACGTAATCGGGCGTCCAGACGCTGGCCGTCACGCTTTCCGTTAATAATGATCGTGCGCTATCCGTACCATTTTCTTTTCTGCTATGGATGCTGGCAAAATTATTTTTCATCGTTGTCACGCCGCCCCGGGTTGGATTGAGCAAAATAATTAACAAAAAAACAATATTTCCCTATTTTCATCCTGGCAATCCTTACCTGATTTAACTTGTTATCTGTTTATTTGAAGGCAGCTTAATATTTAAAAACAGAATTAACCTGGTGCTTCATCCGTTATTAAGAGAGTACAAACATATAACAAGCCAGCGGCCATAACAAATCGGCACGTCACGCATTTTAATTGCCGAAACCTGTAATTAAATTAAACAAAAGCGTATTAGCACCTGGCGCGGACAGATTTCTGTCGCCCGCCTTTTTCAAGGCGCCACTCGCTTTTTTCATTATGTTTCTTGCGCTTTCAGGCAATTTATTTCCCCTGGTGATAATAGATCCCGTTATCGATTAACTTATTTATGCCGAAAAAAAAGAGGTATATAAATTGAAAGAGGCTGTTGTTCCGGCTGCGGCGGCGATCCCGTCAGCATTTCACCCCGCGCGCTCCGCCTGCGGCAGTCGGCGGCCGTTCTGACGCGTTCTGGTAACAAGAACGTTAATGTTGTTATATGGGCAACTGTTATAGCTTTATTCGCATTAACTGTGTCTGCCCTTCTTGCGCCAGGTGTGGTCTACTGATGCCTGTACCAAGAGGAGGTTCAGAGTGGAAGACGTTAAACAGATCCTGCTGCGCGAAATCGACACCCTTAATCGTGAAGAACAGCGCGATAACCGACCGCGTTTCAGCTTCAATTTTCTGAAAAGTCATCCCGGCTTATGGGCGTCGATGTATGTCTGCTACGCCCTGACCGTGGCGCTGATTTTTACCACGGAGTTTCTGGGCTGGCCTGCGTTCTGGGGCGCCACTTTTTTCGTGCTGCTGATGAGCGGCCTGATGCTGCTGGATGTCAATCCGCGCTACCGCTTTGAGGATATCGATACGCTCGATCTGCGCGTGTGCTATAACGGCGAATGGTATTATGTGCGTACCCTGTCCGACAAGGCGATCCAGGATATCCTTGCCAGCAGCCAGGTGCCGGACAACGTTAAGCAAGGCATTCAAAAGCTGCTGCAGCTGAAAGGCGAAGTCGATTTTTACGACGTTTATCATCTGACCTGGGGCCAAAAACGCGCCTCTGCCGTCTGATATGTCAGGGCCAGCGCTGGCCCTGAAGCATTTCCGCAATCAACCTGCCCAGCGTCGCTACCGCCGCCTCCCGCGAGTCATTCCATTCCCAGGCCGTATTAAAACGAAAATAGTTGGCATACTGCTCGCTGGTAGAAAACATTTTACCGGGCGCGATACTGATTTTCTCGCGCAGCGCCCGATAGTACAGCTCGGTGGTGTTAACCGCTTCCGGCAGCTCGATCCATAAAAAGTAGCCGCCCTGGGAGTCGTTGATTTTGGCGCTGGCGGGCAGATGCCGCCGCAGCGACTGCCGCGCCAGGCTTTTGCGCTGCTCCAGCCGCTGGCGCAGCCGGCGTAAATGCACGTCGTAGCTGCGGCTGCCCAGGTAGTCGACCAGCGCCAGCTGCATCGGCGCGCTGGTTGAGATAGTGCTCATTAATTGCAGTCGCTGGATGCGCTGCGCGTGTCTGCCCGCCGCCACCCAGCCCACGCGAAACCCCGCCACCAGATTTTTAGAAAAAGAAGAGCAGTGCAGCACGCTGTCCTGTTTCTCAAACGCCTTTGCCGGCAGCGGTTTTTCGCTGCCGAACCAGAGTTCGCTATACACATCGTCCTCGATCAGCGTCACCTGATGCGCCTCCAGCAGCGCCACCAGCGCCTGCTTTTTCTCGCGGCTTAGCGTGCAGCCCAGCGGGTTCTGCTGATTCGACATCATCCAGCACGCTTTGACCGGCAGCTTCGCCAGCGTGGCGGCCAGCTCTGTCAAATCGATGCCGTGCTGCGGATGCGAGGCGATAGCGACAGCCTTAAGCTGAAGCCGCTCGATAGCCTGTAGCGCGCCGTAAAAACAGGGGTTTTCCACCACCACCCAGTCGCCGGGCGCGGTGACCGCCTGAAGGCTCAGGTTCAACGCCTCCATCGCGCCGTTGGTGATCACGATCTCTTCTGGCGAAACCTGTATGCCCTGTAACGCATAGCGCTTGGATAGCGTTTTGCGCAGCGCCTCGTTGCCCGGCGGCAGGTTGTTTAAGGCGTCCGCCGGTTTTAACGAGTGCGAAACGGCGGAAAGCGAGCGCATCAGCTGGCGCTGCGGAAAGAGTTCAGGATCGGGAAAGGCGGAGCCGAAAGGCATGATGTCCGGGTCGCGACACGCCTGTAACACCTCAAAAATAAAGTCGTTGATATCGACCGATTCCGTGAGCTGCACCTTCTGGTGGCTGGCGGGCTGGCTGAGAAATTCCGCCCGTGGCGCTACGTAGTAGCCGGACTGCGGCCGGGAGACGATCCAGCCCTGGCTCTCCAGCACCTGATAGGCGTGCATAACGGTCATCAGGCTCATCCCGCTCTGCGCCACCTGCTCGCGCAGCGAGGGGAGTTTTTCGCCCGGCAGCCAGATCTCACTGGCGATCTGCTGCTGGATTTGGTCGATTAACTGCAGATATTTTGCCAAAACTGTTACAGGCCCGTGCTCAGGAATGAGCAACTATTATAGTTAGCCGGGCTGCGATTAAACAGCTTTTGACACCGGGATCTTCTCCTCCGCCGCTTTTTTCTGTTCCGGCGTGCGGTTGGACTCGTGGTTGCCCGCATACAGCTTCAGGTGCGGCACCTGCTCAGGGGGAACCGGTTTGCCCAGCAGATAGCCCTGTAGCGAGTTGCAGCCCAGGCCGGTGAGAAAGGCCTGCTGCTCTTCCGTCTCTACGCCTTCCGCCACCACTTTCAGGTTCAGCGTCTGCGCCAGCGCCACGATAGCGGTAACGATAGTGGCGTCTTCGCTCTGCGTATGCAGCTCGTTAACGAAGGCGCGATCGATTTTCAGCTCGCTGGCGGGCAGACGTTTCAGATAAAGCAGGCTGGAATAGCCGGTACCGAAATCGTCAATCGAGGCTTTCACGCCCAGTTCGGTCAGCTCGGTTAAAATACGCACGCTTTCGTCGGGATCGCGCATGGCGGTAGTCTCGGTCACTTCCAGCGTCAGCAGCTCTGGCGAAATCTGATGTTTCTTCAGCGCGGCGACCACCGTTTCCACCAGTCCGGC
Source organism: Erwinia sp. PsM31 (assembly GCF_030433775.1). Classification (NCBI taxonomy): domain Bacteria; kingdom Pseudomonadati; phylum Pseudomonadota; class Gammaproteobacteria; order Enterobacterales; family Erwiniaceae; genus Erwinia; species Erwinia sp. PsM31. The sequence goes on from NZ_JARUWZ010000001.1 coordinate 96,445, forward strand.
CTGCTCAAACTGGAGCGACGACAGGTTGACCGCTATCGACCATTGCGTATTGCCCATTCGATGCCAGACGCTCAGCTGGCGACAGGCTTCGTTAATCACCCAGTTGCCGATGCTGACGATCAGCCCGGTTTTTTCCGCCAGCGGCAGAAAAATGTCGGGCGACAGCAGCCCGCGCTGCGGATGCTGCCAGCGGATTAGCGCTTCAAACCCGACGATAGGGCCCTGCGGCGCGCAGAATTTCGGCTGGTAAAAAAGGCGCAGCTCGTCGTGCTCCTGCGCCAGCCAGAGATCGTTGATCAGCTGTAGCTGGTTTTGCGCGATGGTGTTCATCGACGGCTGGAAGAAGTTATAGCCGTTACGGCCGTTGTTTTTGGTGTGGTACATAGCGGCATCGGCGTTGAACATCAGTTCCCGCTCGTCGTTGCCGTCGCCCGGATAGACCGCAATACCGATGCTCAGCGACACCACCAGCTCGTAACGCGAAATCAAAAACGGCTCGTCGATAGCCTTGACCAGCATATCGGCCACGGCGGCGGCATCGTTCGGCTCGCTGATTTCCACCAGCAGCACAAACTCGTCGCCGCCCAGTCGCGCCAGCGTATGGTGCCCGATCAGTAAATTTTTCATCCGCTCGGTGACCGCGACCAGCAGGTTATCGCCAACGTGGTGACCAAACGCATCGTTAACGGCCTTAAAACCGTCCAGATCCATAAACATCAGCGCGAAAGCGGTCTCTTCCCGCACGGCCTTGCTCAGCGCCTGATCGAGGCGATCTTCCAGCAGAATACGGTTAGGCAGGCGGGTTAAGTTGTCGTGCAGCGCCAGCTGGGCCAGCTCGCGGTTGGCTTCCGCCAGCGAAGAAGCCAGTACCGACGTTCTGGCCTGCAGGCGCGCGTCGAGCGTGGAAACCACCAGCGTAATACCCAAAATAGAGAGCGTCACCACCACGACCAGCATCGCCAGCCAACTGCTGTTCACGCCCATCTGCGTGGCGTGGCTGCCCATCGGGAAGCTGGCCGCCGCCATGCCGCTGTAGTGCATCCCGGCGATGGCGGCGCCCATAATCAGCGCCGCGCCGGCGCGCAGCAGCGCTAAATGCCCTTCGCCCTGACGTAGCTTAAACGCCAGCCACAGCGCGGCCGTTGAGGCGCCCAGCGCGATCGCTATCGACACCGCAATCCAGTGCCAATCCCAGACGATACCCGGTTCAAACATCAGCGCGGCCATGCCGATATAGTGCATCGCCACCACGCCGGTGGCCATCGCCAGCGCGCCGACCATCAGACGGGCAAAGACCAGTTCACCGTAGCAGACAATCCACAGCGCAAAAATCGAGGCGACTACGGCTACAAACATGGAAATCAGCGTGAGCAGCGGATCGTAGCTCATCACCATTGCCAGGTTCATCGCCAGCATGCCGATAAAATGCATAGACCAGATGCCGATGCCCATCGCAAAGCCACCGCCAACCAGCCAGACGCGGGCCGCTTTCCCCGTAGAGGTTGCCACCCTGCCCGCCATATCCAGCGCGGTATAGGATGCCAGGAAGGCAACAAAGATGGAGACGATAACCAGTAGCTGGTCGTAGGAGCTCATAAGCATATGCAAATCTCTGAAGCAAAAGCCAGATTACTGGCACCGGGTAAGGGAATAATAAAGCTGATAAATCGATTTCAACAATTACGGTATCGGCTAAAGAGTAGTCAACTTTACCCCTGGTGGCATAAAGCGGCCATGCCCGGCTGCGGACTCGGGCTTAACCCATCTATCTCCTTATAATTAAACGGGTTTATTATCTGTTTTTTTTTGCTTAACGACCTTAGCATCCGCTCTTTTTTTTGCCCAGCAAAACCCAGGGCCAGCGCTGATTATTTTTTGTCAGGCGTCTTTTTTCATGCTACAGCAAGCAGGTCTGCTTTTGTTTCAACTCATTAACAAAATTTTGCGTTTCGCTTAGCTCAGCGTTCAAGGCTGTTCTATAGTTTTAAACATAACAGAAATTGGTCAATCTGGCTTTTATCGTGGATAGCGGCCAACATAGCTCTTTCCGGCTCTGCGTTTTACCTGCATCGCGGCCATTTTTTACGCTTTTACACCGGGCGAAAAAGCACTTCCATTGGTCTGATCGGTAAGGAATGATTATGAAAATGAAGCTTTTTTTGCTGGGCTGCGGCTTGGGTCTCGGCGTGGCCTCTTCCGGCTTTGCCGCCACCACGACGGGAACTATCAACGCCACGCTGGTCCTGACCACGGGTTGCCTGGTCAATGGCCAGACCGCCACCACCGGTGTTAACTTCGGTACCTTAGACTTTGGTAGCAGCGCCGCGACCTTTGATACCCTGAACGCCACCTTAGTTGGCGCGCTGGGCAACGGCATCTTTGTGCGCTGCACCACTGGTCAAACCTATAACGTGCAGCTCACCAGCAGCAACGCCGCGCCCGCTACCGTGTTTGGCGAAGTAACCGCGCAGCCTCGCTATCTGGTGCTGGGCAGCAACGCCACGCAGGGCATTGCCTATACGCTCTATAACTCCACTTCCTATACCACGCCCATCGCTAACAACACTAACCTGACCAGCACGGGCACCACGGATCCGACCAATGGCGACAACTACCCGATTTACGGTCGTATTACCGGCGGCGGTTTTAACGCAGCGATCCCGGCAGGTACCTATACCGATACGATTAACGTTGCCGTGAACTACTGATTGACGGCGGCAGGGAGCACGTCGTGTCGGGGCAGGAAAGAACATCGGCGGGCTGGCTTAGCCCGCTTTGTGTCGTGGTTTGCTGTATCAGCTTTCCGGCCGGAGCGCTGCCGACGCAGACTTTTCAGGTGACGGCGTCGGTAGTGAACGGCTGCGTGATTTCCGGCACCAATACCGGCGTGTTCGGCACGCTGAACTTCGGCACCCGCCCCGGCGTCGGTTCGGCTTCTGCCAGCGCCAGCTTTGTTCAAAGCTCCACGATTACGCTGGCCTGTACGCCGGGCACTGCGCTAAGCATGAGCATTAACGGCGGCAGTAATTATTCCAGCACGCGTAATCTTAAAATTGCTAATAACACCGATTTAGTGGCCTATGCGCTTTACACCAGCGCCACCGCCAGTGCGGCAAGTGCGATCCCGGTCAATCAGAACGTGGCGCTGACCTACAGTAACGCCAATAACATCACGCTGCCGATATATGGTCGGCTGCAGATGAGCGGCATTCGGCGGGCCGGGACTTACAGCGACACGCTGACGGTGACGCTGAGTTGGTAAACAGGGAGAAAGTATTTCATGAAGACGCTACGTATTTTCACACTGCTGGCCGGACTGACGGTTAGCTCACTGCTGCCCGCGTGGGCAGGAAATTCGGTGCTGATCTGGCCCATCGATCCGAAAATCCACAGCGGCGATAAAGCCACCGAGCTGTGGCTGGAGAATCGCGGCGCAGCGACCACGCTGATGCAGGTCAGGGTTTTCACCTGGCAGCAGCAGGACGGACACGAACAGTATCAGACGCAGCAAACGGTGGTCGCCAGCCCGCCGCTGGTAAGGATAGAGCCGGGCCAGAAGCAGCTGGTCAGGCTGATTAACCAGACCCCGCCGCCCAAAGGCGAGGAGCGGGCTTACCGGGTGCTGCTGGATGAGATCCCTACGCCGCAGCAGCCTGGCGAAAATCAGGCGGGCCTTAATTTCCAGATGCGCTATTCCGTGCCGCTGTTTACCTATGGCGAAGGCCTTTCAGCCGACACGGCCCGCCCCGACCTTAGCTGGCGCCTCGTTAATCAGAACGGTAAGTCAGCGCTGCTTATTACCAATAACGGCAGCGGCCACGCGCGGCTAAGCAACGTTTCGCTGGGCGGCCGGACGCTGTCAAACAGCCTGTTCGGCTACGTGCTGGCGCGATCGAGCAATACGTTTCCGCTTAATTTCCCGGCGTCTGACCGCTCGCAGCTCAGCGCGGAACTGGATAATAACCAGACCTGGCGCAGCGGCAGCTCTGCGCGCTAGCCGATGAACGGGCGCCGCTGCTCCCTGGCCCTCTGCCTGTTAAGCTACCTGCTTTCTTCAGCCGGTCGCGCGGAAACCTATTCCACTTTGCCGCCGCCGCCGTCGCCAAACGCGCCGGGCGCCAGCCAGCAATATATGCTGGGGCTGGTGATCAACGAGCAGGACAACGGCCAGGTCGTGCCGGTGGAATTCCGTGATAACCATTACTATCTGCGCGCCGGCGATTTGCAGCGGGCCGGCATCCCTTCGGCGCTGATCACCTCGTCGATGATGGATGTTTCCGCCATGCCGCAGGTAAAAGCCGACTACGATCAGGCCCGCCAGCGCCTCTTGCTGACGGTGCCGCCCGGCTGGCTGCCGCGCCAGAAACTGAATAACGAGGAGCGGAACGGCCCGCGCTTTCCTGGCAGAACCTCTACCGGCGCGCTGTTTAACTACGATCTCTACACCAGCCGTACCTCTGCCAGCGGCAGCCGCCTTTCCGCCTTTAACGAGTTTCGCCTGTTTGGCGCGCTGGGACAGTTTTCCAGCAACGGCGTCTGGCAGCAGCAGCTTTCCGGCCAGACGGCAGGCTCGCAGAACGAGGGCTATCTGCGCTATGACACTTACTGGAGCAATCAGGATGAAACCCGTTCGCTGAGCTGGCGCGTGGGCGATCTGATCACCGATTCACTGGCGTGGAGCAGCAGCGTGCGGCTGGGCGGCATTCAGATCGCGCGCGACTTCTCCGTGCGCCCGGATCTGGTGACCTATCCGCTGCCCTCTTTCTCCGGCCAGGCGGCGGTACCTTCCACGGTCGATCTCTTCGTCAACGGCTATAAGAACAGCAGCAATGACGTACAGCCCGGCCCCTGGTCGATGACCAATATGCCGTTTGTTAACGGCGCGGGCGAAGCGGTAGTGGTAACGACCGACGCCGCAGGGCGACGCGTCTCTACCACCATGCCCTTTTACGTCTCCAGCAGCCTGCTGAAGCCCGGCCTCTCTGACTTCTCTTTTTCCGCCGGGGCGCTGCGCAATAATTACGGCATCAAAAGCTTTGACTATGGCTCCGCCGCCGCCAGCGGCTCCTGGCGCTACGGCCTGACCGACTGGCTGACGCTGGAAAGCCATGCCGAAGGTGCGGACGCGCTGGCGCTGGGCGGCGCGGGCGGCCAGGTCAGGCTGGGGTCGCTCGGCGTGGTCAATGCGGCGCTGGCGCAAAGCCAGATGAGCGGCGAACATGGCAATCAATACAGCTGGGGCTATCAGTACAGCAACAGCCGCTTCAACATCGGCACGCAGCATATTATCCGCTCGGCGGGCTTCAGCAACCTGGCGCTGTACGGCGATCGCAACAGCGGCCTGGCGGGCACGGAATACACCCTTAGCCGCCGCAGCGCCCAGTACAGCGCCAGCGTCTCGCTCGATCGCTTCGGCAGCCTTGGCGCGGCCTTTATCGACATCGTCAGCGGCAGCGGCGACCGCACCCAGCTGTGGAACCTTTCCTGGAGCAAAAATATTTGGGGCAACAGCAGCCTTTACGTTTCCGCCAGCCGCGACCAGCGACAGGGCGACTGGACGGGCACCATTTCGCTGGTGATCCCGTTCAGCGAGCGCGGCAACGCCAGCCTGAGTCTGGATCGCGACCAGCAGGGCACCACTTCGCAGCGCGTAACGGTTTCGCGCTCCATGCCTACCGACGGCGGGCTGGCTTACGACGCCTCCTGGGCCAACCAGAGCAGCGGCGGCGACTATAAGCAGGCCAGCCTGAGCTGGCGCAACCAGAAGATTGAGACTTCAGCGGGCTTCTACGGCGATGGCGATTACACCACCGAATGGGCCGACGTGAGCGGCTCGCTGGTGCTGATGGACGGCAGCTACTTCGCTGCCAATGAGGTTAACGATGCCTTTGTGGTGGTGAAAACCGACTATCCCAATATCAACGTGCGCTACGAAAACCAGCTGATGGGCAAAACGGACGCCGGCGGTCATCTGCTGGTGCCGGGCATCAGCTCCTATTATCCGGCCAAATATGATATCGACACGCTGGATCTGCCGGCCGATATGACCACCTCCAGCGTCGAGCAGCGTTTTGCCGTCAAGCGCAACAGCGGCTATCTGCTGCATTTCCCGATTGAACCGCTGCGCGCGGCCAGCGTGATCCTGCACGACCAGAACGGCGAACCGCTGCCCGTTTCCACCCAAATTATTCGCGCGGGCGCCGCGACGACCTATGTCGGCTGGGACGGTATCGTCTGGATGGAAAACCTGGCTGCCGTTAACCCTTTCCGCGCGGAAACGCCGGACGGACGCCATTGCGAAGCGAAGCTCGACGTGCCGGGCGGTCGCCCGACGTCGCTACAAACTTACGGGCCGCTGACCTGCGCCCTTTCCGCTGCCTCAGGAACCTCACCATGACTTTGCCAATAAGATCGATCTTCCACCTGGCGCTGTTTTCGCTGCTGATGCTCTGCTCGCTATCCGGCTGGGCGGCCTGCACGCTGCCGACCTCTACGGCTACCTTTGGCAGCGTCAGCTCTTTTACGGTAAACACCACGGTGAGCAACACCACCGCCACCGTTAACGTCAACTGCGGTTCGGGCAGCGTGCTGTCGCTGCTGTCCAGCGATTACATCCGGTTTCAGCTGGCCAGCGCCACCTACACCAGCAGCACGCGCGGCGCGCTGAAAACCTCCAGCGCCGGGACGGATCTTATTCCGCTGCGCGTATGCAGCGATACGGCCTGCGCCACCGAGATGCTAATCGGCGGCACCACGGTTAACTACAGTCAGGCGCAGCTGCTTAATTTGCTGGGAACAGGCGGCGGACAGAACTTCGCTATCCCGCTTTATCTGAGGACGCTGACCGGCCAGGTGGTGGCCGCCGGTACCTACACGGTGACGCTGAATATTCTGGTCAGCTATAACATCTGTACCGGCATTGGCGCGCTGGGCGCCTGTTTGTTGGGCAGTCAGCAGACCGGTTCCGGCACGGTGCCCATCACCACCACGCTGGTGGTCACCAACGACTGCACCACTATTACCGCGCCTAACGTCAGCTTTGGCAGCGCGCCGCTGGTCGGCAGTTTTAACGCGGTTTCGCAGTCCATTAATGTGATCTGCACTAAAGGCAGCACCTATACGGTTGGCCTGAGCAACGGCGGCTATGCGGTTGGCGCGCAGCGCTATATGGCCAGCGGCAACAACCGGCTCGCCTATGAAATTTATAAAAATGCCACGACCTCGCGCTGGGGGCCGACAGGTACGGAGCGCGTCGCCAGCTCGGCGGCCAACAGCATTACCACCGACGGCCTGACCCGCACTTTTAATTATACGGCGCGCATACTGACTTCGCAGGCCACGCCGCCTGCGGGCAACTACAGCGACAGCGTGGTGGTGGATCTTTCTTTTTAGGGCCCGGTTTGCCCCCGGATAGTGCATTGTTAATTATTTGTTACCAATACGTATACATCCGGCGCCTTAACGGTGATGCCTGTCACATTAATGTCCGCGCGGGCGCGATAAAAGATAAGAAAAACTGAAAGGACAGGCGATGACATCTTTTTCTTCTTCGGCGAAAAAGCCGCAGGGCAGCGCCCGCACCATCTTCAATGTGACCAGCGGCAACTTCCTGGAAATGTACGACTTTATGGTGTTTGGTTACTACGCCACGGCGATTGCCAAAACCTTTTTTCCGGGTGACGATCCTTTCGCCTCGCTAATGTTAACGCTGATGACGTTCGGCGCAGGTTTCCTGATGAGGCCACTGGGCGCGATTATCCTCGGCTCTTATATTGACCATCACGGACGGCGTAAAGGGCTGCTGCTGACGCTGGGCCTGATGGCGATCGGCACCTTAACCATTGCTATCGTGCCGGGCTACAACACGCTGGGCGCGGCGGCGCCAATCCTGATCCTGCTGGGCCGTCTGTTGCAGGGCTTCTCGGCGGGCGTGGAGCTGGGCGGCGTTTCGGTCTATCTCAGCGAGATCGCGCCGAAAAACCGCAAGGGCTTTTTTGTCAGCTGGCAGTCCGGCAGCCAGCAGGTCGCCGTGATTTTCGCCGCGCTGCTGGGCCTGGGGCTGAACCATCTGCTGGCGAAAGATCAGGTGACCGACTGGGGCTGGCGTATTCCCTTTTTCATCGGCTGCCTGATTGTGCCTTTCCTGTTCTGGGTCAGGAGAATGCTGGAAGAGACCGAAGCCTTCAGCCAGCGTAAGGTGCACCCTTCCATGCGTCAGATCGTGCGCGGCGTCGCCAGCAACTGGGCGCTGGTGCTGGCAGGGATGCTGATGGTGGTCACCACCACCGTGATGTTTTATATGATCACCGCGTTTACCCCGACCTTTGGGAAAACGGTGCTGATGATGAGCGATAAGCAGAGCTTTTTGGTGACGCTGTGCGTTGGCCTGTCAAACCTGATCTGGCTGCCGATTATGGGCGCCGTCTCCGATCGCTACGGCCGTCGTCCGCTGCTGATCCTGTTTACCGTACTGATGATCGCCACCGCCTGGCCGGTGCTGCACTGGCTGGTCGGCTCGCCAACCTTCTCTCATCTGCTGGAGGCCGAGCTGTGGCTGTCGTTTCTCTACGCCAGCTATAACGGCGCGATGGTGGTCTATCTGGCGGAAGTGATGCCCGCAGAGGTGCGCGCGACCGGCTTTTCGCTGGCCTACAGCCTGGCGACGGCGCTGTTCGGCGGTTTTACGCCAGCGATGTCCAGCTATCTGATCCACGCCACCGGCGACAAGGCGATGCCCGGCGTCTGGCTGACCTTCGCTGCCGTTTGCGGCCTGCTCGGCACGCTGCTGATCAAACGCCTGGTGCAGCAGTATCAAACCCGCCAGACCAGCGAGCCTGTGGCGCAAATGTAGCGCCGCAGGTGCGGCCGTAGCGCAAGGCTGCGGCCGCCTGCCCCAAATTTTAAGCAAAAAAAATCCGCAACGATCGTTACGGATTTTTTATTTTCTGATGCCGATTATTTCGCGACGGTTTCCATGCCCATCAGGCCAATCTTCAAATAGCCCGCCTGACGCAGCTTGTCCATCACGCCCATCAGCGTTTCGTAATCCACCGATTTATCCGCCTGGAAGAAGATAGTGGCGTCTTTATTGCCCTGCGTCTGGCTTTCCAGCGCCGACAGCAGCGTTTCCTGCGTCACCGCCTCATTGCCGATAAACAGCTGTTTATCCGCTTTGATTGAGAGGTAGACCGGTTTTTCCGGGCGCGGCTGAGGCTTGCTGGTAGAGGCTGGCAGATTGACGCGAACGTCAACGGTAGCCAGCGGCGCAGCGACCATAAAGATAATCAGCAGCACCAGCATCACGTCGATAAACGGCGTAACGTTGATTTCATGCATTTCGCCGTTGCTATCGAGATCTTCATTTAATCGCATGGCCATGACGCTTACCCTACCCGCAGCTTCTGCGTTGGATGCTGCGGCGCGCTGGCGGCCAGATCCAGATCGCGGCTTTGCAGCAGCATAATCTGCGCGGCGACGTCGCCCAGCGAGGCTTTATAGCTGGCGATCGTACGGGCAAAGACGTTATAGATCACTACGGCCGGAATCGCAGCGAACAGGCCGACAGCCGTGGCCAGCAGCGCTTCTGCGATGCCGGGCGCAACTACCGCCAGGTTCGTGGTCTGCGTCTGGGCGATACCGATAAAGCTGTTCATGATGCCCCAAACGGTGCCGAACAGGCCAACAAACGGCGCGATAGCACCGATAGTAGCCAGAAAACCATTGCCGCGACCGGCGTGGCGGCTGAAGAAGGCGACGCGGCGCTCCAGACGGAACGAGGTACGCTCTTTAATGCCGTCGTTGTCGGCGGACTGCTGCGACAGCTCCAGTTCGTTTTCGGCTTCTTTCAACAGCTGCGTGGTCAGGCTGTTAGCGTTAAACGTGGCGCTGATATCGCTCGCTTCCTGCAGGGAACGAACGCCCGCCAGCGCCTGCTGCTCGCGCTTCAGGCGGCGTTTCGCCGAGCTGAGCTCCGCGCTCTTGCTGAAGAAGATAGCCCAGGTAACGACCGAAGCCAGCAGCAGACCGATCATTACCACTTTTACCACGATGTCCGCATGGTGATACATGCCCCAGACGGAGAGGTCCGTCTGCATCAAATCATTCGTCACGCTGTCTCTCCAACGTCAGTTACCGATAGCGAAAATACAGGTCGGATCATACCAAATCGAACCCGAATTGATAGTAGTTATCATTACTATTTACCCTTAACGCAATACTTTTTACACTTTTCCCGCCATCTCCTTTTTATCGCCAGGGTTTTTCCTGAAACTTTGTCACGTAGCGGGATGACGAATTTCGCCCCGCCGCCAGCCGTGTTAACGTTAAGCGAGATCCTTAAACCGAGCAGACCGATGACCAGTAAACATATTGAAACGGCGTTAATCAGCGCCGGCCGCCGCAAACGCTATACCCAGGGTTCCGTTAACAGCGTTATTCAGCGCGCCTCCTCGCTGGTGTTCGACAGCGTGGCCGAGAAGAAACGCGCCACGGCCGGGCGAGCGGAAGGCGAACTGTTTTATGGTCGTCGCGGCACCTTGACCCATTTCTCGCTGCAGGAAGCCATGACCGAGCTGGAGGGCGGCGCGGGCTGCGTGCTTTATCCCTGCGGTGCGGCGGCGGTCGCCAATGCCATTCTCGCTTTTGTTTCCGCCGGGGATAACGTGCTGATGGCCGGTTCCGTCTATGAACCGACCCAGGATTTCTGTAGCAAAATCCTCAGTAAAATGAACGTGACCACCACCTGGTTCAGCCATACCGCCGGCGCGGAAATCGGCGACCTGGTGAAGCCGGAAACGCGGGTCGTTTTTCTGGAATCGCCGGCTTCCATTACGATGGAAGTGCAGGACATTCCAGCCATCGTGGCGGCCGTGCGGGCCAAAGCGCCGGAAGCGGTCATTATGATCGATAACACCTGGGCGGCGGGCATTCTGTTCCGCGCGCTGGATTTTGGTATCGATATTTCCATTCAGGCCGGGACTAAATATCTGATTGGTCATTCCGACGCGATGATCGGCACCGCCGTCGCCAACGAACGCTGCTGGGCGCAGCTGCGTGAAAACTCTTATCTGATGGGGCAAATGGTGGACGCGGACACCGCCTATATGGCCAGCCGCGGCCTGCGCACGCTGGCAGTACGTCTGCGCCAGCACGAAGAAAGCGGGCTGCGGGTCGCGCGCTGGCTGGCCGAGCGCCCGGAAGTGGCCGTGGTTAACCATCCGGCGCTGCCGCAGTGCAAGGGCCACGAGTTCTGGCGGCGGGATTTTACCGGCAGCAGCGGCCTGTTCTCCTTTGTACTGAAGGCGCGGCTGAGCGATCGGCAGCTGGCCGATTTCCTTGACCACTTTGAACATTTCAGCATGGCCTACTCCTGGGGCGGTTTTGAATCGCTTATTCTGGCGAACCAGCCCGACGAGCTGGCCGCCATCCGTCCGGCAGGCGGCGTTGACTTCAGCGGCACGCTGATCCGGCTGCATATAGGGCTGGAAAATGTTGACGATTTGCTGGCGGATTTGGCCGCCGGTTTCGCGCGCGTCGCGGGATCGTCAAAAAATTAAACAAAAAGGCAACAGCTCTGGCCTGTACCACGTTGTGACAGGCCATTTACGAGTACACTAGTGCTATTGATGCGGTAAACAGGATAAAAAATGGCGGTACTCCATGAGATTGTGCAGGCGCTTTGGCATCAGGATTTTGCTGCCCTCGCCAATCCCGATGTAATCTGGATCGTTTACGGAATTATGTTTCTCACGCTGCTGCTGGAAAATGGTTTGCTGCCCGCCGCCTTTCTGCCCGGCGACAGTTTACTGCTGCTGGCTGGCGCGATGATCGCCAAGGGCGTGATGGGCTTTATTCCTACCGTTGCCATCCTGACGCTGGCGGCCAGCCTGGGCTGCTGGCTGAGCTACCTGCAGGGCCGCTGGCTGGGCAATACCCGCCTGGTCAAAGGCTGGCTGATGCACCTGCCCGCGCAGTATCACCAGCGCGCCTGGAGCCTGTTTCACCGGCACGGGCTGATGGCGCTGCTGATTGGCCGCTTTCTGGCCTTCGTGCGGACGCTGCTGCCGACCATGGCGGGCATTTCCGGCCTGACGCAGACGCGCTTCCAGTTTTTTAACTGGCTCAGCGGCCTGCTGTGGGTCGGCATCCTGGTCTCGCTGGGTTATGCGATAAGCCAGGTGCCCTTTATCAAGCGCCATGAGGATCAGGTGATGTCCATTCTGATGATCCTGCCGCTGGCGCTGCTTTGCATCGGCCTGATTGGCAGCCTCGCGCTGTTCTTTAAGCGGAAAAAAGTCGCTTAGCGCACCCCGCCTTCCGAGGGTCGCCCGGCGGCCCTCTTATTCCATCTGACGCATTCTGCCGATCTCTTCCCCCGGCGTGACGCCAAAATAGCGCTTAAACTCGCGGGAAAACTGCGAGGCACTTTCATAGCCGACCCGCATCGCCGCCGCGCTGGCCTTCAGGCCTTCATGCAGCATCAGCATTCGCGCCTGATGCAGTCGATAGCTTTTCAGATACTGCAACGGCGAGGTGCTGGTGACGGCTTTAAAGTTGTGATGAAAGGCGGAGACGCTCATATTCACCTCCGCCGCCAGCCGCTCCACGCTCAGGTTGTCGGTATAGTGATGCTCGATGCGCCGCAGCGCCCGCGCTATCTGGCTGAACTGCGTGTGTCGACTGACCAGCGCCATCAGCGCGCCGCCGCACGGCCCCAGCAGCACGTGATAGAGGATCTCCCGCACGATTTGCGGGCCAAGCACGCGCGCGTCGCGCGGATCCGCCATCGCATCCAGCAGACGTTCCGCCGCACACAGCATCGGCTCGGTCAGCGGCGACGAGTGAATGCCGCGCGTCTGCGGCTGCGGCTGAAAGCTGTCGTCATCGCCAATATCAATCAGCAGATCCTGGAGCTTAACCGGATCGACATTCAGCAGCATGCCCGCCAGCGGCGCTTCCGGCGTGGCGAACGTCTCGCACTCTACCGCCAGCGGCACGGTCAGCATCAGGTATTCCGTGGCGTCGTAATGGAAAACATGGTTGCCCAGATAGCCGGTTTTTCTGCCCTGAAACAGGATCACGATACCGGAAGAATAGAGCACCGGCGTGCGCCCGCTGGGCTGGCTGGCGTGGAAAAGCCGGATATCGGGCAGCAGCGTCTGCACATCCGGTTTTGCGTCGATCAGTTGCACGACCTGGCGGGCAAGCCGTGCGCACAGCATAGTGCGATCCATGATGTTCACCTGAAAAAAAGCAGAGCCGGCATCATGCCGAAGCCTGGCGTAATCGTCCAGCCTCCTGGAGAAACAGGCAAGAAGAAAGCAGAAACGGGCAGGATATATACCGGGACTGGCCGCTACGCTGGCTATCGGCTCAATAATCCGAATTGCGCAAAGGGTTAATAATTTCAACTAAACTAAGACCAGCAGTCTTAACCAGACTTAGCGTTACTTGCCGGCGCAGAGGCGTCGGCCCCCCTGGCTGCAAAGGAGAGAACAATGGCAGAGCAACCCGTAATCAAGCTTCACGATGGCAATATGATGCCCCAGCTCGGCCTGGGCGTCTGGCAGGCAAGCATTGACGAAGCGCGTCAGGCTGCGCTGAAAGCGCTCGATGTGGGCTATCGCTCGATCGATACCGCCGCCATCTATAAAAACGAAGAGGGCATCGGTCAGGCGCTACAGGAAACGTCGGTCGCGCGCGACGATATCTTCGTGACCACCAAGCTGTGGAATGACGATCAGCTGAACGCGCCGCAGGCGCTGGAAACCAGCCTGAAGAAATTGCAGCTGGAAAGCGTCGATCTCTATCTGATGCACTGGCCTTGCCCGGCGAAGGACAACTACGTTGACGCCTGGAAAGCGATGATCGAGCTGCAAAAACAAGGGCTGACTAAAAGCATCGGCGTCTGTAACTTCCAGGAAGCGCACCTGAAACGGCTGATAGATGAAACGGGCGTGCGTCCGGTGATCAACCAGATCGAGCTGCACCCTATGCTGCAACAGCGCACGCTGCACGCCTGGAACGCCATGCATCAGATCCAGACCGAATCCTGGAGCCCGCTGGCGCAGGGTGGTAAAGGCGTGTTCGATCAGGCCGTGATCAAAACGCTGGCGAAAAAATATGGCAAGACGCCTGCGCAGATTGTTATTCGCTGGCATCTGGACAGCGGCCTGGTGGTGATCCCGAAATCGGTCACGCCTTCCCGCATTGAAGAAAACTTTAAAGTGTTCGATTTCCGCCTGGAAAAACCGGAAATCAGTGAAATCGCCTCGCTGGATGCCGGCAACCGTCTTGGCCCCAACCCTGACGAGCTGAACTAAGCGCCCGGCCGCCCGTTGACAGAAAACAGACGGGCGGCCGCCTTTCTGACGCGCGACCTGCCTTTATCATGCATTAAGAAACAAGAACTGTTTACGTAATGCCCTGTTAATTTAAACCTCAGATAAACCACCTTCATTATTTTTTCTGAATAATGTTAATATTATTATTAAGCGCCGGCAGCGGCAAAGACTTTACCCTCCTCTGAAAAGCGAATAAATACAGCAAGGTAAATTTAATTTGCTAATAAATGTTTGCGCCAAATTTAAAAAATAATGCATTGGTAATATTTATAATAGGTTTAGCTAATCAAACCGGTATTTCTTATTATTAATAACCGAATTATATTGCGCACAAAATCAGTATACTGAAGCCGAAAATATTTCTGATTAATTTACTGGAGAAATTTAATGAAAAAGATTATTTCGGCTGCCCTGCTGTTGCTGATGACGGGTTCCGCTTTTGCCGCACAGATCGTGCCGCGTAATGAACTGGATAATTACGTTAAAAAAGAACGCGTATCCATTTCTAACGTGATGGGTGGAAAATCAAAAGCGCTTGAGGCACTGCGCACGGAAGTGGATAAAAAAGGCGGCGAATATATGTATATTACCTCGCTGGACCGTCCTGGCAATTCCAGCCACTGGCGCGGTACGGCTATCGTACTGGAAAAGAAATAATCGTTCCTCAGCCCTCCCTGCCTTAATTCGCCCCGCTTTCTTTGGTTCCCGTCGGGCGCGCCGACTGACTTGATCCTTGCAAAACCTCGCTGGCTGGCCGCTCTGGTCAACCAGCGCTTTACGCTACGGCGCCGGCTGTACCTGCAGCTGGCCCGCCGTTCCGCGATCGGCCATTTCCAGCGTCTGGCTATAGTAGACAAACGGGAAGTGGTCGGAAGAGGACTGCGTAAAGGAGACAAACAGCTCCACGCTGCCGTCAACCCAGACGGTATCCTTCCAGCCGCGATCTTCCGCCATCGGCTGTGCACCGTTGACGTTCTTGATCAAAAACATCACGCCCTGAATATGAAACGCCTGCGGCAGGTCGGCATGAATAATCCAGCGTTCAAAGCTGCCCTGCTGCGCCTGGACGTCGATGCGGCCCAAATCCCACAGCGCGCCGTTGATGCCCGGCTCCGAGTCGCCCAGACGGAATTCGCGCGTACGGCTGACGCCGCCTTCGATGACCTGATCGGCCAGCAGACGCATCGGCAGCGTGTCGGTCACCAGCGGCAGCAGGCCGGTCGGACGCAGCGTCAGCACCAGCGTCGAGGTCAGAATGCTCGACGGCTCGAACAGCCCGCGCAGCCTGTCGACAATGCCTGCCGCCTGACCCGCCGTGATCGATACCTCGTCGCCCTGGCTCATATCCACCAGGATTTCCCGGCGCTCGCCCGGCGCCAGAGAAAGCTGCTGCACCGCCACGGGCGCGGGCAAAAAGCCCTGATCGCTGGCGATGACGTTAAAAGGCCGCTTGTCGCTCATGGCTAGCTGGTAGCGACGCGAGTTTGAAGCGTTGAGCAACCGCAGGCGTACCCAGCCGCGAGAGACTTCCACATAGGGATTCTGCGTGCCGTTCACCAGCAGGGTATCGCCCACAAAACCGCCGTTAGCTGGCGGGCTGTAGTCCGGCGAACCGAAGTTATCGATACGCTTGTCCTGAATAATCAGCGGAAAATCATCCACGCCGTAGTGGTTCGGCAGCGGCAGCGTTTTGCTGACCTCGTCTTCTACCAGCCACATACCCGCCAGGCCGTTGTAAACGTGCTCCGCCATATGACCAGGCGTGTTGGCGTGATACCAGCAGGTCGCGGCGGCCTGACGCACCGGGATCACCGGCGCCCAGTCGACGCCAGGCGACATCATGCGCGCCGCGCCGCCGGCGAGCGCGCCCGGCACCTGAAGCCCGCCAACGGTCATCGCCACCGCTTCGTTCAGCCGGTTGCTGTAGATGAGCTTGACGTCATCGCCGCTCCAGACCCTGACCGTCGGCCCCAGGTAGAGCCCGTTAAAGCCCCACACCTGCGCCTTGCTGCCGCTGGTAAACGACCAGTGGCTGCGTTGCAGCGTCAAAAAGATAGGCTGTCCACGGCGGGATTCGATAAGCGGCGGCACCGGCAAAGGATTACCCGGCCCTGCGGCGTGTACGCGTGCAGGCAGCGCACTGGCGCACAGCGCTATGCCCGATGCCTGAATAAACTGACGTCGACTGAAGGACATAAAAACTCCGTAACCCAAAATGCGGCCCGGCGGGCCGCTATCCATTTTTTATGATTGTTTGCCGTGTGCCGACCGCGAGGCGATCGGTTTACTTTTCGCCTGCGGCTTCCCGCGCGGCGACTTCCGCGTTGAGTTCAGCCAGCTTCTCCATCATCAGCTCGCGGCAATGGGTCGCCAGCTTGCGCACGGATTGGTCGGCGAAGGCGGCGGTATCGATCGGCGGCAGCATCTCAATGATCACCAGACCGTTATGCAGCCGGTTCAGCTTGATTTTATCGTGCGTATTGCTGACCACGATAGGAATAATAGGTACGCCTGCGGCCATAGCGGCGTGAAACGCGCCGGTTTTAAACGGCAACAGCCCGCGTCCACGGCTGCGCGTCCCTTCCGGGAACATCCAGAAGGAGATCTTCTTCTTTTTAAACTGGTCGATCAGCTGGTTAATGGTGCCGTGCGCTTTGTTGCGGTTGTCACGGTCGATCAACAGGTTGCCGGTCAGCCAGTAAAGCAGGCCAAAGAACGGCACCCACAGCAGCGTTTTTTTGCCTACCGTCACCGTGGTTGGCTGTACGACTTTTGCCGCCGTGATCATATCGTAGTTGTTCTGATGGTTGGCGATGTAGATCGCATTAGGATAGTTTTCCGCCCCTGCCGGCTTGCGGATTTCCACCTTCAGACCAAACAGCGGCGACAGGCGACCGAACAGATGGCCAAACGTCGCCACGTGGCGGGGATTACGGGGACTGAACAAACACCAGATGCAGCCGAAAATGCACACCAGGATTGAATAAACGATCGTCACGACGATCCGAAAAATTGACAGCATCACATCCTCATTATTGCCGGGCCGGAGACGCCTTAAGGCAGGCGCTCCGGCATTACGCCTTATCGGGCGCGCCGGGTGAAGTATATCCTGAAATCAGCAGGCTATGCTGCTTTTCACCGCGCGGCGCGGCCCGGATCACTCTTCGCTTTCACTGGCCTCAGGCCGTGCAGGCCCGTCCACCTCTACCCGATCGATACGCTGCAGGCCACGCGGCAGCAGCGTGCCGCGACGGCCGCGCTCGGCACGGAACTTCTGCAGGTCTTCCGGTCGCAGCGTCAGCTTGCGTTTGCCGACGTGCAGCGTGATGGCGGTTTGCGGCGTCAGCAGCAGCAGCCAGGCCAGTTTGTCGTCGCCCGCCGCCGCTTCCGCCGCCGGGATCGAGACAATCTTGTTGCCCTTGCCTTTGGACAGCTGCGGCAGATCGGCCACCGGGAACATCAGCATCCTGCCTGCGGCGGTGATCGCCAGCAGCAGGTCGTCCTCGTGATGGATCGCCTGCGGCGTCATCACTTTGGCGTTCTGCGGTAGCGTCAGCAGCGCTTTACCGGCACGGTTGCGCGACACCAGATCGCTGAAGGTGCAGACGAAGCCGTAGCCCGCATCCGACGCCAGCAGCAGCTTCTGATCGTCCGCCTCCATCAGTACCTGCTCCACCACCGCGCCCGGCGGCGGCGTCAGCTTGCCGGTCAACGGCTCGCCCTGCCCGCGCGCGGAAGGCAGCGTCACCGGATCGAGCGTATAGCTACGGCCGGTGGAGTCGATAAAGGCCACCGGCTGGTTGCTCTTGCCGCGCGCCGCCGCGCGATAGCTGTCGCCCGCCTTATAGCTCAGGCCGCCCGGATCGATATCGTGTCCCTTGGCGCTGCGCACCCAGCCCATCTGCGACAGCACAATAGTCACCGGCTCGGACGGCACCAGCTCGTTTTCGCTGATCGCTTTGGCCTCTTCGCGCTCGCGCAGCGGCGAACGACGATCGTCGCCATAGGCTTCGCTGTCGGCCTGTAGCTCTTTTTTCAGCAGCGTATTCATTTTACGTTCTGAAGCCAGAATGCCCTGTAAACGGTCGCGCTCTTTGCCCAGCTCGTCCTGCTCGCCGCGGATCTTCATCTCTTCCAGTTTGGCAAGATGACGCAGCTTCAGTTCCAGGATCGCTTCCGCCTGGGTTTCGCTGATGCCGAAGCGCGAAACCAGCACCTGCTTCGGCTCGTCTTCGCTGCGGATAATGTGGATCACCTCATCGATATTGAGGAAGGCGACCAGCAGGCCTTCCAGAATATGCAGGCGCTTCAGCACTTTTTCCAGCCGGAAATTCAGGCGGCGACGCACGGTGTCGCGGCGATAAACCAGCCATTCGCTGATGATTTCAAGCAGGTTTTTTACCGCCGGACGGTTATCCAGCCCGATCATATTCAGGTTGATGCGATAGCTTTTTTCCAAATCGGTGGTGGCGAACAGATGGTTCATTACCTGTTCCATATCCACCCGGTTGGAGCGCGGCACAATCACCAGACGCGTCGGGCTTTCGTGATCGGACTCATCGCGCAAGTCTTCCACCATCGGCAGCTTTTTATTGCGCATCTGCGCGGCTATCTGCTCCAGCACGCGCGCGCCGGAAACCTGGTGCGGCAGCGCGGTAATAACCACGTCGCCCTCTTCTTTCTTCCACACCGCGCGCATACGCACGGAGCCACGGCCGTTCTGATAGATTTTGCGGATCTCGGCGCGCGGCGTGATGATTTCCGCTTCGGTCGGATAGTCCGGCCCTTGCACGATATCCAGCAGCTCATCGAGCGTGGTTTTCGGCGCATCGATTAGCTTGATGGCCGCGTTGGCGACTTCGCGCAGGTTGTGCGGCGGAATATCCGTCGCCATCCCCACCGCAATCCCCGTGGTGCCGTTAAGCAGGATATTCGGCAGGCGCGCGGGCAGCATTGCCGGCTCCTGCATGGTGCCGTCAAAGTTCGGCACGTAATCCACGGTGCCCTGGCCCAGCTCGCCTAACAGCAGCTCGGCATATTTTGACAGGCGTGACTCGGTGTAACGCATCGCCGCAAAGGATTTCGGATCGTCCGGCGCGCCCCAGTTTCCCTGACCGTCCACCAGCGGATAGCGGTAAGAGAAAGGCTGCGCCATCAGCACCATCGCCTCATAACAGGCGCTGTCGCCGTGCGGATGATATTTACCCAGCACGTCGCCCACGGTACGGGCCGATTTTTTAAACTTGGCGCTGTTGTTCAGGCCCAGCTCCGACATCGCGTAGACGATACGGCGCTGCACCGGCTTCAGGCCATCGCCGATATACGGAAGCGCACGATCCATGATGACGTACATGGAATAGTTGAGATAGGCCTCTTCCGTAAACTTATGCAGAGCGCGACGCTCTGCCCCATCCTGAGTCAAATCGCTCATTACTTTTTGTTCCTCACATCATGGCGTCACGGGCACGCCACATCGGGGCCGTTTGGCGGGAATAGTACCTTATCCGGGCCGCTTCTGTCACAGATAACCGTGACGGCATACGCTTTCCTGCGTGGCGTGATTATTGCTCACAGCGCAAAAGTATTGTGATCAAAAACTCATTTTTAACCCCTGCCTTCGCGCGTACACTGAGGCCAGTTTTGAATACTGGAGAAGAAGATGCGCATTTTTATTATTGACGCCGGAAAAACCTTTGCCCATTCCAAAGGCGAGCTGAACCATACGCTGACCGACGTGGCCGCGACTTACCTGCGCGAAGCCGGTCATCAGGTTGACGTTACCGTGGTGGACAACGGCTACGTGGTGGCCGACGAGATCCAAAAATATCTGGCCGCCGACACGGTTATCTATCAGATGCCGGGCTGGTGGATGGGCGAACCGTGGATCCTGAAAAAATATATCGATGAGGTCTTTACCGAAGGCCACGGCACCCTGTACGCCAGCGACGGCCGCACGCGCTCCGACGCCTCGAAGAAGTATGGTTCCGGCGGGCTGGTTCAGGGTAAAAAATATATGCTTTCCCTGACGTGGAACGCGCCGCTGGAAGCCTTTACCGATCCCGACCAGTTCTTTGAAGGCGTGGGCGTGGACGGGCTTTACCTGCACTTCCACAAGGCGAATCAGTTCCTGGGAATGGAAGCGCTGCCGACCTTTATCTGCAACGATGTGATCAAGCAGCCGGATGTCCCACGCGATATCGAGCGTTATCGGACACATCTGGGCCAGATCTTTGCTTAACTGTTAAGACCGTTCTCTTAAAAGGAAAGACCATGCTCACCGTGATTGCTGAAATTTGTGTCAGGCCCGGCCGCCGCCGTGCGGTCATGCAGGCGATTGAACAAGTAATCCCGACGGTGTTAGAGGAAGAAGGCTGCGGCAGCTACCGGATGCTGGTGGATCACCAGGCGCAGGTGCCGTGGAAACAGAACTCGCCCGACTCGGTGTTTATGGTCGAGCAGTGGGATTCCTTACGGCATCTGGAACGGCATCAGCAGGCCGCGCATATGGAGCAGCACCGCGGCCGCATTAAAGATGACGTGCTGGACGTGAGGATTTTCGTGCTGGAACCGGCGTAAAGAGTAAGAAGGGACGAACCGGGTTCGTCCCTTGAGGTTGCTGACAAACTCATCCACTGTCATCAAGTCGCGTGCGGGTCGGTGGAAAGCAGCAGAGGCAGATCGGAACATGGACACGCCGTAAACCCATCCGTGGGGGCTCGTTTCGCGCGTCCATGCGCGAAAACGGTCCGCTTATCCGCTCAGCCACTGCTGCTGCGAAGCTGCCGTTTCGCTGTAAAAAAATTCAGTCCGCACGAACCCGCTGGCTTTGTCAGCAGTCTGAAGGGACGAACCGGGTTCGCCCCCTTTTTTTGTGGCTTGCCGTCATAGCGATAGCCGCGCCGTCCGCTCTATTATCGATACCGTTCGGGGGCTGCCCGGCAAGGTCACGCCGGTGGCGATGCTTCCAGCTGCTCGCTGCTCCACTGCAGGAAATGGCTTACGCGGGGAAAGCGGGCAAAGCCGCGCGGCCAAACCAGATGATGCGCGTTCACCGGCAGGCTGCATTCGTCGCCAAACACCCTGACCAGCGTGCCGCTACGCAAATATTCTGCCGCCAGCAGCTCGCTTTCAAACACCACACCGTGCCCCAGCCTTGCCGCCTCCAGGCTCATATAAGAACGATCGAAGCGAAACAGCCAGTCTTTGGTCGGCTGCGCTAATTGCATCGCGGCAAACCACTGCGGCCACTGAATTAAAGGCGACTCGGAAAGGATTAGCGCATGATTAATTAATTCCGCCGGCGTCGCGACCGGATGCTTTATCAAATAATCGGGCGATGCTAATACCGACATTTTTTCATGGCGGATGGTTTTAACTTCCAGTGATTTCCAGTCGGGAAAGCCGTGGCGCACCGCAATATCAATATTGTCACGGCTGAAAGATAAATTTTCGTAGGAACAGGAAAGCGTGACCTGTATTGCAGGATAGCGCTCGCGGAATTTATGCAGACGCGGCAGCAGCCAGAGCAAACCAAAACTGGGCGCGCAGTGAATGCGCAGCGCGCTGCGCGCTTTCTCATTACCGAGACGGGTGCTGGCCTGGGTCAGCCCCAGCAGCAACGGGCTGATTTCTTTCAGATAGTTTTCACCGGCCAGCGTTAACGTCATGCCTTTGGGCGAGCGGTTGAACAGCAGGCAGCCCAGCTCTTTTTCCAGTTTTGCCAGCTGATGGCTGGCAGCAGAGGCGGTAATATTCACTTCTTCCGCCGCACGCGCCACATTGCCGTAATGCGCAACTTCTTCAAAAATCCTGAGCGATTTTATCGAAGGGCAAAAATCTGCGTGTTTTTCCATGCGGCTCCTTAAATGAATTTTGTGACAGATGCCCGCTTTTTTCCGCGAGAAATGTTAACTGCATCAAATCCATCTTTCTATTCAGCATCGAATGAATTTTTTTGCATTGCCAGTTTAGCCGTAATTTCCAATTCTGAATGTGACCCTGCCGGTAGCGATACCGAACCACTAAAAAAGATTATTACGGAGTGGATTATGTTGCTGAAAAATAAAGTTGCGATTATTACGGGCGCCGCCTCTCAACGCGGTATTGGCCGTGCCACCGCCGCCTGTTTCGCCCGTCACGGCGCGCAGGTCGTGATTCTGGATCTGGATGAGAACGCGGCGCGACATGCGGCTGAAGAGCTGGGTGCCGGTCATCTGGGCCTGGCGGCCAACGTCACCGATCCCGCTGCGGTGCGCCAGGCCGTTTCCCGCGTGGTCAGCGAGTTTGGCCGCATCGACGTGCTGGTAAATAACGCAGGCATTACGCAGCCGGTAAAAACGCTGGAAATCAGCATCGAAGACTATAACCGTATCCTGGACGTCAATCTGCGCGGCACGCTGCTGATGTCACAGGCGGTGATCCCAACCATGCAGCAGCAAGGCGGCGGCAGTATTGTTTGCCTCTCTTCCGTTTCCGCCCAGCGCGGCGGCGGCATTTTCGGCGGCCCGCACTACAGCGCGGCGAAAGCTGGCGTGCTGGGCTTAACCAAAGCGATGGCGCGCGAGTTTGGCCCGGACCAGATCCGCGTCAACGCGCTGACGCCGGGCCTGATCCAGACCGATATTACCGGCGGCCTGCTGCAGGACGAGCGGCGTCACGCCATTATCGACGGCATCCCGCTTGGCCGCCTGGGCGCGGCAGACGACGTGGCTAACGCCGCGCTGTTCCTTGCCAGCGATCTCGCCAGCTACCTGACCGGCATCACGCTGGACGTTAACGGCGGCATGTTGATCCACTGATCGGCTCCTTCCAGCAGGCTTCTTTCACTCCGGGAGTGAAGAGTATGACAACGCTTAATCTCAGCGCGACGACCGTCGCGCGCGATGCGACCTATCGCAAAATCGCCTGGCGGCTGATGCCGTTTTTAATGCTTTGCTATCTTTGCGCCTATCTCGACCGGGTTAACGTCGGCTTCGCCAAGCTGCAAATGATGGACGATCTGGCCCTGAGCGAAACGGTGTACGGCCTGGGGGCGGGTATTTTCTTTATCGGCTACTTCTTTTTTGAAGTACCCAGCAATCTCATCCTGCATCGCGTCGGCGCACGCCGCTGGATTGCCCGCATCATGATCACCTGGGGGCTGATTTCCGGCCTGTTCGCCTTTGTGGAAACGGCCTGGCAGTTTTATCTGCTGCGCTTTTTTCTCGGCGTGGCCGAAGCCGGTCTGGCGCCCGGCCTGCTGCTCTATCTCACCTACTGGTTCCCCTCGCATCGCCGCGCCCGCATGACGGTGCTGTGGTTTGTGGCGATCCCGCTTTCCGGCATGATCGGCGGCCCGCTTTCCGGCTGGATTATGGAAGCCTTCGCCGGTTTTCACGGCTGGGCAGGCTGGCAGTGGATGTTCGTACTGGAAGCGATTCCGACCATGCTGATGGGCTTTGTGGTGCTGATGGTGCTCAAGGATCGCGTTGAGCAGGCGCCCTGGCTGGACGAGAGCGAAAAGCGCATGGTGCGTGCCGATTTGGATGAGGATAACCAGCAAAAAGCGCATCACGGCACGGTGAAAGCTTTTGTGGCCGACAGGCGGCTGTGGCTGCTGGCGCTGATCTACTTTTGCGTGGTGATGGGCCAGTATGCGCTGACCTTCTGGCTGCCGACGCTGGTCAGAAACTCCGGCATCCGCGAGCCGCTGCATATCGGCCTGCTGACCAGCCTGCCCTATCTCTGTGCCATCGTTTTTATGCTGATGGCGGGCCGCAGCGGCGACCGGCATCGCGAGCGGCGCTGGCATCTGATGGTGCCCATGGCGATCGGCGTGGTCGGGCTGACGCTGGCGACGTCGCTGGGTCACAGCGTACCGGCCTCGCTGTTTTTCCTCTGCGTGGCCGCCGCCGGCATCCTTTCCGCCTCTTCCCTGTTCTGGATGCTGCCGACCAACCTGCTCGGCGGCGTCTCGGCGGCGGCAGGCATTGCCGCGGTGAACTGTATCGCGAATCTGGCGGGCTTCTTTTCACCGTGGCTGATCGGTTCTATCACCACCGCCACCGGTTCGCCCGCTTCGGGCATCTACTTTATTGCTGCTGTTTTGCTGCTCGGCGCGCTCTGCGTGCTGCGTATTCGCGCAGCAGACGTTAACCGTTAATCAGGAGATAAGATGAACAGCGTTTCTGCCACACTTACGCTCAAACAGCGCGCAAACAATATCCGTCGTCATGCGCTGTTAATGGGACAGGTTCAGGGTCAGGGCTATATCGGCCAGGCGTTAGGCGCTGCCGATTTGCTGGCCGTCAGCTATTTTCACGCGCTCAATTTTCGTCCTGAGGAGCCGGAATGGGAAGCGCGCGACCGTTTTTACCTTTCTATCGGCCACTACGCTATTGCGCTGTACGCCGCGCTGCTGGAAGCGGGCGTGCTGCCCGAGGCCGAGCGCGAAACCTATGGCAGCGACGAGAGCCGCCTGCCGATGTCCGGCATGGCCGCTTATACGCCCGGTATGGAGATCACCGGCGGCTCGCTTGGGCACGGCTTAGGCATTGCGGTTGGCGCGTGCCTGGGGCTGAAAAGCAAAGGCTCCGCTTCCTTTGTTTATAACCTGCTTTCCGACGGCGAGCTGAATGAAGGCTCGACCTGGGAAGCGGCGATGTCGGCCTCGCACTGGCGGCTGGATAACCTGATCGCCCTGATCGACGTCAACAATCAACAGGCCGACGGCCACAGTTCGGAAATTCTGGCGTTCGAGCCGATTGTCGATCGCTGGCGGGCCTTTGGCTGGCACGTGCAGCGCGTGGACGGCAACGATATCGCCGCACTGACCGCCGCCTTTGACGCCGCGCGCGCCTGGGCTGAACCGCAGCCGCGCGTAATTATCTGCGATACCAAAATGGGTAAAGGCGTGCCTTTCCTGGAAACGCGCGAAAAAACGCACTTTATCCGCGTGGATGCCGACGAATGGGACAAAGCCCTCACCGCGCTTGAGCAAGGGGAATAACATGACTACCGCAACAAAGAAACGCCTGACCACGTCCGCTATGATCGCCTCCATCGCCGCAGAAGGTCAGCCCGTGCAGTCGGCCCCTTTCGGCCATGCGCTGGTAGAGCTGGCGCGCCAGCGCACTGATATCGTTGGCTTAACGGCCGATCTGAGCAAATACACCGATCTGCATCTGTTTGCCGAAGCCTTCCCGGAACGCTTTTTTCAGATGGGCATGGCGGAGCAGCTGTTGATGAGCGCCGCAGCGGGCATGGCGCGGGAAGGCTTTACGCCTTTTGTCACCACCTATGCGGTGTTTGCCTCGCGCCGCGCCTACGATTTTATCTGTATGGCGATAGCGGAAGAGAACCTGAACGTCAAAATCGCCTGCGCGCTGCCTGGCCTGACCACCGGCTACGGGCCGAGCCATCAGGCGACCGAGGATTTGGCTATTTTTCGCGGGATGCCGAATCTGACCATTATCGATCCCTGCGACGCGCTGGAAATCAGCCAGGCGGTGCCCGCCATAGCCGAGCATAGCGGACCGGTCTATATGCGCCTGCTGCGCGGCAAAGTGCCGCTGGTGCTGGATAAATATGGCTATCAGTATCGCCACGGCAAGGCGCAACGGCTGCGCAGCGGCAAACATGCGGTGATTATCAGCAGCGGGCTGATGACCATGCGCGCGCTGGAAGCCGCAGAAGCGCTGGAGAAAAGAGGCATCGAGGTTGGCGTGGTGCATTCGCCGATGATCAAGCCGCTGGACGAGGCCACCATCCTGCGCGAGGCGGGCGAAGCGGTGAACGAGAACCGGCTGGTGATCACGGCGGAAAACCACTCCATTACCGGCGGGCTGGGCGAAGCGATAGCGGCGACGCTGATGCGGCACGGCGTGACGCCGCAATTCAGACAGATTGCCCTGCCGGACGCTTTTCTGGCGGCGGGCGCGCTGCCGACGCTGCACGATCGCTACGGTATTTCGACGGCGGCGATGGTTACGCAGATTACAAGCTGGCTGGAAGGGTAACGGAAAGCCCCGAAGCGTTGCGCTTCGGGGCCGAGTTCAGGCAGGATTAAACCTCGATTTCCGCCATATGGCCTTTTTCCTGCAGCCAGTTGCGGCGATCTTCCGAGCGTTTCTTCGCCAGCAGCATATCCATCACCGCCAGCGTCTGTTCCACGTCGTCGTCGTCAATGGTCAGCTGCACCAGGCGACGGGTATTGGGATCCAGCGTGGTTTCACGCAGCTGTAGCGGGTTCATCTCGCCCAGGCCTTTAAAGCGCTGCACGCCCGGCTTGCCCTTTTTACGCTTCAGCTGATCCAGAATGCCCGCTTTCTCTTCCTCATCCAGCGCGTAGTAAACCTCTTTACCCAAATCGATGCGGTAAAGCGGCGGCATCGCCACGTAGACGTGCCCGTTTTTCACCAGCGTGCGGAAGTGCTTCACGAAAAGCGCACAAAGCAGCGTAGCGATATGCAGACCGTCGGAGTCCGCATCGGCCAGGATACAGACTTTGCCGTAGCGCAGCTGGCTCATATCTTCGCTGTCGGGATCGATACCGATAGCGACGGAAATATCATGTACTTCCTGCGATGCCAGCACCTCGTCCGAAGAGACTTCCCAGGTGTTGAGGATCTTGCCTTTCAGCGGCATGATCGCCTGGTATTCACGATCGCGCGCCTGCTTGGCCGATCCGCCTGCGGAGTCCCCTTCCACCAGGAAGAGTTCCGTGCGGTTCAGATCCTGCGCGCTACAGTCCGCCAGCTTGCCGGGCAGCGCCGGGCCGCTGGTGAGCTTTTTACGCACCACCTTTTTCGCCGCACGCATCCGGCGCTGGGCGCTGGAAATCGCCAGCTCGGCCAGCATTTCCGCCGCCTGCACGTTCTGGTTCAGCCACAGGCTGAAGGCATCTTTCACCACGCCAGAGACGAAGGCCGCGCACTGGCGGGAAGAGAGTCGCTCTTTGGTCTGACCGGCAAACTGCGGATCCTGCATTTTCACCGACAGCACGTAGGCGCAGCGATCCCAGATATCTTCCGCCGACAGCTTCACGCCGCGCGGCAGAATATTGCGGTATTCGCAGAACTCGCGCATCGCATCCAGCAGGCCCTGACGCAGGCCGTTGACGTGCGTGCCGCCCTGCATGGTCGGGATCAGGTTGACGTAGCTTTCCGTCAGCAGCTCGCCGCCTTCCGGCAGCCACAGCAGCGCCCAGTCCACCGCTTCGATATCGCCGGCAAAAGAGCCGACAAAAGGTTTTTCCGGCAGCGTCGGCAGGCCGTTAACCGCTTCCGCCAGATAGTCCGTCAGGCCGTCGGCGTAGCACCAACTTTGCTCGGTATTGTTCACTTTGTCTTTAAAGACGATTTCCACGCCCGGACAAAGCACCGCTTTCGCCTTCAGCAGATGGCTGAGGCGCGATACCGAAAAGCGCGGGCTGTCGAAGAACGACGGGTCCGGCCAGAAGCGTACGCGCGTACCGGTGTTGCGTTTGCCGACCGTGCCGGTGACGTGCAGATCCTGCACTTTGTCGCCGTTTTCAAACGCCATTTCATACACTTCGGCATTACGGCGCACGGTGACTTCCACGCGCGTCGACAGCGCGTTTACCACCGAGATGCCCACGCCGTGCAGGCCGCCGGAAAACTGGTAGTTCTTGTTAGAAAATTTGCCGCCCGCATGCAGGCGACAGAAGATCAGTTCAACGGCCGGTACGCCTTCTTCGGGATGGATATCGACCGGCATACCGCGACCGTCGTCAATCACTTCCAGCGACTGATCGGCGTGCAGGATCACTTCGACGCGTTTGGCATGGCCCGCCAGCGCTTCATCCACGCTGTTGTCGATCACTTCCTGACCTAAATGGTTAGGACGCGACGTATCGGTATACATGCCCGGACGGCGGCGAACGGGTTCAAGGCCGCTGAGTACCTCAATGGAATCAGCGTTATAGCTGGACTGAGTCATTGTATCAATCTTGATGGCTGTAAATGAGTGAGCCCCACGTCCCGCTTCAGGCAGCGAGGCCTAAAAAGTCCAGGATCGGGGAGAAATGGCGTTCGAATCCGATAAAAGCATGATTTCCGCCCTCTTCAACCGTCTGACGGCAGGCGCTGTAGTAGCCTACAGCCTGGCGGTAATCGAGCACTTCATCGCCCGTTTGCTGCAGCAGCCAGAGCAAATCCGGCGACTCTAACGGGTCAATCTGCATCACTTTCAGATCGTAAATGTGGCGTGACTCTAACACATATTGCTGCCCGGTGTACGGGTTCTGATTCAGACCCAAATAATCCACCAACAGCTCAAAAGGCCGCACCGCAGGATTGACCACCACCGCTGGCAGCATGAAGCATTGCGAGAGCCACGTCGCATAGTAGCCGCCCAGCGACGAGCCGACGAGCCCCACGGCTTCGCCCGATAATCCCATGATCAGGCTTTCCAGCATCAGCGCCGCGTCCGCCGGGTAAGGCGGCAGCTGCGGCACAATAACCTGGATTTCCGGATGCCGCGTGGCCAGCCACTGCCGGAACTGCGTCGCTTTAGCCGACTGCGGCGAGCTGTTGAAACCGTGCAGGTAGATCAGCGTGGCCATCTCAGTATCCTTCGGAGTCGGGATCGGGGCTGAAGGCGCGCGTCGTCAGGCGCTCAACGCGGGTTTCCACCCGGCCATCCGCATACAGATCCAGCCAGCGCCAGCCCGGCGCTTCGGAATCGATAGTAAAGTTGGTGCAGTGCGGTCGGAACTGCACGCAGGTCGACGGCGTCGCCAGCAGGCGGCGTCCGTTCCAGTTCAAATCCAGATCCTGATGAATATGCCCGCAGAGCAGCGTCGACGCCAGCGGATAGCGCTGCAGCACGGCCTCCAGCATATGCGAATTGCGCAGGCTGTGCTGATCGAGCCAGGTGCAGCCCGACGGCAGCGGATGGTGATGCAGCAGCACCAGCGTATGGCGCTCCGGCGCCTTCGCCAGCGCTTTGTCCAGCCATTCCAGCTGATAGTCGCTCAGCTCGCCGTGCGGCACGCCGAAAACCTGGCTGTCCAGCAACACGATCTGCCACTCCTCGCCCAGCAGCACATGCTTTTCGTCAGCGATTTTCGCTTCGGCCAGTGTGTTGAACATCGCAGGCTGAAAATCGTGGTTGCCCGGCAGCCAGACGCATGGCGCGGGCAGACGCGCGATGCCCTCAGCGAAATGCTGATAGGCTTCCACGCTGTGATCCTGCGCCAGATCGCCGGTCGCGACGATCAGATCAAACGGCTCTTCACAGGCGGAAATCGCCTGCAGCACCGCATCGAAACTGGCCCAGGTGTTCACGCCCAGCAGCGTTTCATGTTTACCGGCGAAAAGATGGGTGTCCGTTATCTGTAATACCCTTGCCCGACCATTCGCCACAGGAAGTTTTAACAGGCTATCCAATCACAATCCTTAGGGTTAATGCCGTCACGGCAGAGGCTCACCACACCGGAACGGCCATTGCGCCATGCGCTAAACAGTAGCGCAGCCAGTCTGCAAGAAACTGGTTTATCTGATGCTTTTCGTCACGCTGATGCAGCTTTTTATTCGGATAATCATAGCGCGCTTTGAAGCGATAGATCTGCTGTGTCGAACACACTTCCGCCACCATTGCGTCATGGTAGAGCCGCACGGACATGGCGGGCAGGCTCCAGTAGCTGACGGCGGGCGCGGTCTGTTTGATTTCCACCAGCGTAGTGTAACGCGTCGATTCCTGGATAGTCACCGTATAACTTGCATCGTTGACCTGCCAGGTGACTGACTCGCCCGCCCGATCTTCTTTCGGCAGCAGCCGACGCAGCTGCGCGAAATTGGTCTCGCACAGCCGCATCATTTCAGGGAAATCAGGCACGTAGCGCTTTATCATTCGTTTTTCCACTCGTCTCTTAGTTTTTTATGATGCAGCTCCAGCCATTGCAAAGCGATGACGGAGGCCGCGTTGTCTATTTTCCCCTCTTCCACCCAGCGGTAAGCCTGTTCGCGGCTGACCACATGCACAAGAATATCCTCATTCTCTTCCTCCAGACCGTGGTTTCCCTGCGCCACGCTGGCATCCACTTCGCCTACCAGAATCTCCAGCCGCTCGCTGGTGCCGCCGGGGCTGGCTAAGTAGCTGAGCACCGGCTTCACGCGGGCGGGTTTGATCCCGGCTTCTTCTACCGCTTCGCGCCGGACAACGTCTTCCGGCGTTTCGCCCGGCTCTATAATACCGGCCACCAATTCTAACAGCCAGGGCGTTGGGCTGCTGTCAAAAGCGGGAATGCGGATTTGTTCAATCAATACCACCCGATCGCTCACCGGATCGTAAGGCAGCAGGACGGCGGCATGGCCGCGCTCAAAAACCTCTCTGGTGACTTCTTTGCTCATGCCGCCGTTAAACAGCCGATGGCGAAAGCGATAACGAGTGAGTGAAAAAAAACCTTTATAACACGGCTCACGTGCAATAATTTCTACATCGTTTTTTGTGAAAGTCACCGGGTATTTTTTGTCGCTGCTCACGGTTTACGCTCCTGTAAGGGTGGTGGCGAAAGCGGGAAAAGAGTGCTGAAATCCGCCCAGAGTGTAGTTCTTAATGATTAAATTGAGTAAATTGTGGCAACATGGCACTTTCAGCCAACTTATCTCTTTCATTTACTCTGGTAGAATCGGCGATAATTTTTTTGGCTTACGACAGCGCTACCATAGCAATATTGCTGCATAACAAGGAATGCAAATGAAGAAACTGCTCCCTTTACTTATCGGCCTGGGCCTGGGCGGCTTCAGCGTCGCCAGCCAGGCGGAAAACCTGTTGCAGATCTACCAGCAGGCCCGGTTGTCTAACCCCGATCTTCGCAGTTCTGCAGCCGATCGCGATGCCGCGTTTGAGAAAATCAACGAAGCGCGCAGCCCTTTACTGCCTCAGTTAGGTTTGGGTGCGGATTATACCTACAGCAACGGCTATCGCGACAGCAGCGGTCTGCACAGCACCACGACCAGCGGCACACTGCAGCTGACGCAAACCATTTTCGATATGTCGAAATGGCGCGCGCTGACGCTGCAGGAAAAAACGGCAGGCGTACAGGATGTTACCTACCAGGTCGCACAGCAGAATCTGATCCTCAACACCGCTACCGCTTATTTTAACGTATTAAACGCCATCGACACGCTTTCTTATACCGAAGCGCAGAAACAGTCGATCTACCGTCAGCTGGATCAAACCACGCAGCGTTTCAACGTCGGCCTGGTGGCGATTACGGATGTGCAAAACGCGCGTGCGCAGTACGACAGCGTGCTGGCCAACGAAGTGACGGCCCGCAACAATCTGGATAATAATCTGGAAACGCTGCGTCAGGTCACGGGCAACTACTATCTGAGCCTGGCTTCGCTGAACGTCGACAGCTTCCAGACGGAAAAACCGCAGCCGGTCAACGCGCTGCTGAAGGAAGCCGAAAGCCGCAACCTTAGCCTGCTTTCCGCTCGTCTGAACCAGGATCTGGCGCGTGAGCAGATCCGCCTGTCGGAAACCGGCCATATGCCAACGCTGGATCTGACTGCGCAAAGCGGCCTGTCGAACAACAAATATGGCGGCAGCCGCGCCAACAGCGCAGCCTATCAGGACAGCATCAGCGGCAACAACCAGGTGGGCCTGAGCTTCACGCTGCCGTTGTATAGCGGCGGCTCGGTCACCTCGCAGGTGAAACAGTCGCAGTACGCTTTTGTTTCCGCCAGCGAGCAGCTCGAAAGCGCACACCGTACCGCGGTACAGACCGTGCGTTCATCCTTTAACAACGTGAATGCGTCCATCAGCAGCATCAATGCTTACAAGCAGGCCGTGGTTTCGGCGCAAAGCTCGCTGGATGCAATGGAAGCGGGTTATCAGGTAGGTACGCGCACCATCGTTGACGTGCTGGATGCGACCACCACATTATATAACGCCAAGCAGCAGCTTTCCAACGCGCGCTACAGCTACATGATCAACGAGCTGAATATTAAATCGGCTCTGGGTACGCTGAACGAGCAGGATCTGCAGATGCTGAACAGCCGCCTGGGTAAAGAAGTCCCAACTTCACCAGAAGCGGTAGCGCCGGAAAACACCCAGCAGGATGCAGCGGCAAACGGCGCGCAAACGGCGGCCTCGCCTGCCGTGCAGCGTGCTGCGGCACCGGCGGCGGCTCAGGCATCCGCGCCGGCCAGCGGTAATCCGTTCCGCCATTAAGCATTTTGGGGCAGCCTGGCTGCCCCTTTTACTTTCAAACGTATAGCTAAGTAAAGATCCCCTTCACATTGCCGCTCGTTGCTTCAATTTCCACCGCCGTTCCCCTATTCTAAGCATTACCTTTGGGCTCAGGACAGAATGTCATGAAACGGACAAAAAAAATTAATCATGCCTCCTTTCGCAAAAGCTGGAGCGCACGCCACCTCACTCCGGTAGCGCTGGCGGTAACCGCCGTATTTATGCTGGCCGGTTGCGAACAATCGGACGAAACCGTCTCGCTTTATCAAAATGCGGACGACTGCTCCAGCGCCAATCCTGGCAAAAGCGAACAGTGCACCACGGCCTACAACAACGCCAAAAAAGAGGCGGAAAAAACCGCGCCGAAATACGCGACTCGTGAAGACTGCGTGGCGGAGTTCGGCGAAGGCCAGTGCCAGCAGGCGCCCGCGCAGGCCGGCGTCGGCACCACCAACGCCGAATCCCAGCAGAGCGGCAGCTTCTGGATGCCGCTGATGGCCGGTTATATGATGGGTCGCCTGATGGGCGGGGGCGCAGGCTTTGCCCAGCAGCCGCTGTTTACCTCGCGCTCGCCAAACAGCCCGGCCAGAGGCCAGTTTGTTGACGCCAGCGGAAAAAGCTTTGGCACCGCGACGCCGGGCCGCACCATGACCGTGCCGAAAACCGCGCTGGCGCCGAAACCGGCCACCACCAGCACCGTGACGCGCGGCGGCTTTGGCGAAAGCGTGGCGAAGCAGTCCACTATGCAGCGCAGCAGCGCAACGTCCGGCTCCAGCCGGTCTTTCGGAGGTTAAGCGTGCAGCGTCTGGCGATTGCAGAACGTCCCAACTGGCGTGAAAAAGCCACCGAATATGGCTTTCGCTTCCACACCATGCACGGCGAGCCTTACTGGTGCGAGGACGCTTATTATCAGTTTACGCTGGCGCAAATCGAGAAGCTGGAGGCGGTAACCGCCGAGCTGCATCAGATGTGCCTGCAGGTGGTGGACAAAGTGGTCAACAGCGAGGAGCTGCTGGCGAAATTCCGCATCCCGAAACATACCTGGGATTTTGTTCGCACCTCGTGGAAAACCAGCCAGCCTTCGCTCTACTCCCGGCTGGATCTGGCCTGGGATGGGCAGACGGATGCCAAACTGCTGGAAAACAACGCCGACACGCCGACCTCCTTGTACGAAGCCGCTTTCTTTCAGTGGATCTGGCTGGAAGATCAGCTTAGCGCTGGCAATCTGCCGGCCGGTAGCGATCAGTTCAACAGCCTGCAGGAGAAGCTGATCGACCGCTTTGCGGCGCTGCATCAGCAGCACGGCTTTAGCTGGCTGCACTTTGCCTGCTGCCGCGATACGGATGAAGATCGCGGCACCGTGCAGTATCTTCAGGATTGCGCGACGGAGGCAGGGCTGCCAAGCGAGTTCCTCTATATCGACGAAATCGGCCTGGGCGAAAAAGGCCAGTTTACCGACGTGCATGACCAGGTAATCGGCAACCTTTTCAAGCTTTATCCCTGGGAGTTCATGCTGCGCGAGACGTTTTCCACCAAGCTGGCCGATGCCGGCGTGCGCTGGCTGGAGCCGGCGTGGAAAAGCATTATTTCCAATAAGGCGCTGCTGCCGATGCTGTGGAAAATGTTTCCCAATCATCCTAATCTGCTGCCCGCTTATTTTGCAGAAGATAACGTGCCGGCGATGGATAAATATGTGGTCAAACCGCTGTTTTCACGCGAGGGCGCTAACATCCGCATCGTGGAAAACGGCAAAGAGATTGCCCGCGTGGACGGCCCTTATGGCGAAGAAGGCATGATCGTGCAGCAGTTCCATCCGCTGCCGAAGTTTGGCGACAGCTATACGCTGATCGGCAGCTGGCTGATTGACGATCAACCAGCCGGTATTGGCCTGCGCGAAGATCGTGACCTGATCACCCAGGATCTCTCCCGATTTTACCCGCATACCTTTATCGAATAGGTTCTGGCGGATCTTATCCTACCCGTACCGAAAGCATACTGATTGCTGCCATTTCCAGCCCGTCTGCGGGCACGGAAATGGTTTCGCCCGGCTCCCGCGCGCCCAGAACGTAAAGCAGCGGCAGATA
The DNA here is from genome assembly GCF_030433775.1 of Erwinia sp. PsM31. Classification (NCBI taxonomy): domain Bacteria; kingdom Pseudomonadati; phylum Pseudomonadota; class Gammaproteobacteria; order Enterobacterales; family Erwiniaceae; genus Erwinia; species Erwinia sp. PsM31. The sequence goes on from NZ_JARUWZ010000001.1 coordinate 131,069, forward strand.
ATGCTCCGGCGTTGGGTTAGCAAGCGCCGCGCCTTCATGCTGCATAAAATTAACCAGTGGATGATCTTCCACTGGCCCTTCCCACGCCAGATGCTCACGCACGTAGTGATTAAATGAGACAGCCCAGCCGTGCGGTTTCGCACTGTCGTCCCGGCTTGCCATCCGCAGGTTATGCACCACGTTGCCGCTGGCGACAATCATATAGCCGCGTTCGCGCAGCGCGGTCAGCCTGCGGCCCAGCGCAAAGTGGTAAGCGGCGGGTTTGGTGCCGTCCACGCTAAGCTGCACCACCGGGATATCGGCCCGCGGATACATTTTTATCAGCACGCCCCAGGCGCCGTGATCCAGCCCCCACGCCTGATCCTGCACCACCTCGACCGGTGCCAGCGCGTCCGCTATTTCTTTCGCCAGCGCAGGCGAACCGGGCGCAGGGTAACGCGTATCAAACAGCGCCTGCGGGAAACCGCCAAAATCGTGGATGGTGCGCGGCTTTTCCATCGCGGTCACCGCCGTTCCGCGCGTATACCAATGGGCGGAGACAGCAATAATTCCCTTCGGACGCGGCAAGTTCTGCCCCAGCTCGCGCCAGCTTTGCGTATAGGCATTTTCTTCCAGCACGTTCATCGGGCTGCCGTGGCCCAGAAAAAGCGCGGGCATCAGTGATTTCATAACTCTCTCCGGACATTAAAGCGATACCGAATACGTTACGCTCTTTTTAGCACCGGGAAAGCCGGATAAGCATGATGAAGATCGTCAGGAATTTTGATGGATCGGAAATGACATTTCCTGACGTTACGCGTACTTTTTCTCTGCTAATGTATAGCAAAGGCTATACTTTTTCGGGAACAGGAGAGACGTTTGTGTCCATACCTTTACTGCTGACTCTGCTGGCCGGCGGCGCCACTTTTATCGGGGCCTTCCTGGGCGTTATCGGCCAAAAGCCGTCGGCGCGAGCGCTGGCTTTTGCGCTGGGCTTTGCCGCCGGTATTATGCTGTTGATTTCGCTGATGGAGATGCTGCCCGCCGCGCTGAAGGCGGAGGGAATGTCGCCGCTGTTGGGCTATGGCATGTTTATCGTTGGCCTGCTCGGTTATTTTGCGCTGGACAAGCTGTTGCCGCACCACCATCCCCAGGATCTGATGGGCGGTAAATCGCCGCAGAATCTACGTCGTACCGCGCTGCTGCTGACGCTTGGCATCAGCCTGCACAATTTCCCGGAAGGTATCGCAACCTTTGTGACCGCCAGCAGCGATCTGGAGCTGGGGATGGGCATTGCGCTGGCGGTAGCCATTCATAATATTCCCGAAGGGCTGGCCGTCGCCGGGCCGATGTACGCCGCAACAGGATCGAAAAAGAAGGCGCTGTTCTGGGCAGGGATTTCCGGCATGGCGGAGATCGCCGGCGGCCTTATAGCTTTCATGCTGATGGGGCCATGGCTGTCACCGCTGGTAATGGGCGCGGTTATGGCCGCCGTCGCCGGGATCATGGTGGCGCTGTCCGTTGACGAACTGATGCCGCTGGCGCGCGATATCGCGCCGGATGTGAATCCCAGCTATGGCGTACTCTGCGGTATGACGGTAATGGGGCTGAGCCTGACGCTGTTGGAAAGCGCCGGCCTGAGCTAAAGACGAACGGTGAGGCAAATTTTGCCTCACGTGGAAACCAGCGCCCATTGGGCCTGTTAGGCGAAAAGCAGACGCTATCGGGCCAGGCGGGCGCTGTCAGGCCAGTGGAACGGAGAAGCTGATGCGCAAAAAACCGCAGCGCGAAAACTCTCGCGCCGCGCGCCTGCACGACGTTAGCTATGCGTACAGAAGCGCGGCAATGCGCTTAGCTTGCCTGACGCGTTTCACGGCTGCGGCGGTAAGCGACCAGATCTTCAATGGTCACCACCGGCATCGCGTGCTGTTTCGCAAAGGCGATGGCTTCAGGCGCATGGGCCATCGTGCCGTCGTCGTTGGTCAGCTCGCACAATACGCCTGCAGGTTTGAAACCGGCCAGCGTCACTAAATCAATAGAGGCTTCGGTATGGCCGCCGCGCGTCAGCACGCCGCCTTCACGAGCGCGCAGAGGAAACACGTGGCCCGGACGGTGCAGATCGCTCGGTTTAGCATTATCGGCCACGGCCGCACGAATGGTGGTGATGCGATCCGCAGCGGAAACACCGGTGGTCACGCCTTCCGCCGCCTCAATGGTAACGGTAAAGCCGGTGCCAAAAGAGCTGGTGTTGTTCTCTACCATCATCGGCAGTTCCAGCTGGCGGAGACGTTCTTCGTTCAGGCACAGGCAGACAATGCCGCTGCCGTGACGAATGGTCAGCGCCATTTGTTCGACGGTCATGGTTTCTGCGGCGAAAATCATATCGCCTTCGTTTTCACGATCTTCATCATCCAGCACCATGACGCCACGGCCATTGCGCAGCGCGTCGATAGCGCGTTCCACACGCTGTTCAGGCGTGCCAAATTCAGAAAGAAGCGTCTGATTCATGGTAAATAATCCTTTGTGTAATATGGGTTACCAGAACCAGGGCGAGCTTAGGAGTGTCTTGCAGCGACAAAAAATAACGGCGTGGCGGGCGTAGACCCGACAGGATACGTTACTCTCTCCCATCCGGACTTTAACCGTCGGCCCCGGAATTACACCGGATCTGCTGACCTTCAGACCAGGAAGATCTGAAGCGCTCGCGGGCTTTCAGCCGTAGCCGATTTACCGCCGGTGGGGAATTTCGCCCCGCCCTGAGAATAAGCCTGATTACTATAGCGCCGAAAAAAAAGCAGGGCAACGAACAAAATAAGCAAATCGTTAGCCATTTTGCCGCTTTCACGTTTTTGGGTTTAACCTTTGTGGTTATGGCATTACACTTAACGAAACTTTGCCGCTATCAGGAAGCCGCCATGATTGACCCGAAAAAAATTGAACAACTTGCTCGTCAGGTTCATGACTCTATGCCAAAAGGGATCCGTGAGTTTGGCGATGATGTCGAAAAGAAAATCCGCCAGACCCTGCAGTCACAGCTGACCCGGCTGGACCTGGTTAACCGCGAAGAATTTGACGTGCAGACGCAGGTGCTGCTGCGTACTCGTGAAAAGCTGGCCGCGCTGGAAGCCCGTATCGCCGAGCTGGAAAGCCGTGGCGTGGATGCGCCGAAAGCGGATATGCCGAAAGAAGTGCTGAAAACGGAAGATATGCAGTAACGCCGAAGGCGAAACCGTTTAAAAAAAGGCGCCGTGTTCAACCGGCGCCTTTTGTCGTTTAAGGGCGGGCCTTTTTTGCCCGCGTCCTCATCAGCTTTTCGCCTGAATGGCCTTGATGATATTGCTGGTGGAGATCCCATCTTCAAAGTTCAGCACGCGCACTTCGCCGCCGTTTGCCCACACCTCTTTGCTGCCCGCGATCTCTTCCGGCTTGTAATCGCCGCCTTTTACCAGCAGATCAGGCAGGATATCGGCAATAACCCGCTGCGGCGTATCTTCTTCAAAGGCCACCACCCAGTCGACCGCTTCCAGCGCGCCCAGCACGATCATCCGGTTTTCCAGCGGATTGACCGGACGACTCTCGCCTTTCAGCCGTTTGGTGGATGCATCGCTGTTGACCGCGACAATCAGGCGATCGCCAAGCTTGCGCGCGTTGGCCAGATAGGAGACGTGGCCGGCATGAAGAATATCGAAGCAGCCGTTGGTCATCACCACTTTCTCGCCGCGACGACGCGCCAGCGCCACCGCCTCTTTCAGCTGCGCCTCGCTCATCACGCCGAAACCGGCCTCGGGCCGTGCGCGAATGGCGTTTTCCAGCTCGACTGGCGAAACCGTTGACGTTCCCAGCTTGCCCACCACCACGCCTGCGGCGGCGTTAGCCAGGAAGCAGCTCTCTTCCAGCGTATTGCCTGCGGCCAGCGCGGCGGCCAGTACGCCGATCACCGTATCGCCCGCGCCGGTCACGTCATAGACTTCCTGCGCCTGGGTTGGCAGATGCACCGGCTCTTTGCCCGGCTGCAACAGTGTCATGCCGTTTTCAGAACGCGTCACCAGCAGCGCCGACAGCTCGAACTGCTGCATCAGCGCCATGCCGCGCTCGACAATCTCCGCTTCGTCTTTGCACTTGCCGACGACGGCTTCAAATTCGGAAAGGTTTGGCGTCAGGATGGTCGCACCGCGATAGCGCTCGAAATCGGTCCCTTTCGGATCGACCAGCACCGGTACCTTCGCCTCGCGGGCGATGGCAATAATGCTTTCCACGCTGTCCAGCGCGCCTTTGGCGTAATCGGAAAGCACCAGCGCGCCTGCGGACGGCAGCGCCTCGCGGATCCGCTGGTGCAGCGGCTCAACGTCGATCCCCCCAAAACCTTCTTCAAAATCCAGACGGATCAGCTGCTGGTTGCGCGACAGCACGCGCAGCTTGGTGATGGTAGGATGCGTGGCGACGGTAACAAAATCACACTGCACGTTAACGCCGGTGAGCGCGTCGTTCAGCGCGCGCGCCGCATCATCCACGCCAGTCAGGCCGACCAGACGGGAACTGGCGCCGAGCGAAGCGATATTCATCGCCACGTTGGCCGCCCCGCCGGGACGCTCCTCCACGTTGTCCACCTTAACCACCGGCACCGGCGCTTCAGGGGAAATACGGCTGGTTGGGCCATACCAGTAGCGATCCAGCATCACGTCGCCAACAACCAGAACACCCGCACGGTTAAAATCGGGCAGCGTCATTTTCATTCCAGATACTCCAGGCTGCAGTCAGTCAAAAAATAGTGCGCGCGATGATAGCACATGCCGTCAATTGCGCCCATTGCGCCACGATCACGCCTCCAGCCAGCGCTGCCAGCTGGCGTTGACCACGGATTGCTCCGCGCTGAACGCCTCCGGCGCAAGCTGGCCCGGTAAAGCCTGGAGCGCCAGCCTGTGCAGCTCGTTACGCAGCGTAACGTAAGCGTGGGTCAGCGAATGCGCCTCTTCCTCGCTCATTCTGCCGTGGCGCGCCAACAGCGCCAGGATGCGTACGTTATCCGACCAGCTCGTCAGCTCTGGCTCCGTCGCGGCATAGCGTAAGACCAGATATTGCGTAATGAATTCAATATCGGTAATGCCGCCGCGATCCGCTTTGATATCCCAACGCCCTTTTTGTCGGTTGCCCAGATGCGCGCGCATCTTCTCGCGCATTTCCCGGACTTCCGTTTTCAGCTTTTCCGGCTCGCGCGGTAAACACAGAATGCCCCGGCGGATCCCGGTAAAGCGCTGGCTTAACGCCGCGTCGCCAAAAACGATGCGCGCCCGTACCAGCGCCTGATGTTCCCAGGTCCAGGCTTCATGACGCTGATAATCATCAAAAGCCGCGAAGGTGCTGACCAGCATGCCCGCCGCGCCGGAAGGACGCAGCCTGGCGTCCACCTCGTATAAAATGCCGGACGACGTGCGGGTGCTGAACAGGTGCATGATGCGCTGCGCAAGCCGCAGATAAAACTGGCGGCCATCAATGCTGCGCTCGCCGTCCGTCACCGCTTCTGCCGGACAGTCGTGCAGGAACACCAGGTCAAGATCCGAACTGTAGCCCAGCTCCCAGCCGCCCAGCTTGCCGTAGCCGATGACCGCGAAGCCGCGCGCCTGCGGCTCGTTAAGGTGCGAAGGCCGCCCGTAGCGCTGCACCATCATCTGCCAGGCCTGCTGCACCACCTGCTCCACAATGGCTTCCGCCAGCCAGGTAAGATGATCGCTGACCTTCATAACCGGCAGCGTGCCCGCAATATCGGCCGCGGCGATGCGCAAATGCTGCGCCTGCTTGAACTGACGCAGCGCTTCCAGCTGCTGCTCTTCGTCCTCTTCCGGGATGCGCAACAGATACTGCCGCAGCTCGTCGCGATAGGCATCCGTGGCCGTGGGCTGGTAAAGCGTGGCGGGATCCAGCAGCTCGTCCAGCAGCAGCGGATAGCGCGCCAGCTGATCGGCCACCATCGGCGAGGCCGCACAGAGCCGGATCAGATGCTTAAGCGCGCCCGGATATTCCGTCAGCAGCTCCAGGTAGGTAGTGCGCGTCACTATGCCCAGCAGCAGCGGCGTCAGACGACCGAGCGTGACGTCGGCATCTTCACGCGGGCAAACCTCGGCCAGCAGGCCCGGCATCAGCAGATCCAGCGCCTGGCGACCACGCGGGCCAATGGTGCGTTTATCCACGTCCTGGCGAAAATCGCCGATCGCGCGCAGCAGCCGCTGCTGCGCTTCGGCGGTAAGATGAGGCACCAGCGCCGCCAGCTCCGGTTCCTCCAGGCGATCCTGCCACAGGATGCCATAGTCGTCCGTGTCTTTGCTGTCGCCCGCCTCCGGCGCGTCATCGCCGATTAGCTCGTCGAAAATAGCGCGTACGGCGGCCATATGCTGTTCCAGCTGGCCGTACATCTCCGCCCAGCCCGTGGTGCCCATCGCCCACGCCAGCCGTGCACGATTAAGATCGTCCGAGGGCAGCGTTTGCGTCTGTTCGTCATTGATGCTTTGCAGCAGATTCTCCAGGCGGCGTAAAAACAGGTACGCTTCCTGTAGCCGTAGCGCCTGCTCTGCGGGCAGCAGATGCAGATCGCTGATGGCCTGAAGCGTGGGTAAAAAGGCCCGCAGCTGTAGCGAGCGCTCACGTCCGCCACGGATCAGCTGAAAAACCTGCACGATAAATTCCGTTTCGCGGATGCCGCCCGCGCCCAGCTTGATATTGTCTTTCAGCCCGCGCCGACGCACTTCTCTGGCAATCATGCTTTTCATATTGCGCAGCGACTGGATCACGCTGAAATCGATATAGCGGCGATAGACAAAGGGCCGCAGCATCTGCTCCAGCTCCTGGCTCCAGCGATCGTCCGCGCCGCCCATCAGCCGCGCTTTCACCATCGCGTAGCGCTCCCAGTCGCGTCCCTGCTCCTGATAGTAATCCTCCAGCGCGGCAAAGCTCAGCACCAGCGGGCCGCTGTCGCCAAAAGGACGCAGGCGCATATCTACCCGATAAACGAAGCCGTCGATGGTCGGCTGATCGAGCACTTTGATCAGCCGCTGGCCCAGACGAGTAAAAAACTGCGCGTTATCCAGCTCGCGGCGCCCGCCCTGGGTGACGCCGTTTTCCGGCCAGGTAAAGATTAAATCGATATCCGAAGAGAAGTTCAGCTCGCCACCGCCGAGCTTGCCCATCCCCAGGATCAGCAGCGGCTGCGGTTCGCCCTGCGCGTTAACCGGCGTGCCCAGCTCGCGGCAGCAGGCCTGCCACAGCCAGTCGCGCGCCGCCACGATCAGCGTTTCCGCCAGCACGCTCAGCTGCCGTAATGTTGCCTGCGTGCTGCTGAGCGACAGCGCCTGCATCCAGGCGATACGCGTCAGCATATGGCGACGAAACAGGCGTAGCTCGCGCATAAGCGCGGCTTCGTCCGAAACCTGCGCCATTTCTTCCGCCAGCCAGTCGGCATAATGTCGCCACTCTTCCGGCTCCGGCGCCCTTTGCTGCAGTTCCTGCTGCCATTCAGGATAGCGCGTCAGGTTTTCGCTGATGAAATCGCTGAAGGCCATAGCGGCACGCAGCGCGGGATCGTCAGCGGTAACCGGTAGCGCGGCAAGCAGCGGCGGCAGAGGCGGTAAAGTTAAAGGCGACATAGGTAACTCCCTGTGAGGGCGGTCGAAATCAGGCGCCGCCGTTTTTCCAGAAAACCGACTGCTTCAGCGCCTGATGGCGATACGACTCCAGCCAGGCTTCCTGATGCGTTTTAATCGCGTGGGCCAGCTGTTCCCATGCGCCCAGCCAGGCCGCCACGGCGGTTTCGTCATAGGCGCCGGCCAGCAGACGCGCGGCGAGCAGTTGACGCTGCAAACGGGTCAGCTTGTCCTGATATTCATTGGTCTGACGCACGTGGGCAAACGTCTCTTTCAGGTCGGCAGAGACGCGGCCCAGCATGATGTCGCAGAAGCGCTTGAAGGAGCCTTGCAGCTTGCTGTCGGTTTTGCTGTCGATAAACGGACGCCAGCCTTCGCTGGCTATCCAGTTAGTAAGCGCCAACTGGGTTTGTAGCCAGAGCGGCGTAAAGCAGAGCGACGGCTGCGGCTTTTGCTCCGCCAGCGCCTCTTCCAGCTCGTTCAGCTTTTGGCGCAGTTCGCTGCTGGCCTTACGCGGCACCAGCGTGCCGAACAGAGCAAAAGCCTGACGCAGCGTTTCCAGCGCTTCGTTGATGCCACGCAGCGCAGACGGGGTGCCGCGTAGCCACAGCTCTTCATGATACTGCCACTGACTTAGCGCCAGCGTAAAAGCGCCCAGCATCCCCTCTTCAACCGTGGCTTTCGGCTTCACTTTCAGGATCGGCAACGGGCGCAGCTCGCGCTGGCTCTGACCCTGCGCCAGGCCGTAACCGCGCGCGGCTTTGCTCAGGCTGCCCAAACGCAGTCCGCCCATGTCCGCCAGTTCAGCCGCAAAAGCCATCAGGTCGGCACGCTCGCCGGTTTTCAGCTCCAGCTCGATTTCGTTCAGCGGCTCGCTTAGCTCGCCCGCCTGCACTTCGCCGTGGTCAAAAGCCACTTCAATCTCGCTGTTCAGGTAAGTAACCACCCACTTTTCCCGCACGAAGTGGGTGCTGAACAGCGGCTGCAGCTGCGCCTGTAACGCCGCTACATCACAGTCCTGCGGCCAGATTTCCGCCGGCAGCTGCGCGATGGCCAGCTCGGGCTTTTCCAACGCTACATTGTATTCCGGGCGCTGATGCAGACCGCCGACGGTTTTCCCCGCCGTTTTCAGCGTCATTTCATAGCTGTCGCCAAAGCCGCGAATACGCAGCCCCATATCCCAGCGGCGCAGCTGGCGATCCGGCGTTTCAAAATAGATGTTGGTCAGTTTCTGCGGCGCGCTGTGCACGTTTGGCCAGGCAGCGAGACGAGCCGGCAGCTTTTCGGCGCCTTCAGGCGTGGTAATGAACTTTAATTCAATTTCTATGGTCATATTTTCTTAATCAGATTAGCGGCACGGTCAACAAAGGCCAGATTATACCTTGCGGCCTCGGCTTTTATGCAGTGCGAAGTCGAAAACCGCGGGTAACGGGCAAGCCAGAGATGACGAAAAGAGTAATGCACAATCGCCCTGGTTGTCCCGCTTTTCCTGGCGCTTTGCGCGTCAGGTCGAGTCCAGGATAGTTCTCATTCAGCTTTATGCGAGCCATCTCCAGACTGTGCCATTACTTTTTTTTCCGCACTCACAAAAAAGATACCGAATGAAAAAAACGCATTTACTTGGCCTCACTTTACTGACTTTCAGCGTTGCCGCCTCGCTTCATGCCGAAGAGAAGCGCTATATTTCAGACGAACTTTCCACCTGGGTACGCAGCGGCCCCAGCGACAGCTACCGCCTGACGGGCACGCTGAACGCGGGGGAAGAAGTAGCGCTGGTACAGACCAACAATGATACGCATTATGCCCAGATCCGGGATGCTAACGGCCGGACGTCATGGATCCCGCTGGCGCAGCTGAGTCAGCAGCCAAGCCTACGCACTCGCGTTCCACAGCTGGAACAGCAGGTAAAGGATTTGACCGATAAGCTGGCCAATATCGACGGCAGCTGGAATCAGCGCACGGCGGAAATGCAGAAGAAAGTCGCGGGCAGTGATGACGTGATCAACGGCCTGAAAGCGGAAAATCAGAAACTGAAAAACGAGCTAATCGTGGCGCAGAAAAAAGTCAGCGCCGCTAACGTGCAGCTTGATGACAAGCAGCGCACCATCATTATGCAGTGGTTTATGTATGGCGGCGGCGTAGCCGGTGTCGGTCTCCTGCTGGGCCTGCTGTTGCCGCATATGATCCCCAGCCGCAAGAAAAAAGATCGCTGGATGAGCTGACGCTTTTTCGGGCATCTTTCGGTGCCCTTCTCCTCTTTTTGTCCACCGGCCAGGCGCTTCACAACGGTAGGAGAGCTTCTACACTTCACGTATGATGCCAGAAAAATTTAGTTCGGGAGCCTGTAGTGAAGAGTTATCTTGTCGGTGGCGCGGTACGCGATGCCCTGTTAAATTTGCCGGTCAAAGACAAAGATTGGGTGGTGGTAGGCGCTTCGCCTGCCGAGATGCTGGCGCTCGGCTTTCAGCAGGTCGGCCGTGATTTTCCCGTGTTCCTGCATCCTGACACGCAGCAGGAATACGCGCTGGCGCGCACCGAGCGCAAAAACGGCAGCGGCTATACCGGTTTTGTCTGCTATGCCGCGCCAGACGTGACGCTGGAGCAGGATTTGCAGCGCCGCGATCTGACTATTAACGCCATCGCTCAGGATGACGAGGGCCGCTATTACGATCCCTACAATGGCCGTGCCGATATCGAACAGCGTCAGCTACGCCATGTTTCCGCCGCCTTTAACGAAGATCCGCTGCGCGTGCTGCGCGTGGCGCGCTTTGCCGCGCGTTTTGCTCACCTTGGTTTCGTGATTGCCGGGGAAACGCTGGCGTTGATGCGCTCGATGGCGGAAAGCGGCGAACTGAGCGCGCTGACGCCCGAGCGCGTCTGGAAAGAGACCGAAAAGGCGCTGGAAACCCGCACGCCTCAGGTCTATTTTCAGGTGCTGCGCGACTGCGGCGCCCTCGCCGTGCTTTTTCCCGAGCTGGACAATCTTTACGGCGTGCCGGCACCGGCCAAATGGCATCCGGAAATCGATACCGGCGTGCATACGCTGATGACGCTGGCGATTGCCGCTGAGCTGAGCGATGAAGTAGACGTGCGTTTCGCCACGCTGTTTCATGACGTCGGCAAAGCGCTGACGCCGCCGGAAAAATGGCCGAGCCATCATGGTCACGGCCCGGCGGGCGTGCCGCTGGTGGAGCAGCTTTGCCAGCGCCTGCGCGTGCCGAACGCCATTCGCGATCTGGCGCTGCTGGTGACGGAATTTCACGATTTAGTGCATACCGTCGAGCGGCAAAGTCCGGAAACGCTGGTCGCCCTCTTCGATCGCATTGACGCCTGGCGCAAGCCCCATCGCGTGGAGCAAATTGCGCTGACCAGCGAAGCGGACGCGCGCGGCCGCACCGGATTTGAGAACAATGCTTACCCGCAGGGCGACTATCTGCGCAAGGCGTTTGAGATTGTGCAGAACGTGTCGACCAAAGACGTGGTCGCGGCGGGTTACAAAGGCGTGGAGGTCAGGGAAGAGCTAACGCGAAGGCGTATTGCCGCACTGGCAGCCTGGCGGGCAGAGCCGCTTTAAAAAGAAGCCGGACAAACGTCCGGCTTTTTTTGACTAGACGAAAATCATGTAGACCGCAGCGGCCACAATAAAGCGGTAGATAGCGAAAGGAACGAAGGAGATACGCTGGATCAGCTTCAGGAAGACCTTGATAGCAATCAGCGCCACCACGAAGGCCGTGAGGAAACCTACGGCGAACATTGGCATATCAGCCATCGTCAGGAAGACCAGGCTCTTATACAGATCCAGCACCGTCGCGCCCATCATCATCGGCACAGCCAGAAGGAATGAGAACTCGGAGGCCGCATAACGACTCACGCCCATCAGCATGCCGCCGGAAATGGTCGCGCCGGAGCGAGAAAAGCCCGGCCACAGCGCCAGACACTGGAAACAGCCAATCATAAAGGCCTGACGGTAAGTCATATCGTCAATCCCTACGGCTTTAGGCTGTTTGGGTTTGAGATATTCCGCCGCCAGCAGCAGAACGCCGCCGACAACCAGCGCGTACATCACGTTAATGGGATTGAAAAGCGTTTTAATTTTATCGTGAAAAATCAGGCCAATCACCACGGCCGGCATCATACCCAGCAGGATGTGGATCAGCGTCAGATGCCCTTTGCCTGTGCCTTCGTGCGGCACTTTGCCAAAGTGGATGCCAATCAGGCCAAACAGACGACGCCAGAACATCACTACCACCGCCAGGATCGATCCCAGCTGAATAACTACTTCAAACGTATCGGCTTTATCACCTTCAAAGCCCAACAGATGACCGACAATGATCATGTGCCCGGTGGAAGAGACGGGGAGAAACTCCGTTAACCCCTCAACAATCCCAAGGATTGCTGCCACCCATAGCTGATGAATATCTGCCATCAAATCTACCCCTATCCGTATCAAAGCCATTAAAAAGGCGGTCGCTGTACGCCACCGCCAAAATTGTGCCCGCAGAAAGGCGGGCCAATCCTCAGACAGCCCATAATGTGGTTTGGTTTCATCGTGATGGCAATCACATTGCGCTTATTTCGGAATAGTCCCTCGTTCGATGATTACGCCAACCTGAAGCGCCTGCGCTACCGCGCCCGGCTTGCTCAGTTTGATCCGCACCCACGGCGACCCGAAACGCGTCAGCAGCAGGGTGGCAACCTCTTCTGCCACGCGCTCGACCAGCGCGAAGCGGCCGCCTGCGACATGGTTAATAATCGCTTCGGAAACGTCCGCATAGCTCAGGCAGTCGTTGACGTCGTCGCTGGCCGCCGCGACGCGGTTATCCCAGGCCATTTCGACATCGAACACCAGCTTCTGCGAAATCGTCTGTTCCCAGTCGTAAACGCCAATAGTCGTGATAACCGACAGCTGTTCAATAAATACAATATCCATGATGCGAGTCTCTGTTTTTGCGGTTGCCGGATACCACTTCCGACGGATTATGCGTATTATCCACGGATGACGAGAACAAAACGACCCCCTGAAGACGGAACGGTGTTATGAGCATATTCGCGCCCGGTATGATTATTTTCGCGTATCTGTGCGGTTCTATTTCCAGCGCAATCCTGGTATGCCGACTGTTCAGATTACCCGACCCGCGACAGAATGGATCCGGCAATCCCGGTGCCACTAACGTGTTGCGTCTCGGCGGTAAAGCGCCTGCGCTGCTCGTCCTGCTGTTTGATATCCTGAAAGGTATGCTGCCGGTCTGGCTGGCTTATCATTTCGGGCTCTCGCCCTTCTGGCTTGGCCTGATCGCTATCGCGGCCTGTCTGGGTCATATCTATCCGATCTTTTTCCAGTTTAAAGGCGGTAAAGGCGTGGCGACGGCGTTTGGCGCCATCGCGCCGATCGGCTGGGATCTCACCGGCCTGATGACCGGCACCTGGCTGCTGACCGTTCTGTTGAGCGGCTATTCGTCGTTAGGCGCCATTATCAGCGCGCTGATCGCGCCGTTTTACGTCTGGTGGTTTAAACCGCAGCTGACTTTTCCGGTAGCGATGCTTTCCTGTCTGGTGCTGTTGCGCCATCACGACAATATCCAGCGCCTTTGGCGCGGCCAGGAAACTAAAATCTGGAAGAAAAAGCGCAAATAAATTTATTTAAGACCCTGTTAATTCTAAAAAAACAGGTTTGCGGCCTTCGCGTTAATCCAATAAAATCGTTAACCCGCACATAAGATGCGGGTTTATTTTTTATTACAAGGAAACGTGATGAAAGAATTAACACAGCATGAAGTGATGCAGGTCAGCGGCGCTGGCTATATTCAGGAAGCGCTGAGCAGCATAGGTAGCTATGTCGGCAACGGCCTGTACGGTCTGGTCGCTAATACAGGCGTGGAGCTGCCGCTAATCGGTAAGGTCAGCATAGGCTCTTTCTATCCCGATTTGGGCAAAGATATCGGTTCAACGTTGGGTAGTCAGGCTGGCGGTATGATCGAAAGCCTTATCGCCGGTATTCCGCTGATCGGCGGCTGGCTGAATGGCCTGCTGGGCAACTAGTCTCTAACAGACCGCGCCATTGCCATGAGCAATGGCGCTTTTATCTCAGCGGCTTTCCAGCGGTGAAAGCTCCGACAGCGGCCAGCGCGGCCGCACGCTAACGCTCAGATCGCTGCTTGTTCCGCCCTTAAGTCTGACCATCCCCGCATAGGCGATCATCGCGCCGTTATCGGTGCAGAACTCCGGCCTGGCGTAAAACACCTCTCCGCCCCGCGCTCGCATCACGTCGGCCATTCTTGCCCGCAGCGTACGGTTAGCGCTGACGCCGCCTGCAATCACCAGCCGCGTAAAGCCGGTTTGCTCCAGCGCGCGTTTGCATTTGATGATCAGCGTATCGACAACGGCATCTTCAAAGGCACGAGCCACGTCCGCGCGCGTCTGATCGTCACCGGCGTTTTCACGAATGGTATTCGCTGCGAATGTTTTCAAACCGGAAAAGCTGAAATCCAGCCCAGGCCTGTCGGTCATAGGACGCGGAAAGATAAAGCGCTTTTCCACGCCCTGCTGCGCCATTTTCGACAGCATCGGCCCGCCCGGATAGTCCAGACCCAGCAGCTTGGCCGTTTTATCGAAGGCTTCGCCGGCCGCATCATCCACGGATTCGCCAAGCAGCTGGTATTCACCGATGCCGGTGACGCTAATCAGCTGCGTATGACCGCCGGAAACCAGCAGCGCGACAAAGGGAAACGCAGGCGGATTGTCTTCCAGCATCGGCGCCAGCAAATGCCCTTCCATGTGGTGTACCGGCACCGCCGGCACGTTCCAGGCAAAAGCCAGCGAACGACCGATGGTGGCCCCGACCAGCAGCGCGCCAACAAGGCCAGGTCCTGCGGTATAGGCTACGGCATCTATATCTTGCGCCTGCAGGCCCGCCTCTTTTAGGGCAGCCTGAATTAAAGGCACGGTTTTACGCACGTGATCGCGCGAAGCCAGTTCCGGCACCACGCCGCCGTAGTCGGCGTGCAGTTTGACCTGGCTGTAAAGTTGGTTAGCGAGCAATCCGGCATTATCGTCGTAAATCGCGATACCGGTTTCATCGCAGGAAGTTTCTATTCCGAGCACACGCATGGCATTTACCTCATTCTTGCGGCGCGCAGTGTAACATGAAGCCGCTTCGCGCTGCGGCAAATTTCCGCGTTATCCACCGATCGCCATGATCGATAAGAGGAAAATTTCATCGCCTCGCCTCTTCGAGTGCGGTATAATCCTTGCCCTGAAAAAACCGGCAGCCGCACAGGCGCATCTGTTGGTGAGACATTATGCTATGGTGCTTTACAACGCAGCCTGTGTTGGAGTAAAATTCCGCACCATTTTGAAACAAGCTGGCACTGACGTCAGCAACAAAACCGAATTTATCGAGGTGAGAGTTACATGCCGGTAATTAAAGTACGTGAAAACGAGCCATTTGACGTAGCACTGCGTCGCTTCAAGCGTTCTTGCGAGAAAGCAGGCGTTCTGGCTGAAGTTCGTCGTCGTGAGTTTTATGAAAAACCTACAACCGAACGTAAGCGCGCTAAAGCTTCTGCTGTGAAACGCCACGCGAAGAAACTGGCTCGCGAAAACGCACGCCGCACTCGTCTGTACTAATTATTGAGGGCTTGCCCTCAGGCTTCACAGACCAGTAGTAGTATACAAGGCCGTGCTTTCCGAAAGGAATGCGCGGCTTGTTCTCGTTTATGAGCTGATAGGCCTATGGCTGGACGAATTCCACGCGTATTTATCAATGACTTGCTGGCTCGCACGGACATCGTGGATCTTATCGATGCGCGCGTAAAGCTAAAGAAGCAGGGCAAGAACTATCACGCGTGCTGTCCCTTTCATAACGAAAAGACGCCCTCTTTTACCGTCAACGGTGAAAAACAGTTTTACCACTGCTTCGGCTGCGGCGCGCACGGCAACGCGATCGATTTCTTAATGAATTACGATCGGCTGGAGTTCGTCGAAAGCATTGAAGAACTGGCAACGCTTTACGGCCTCGAAGTGCCGTATGAGAGCGGTTCCGGCCCCAGTCAGTTAGAGCGTCATCAGCGCCAGAGTCTTTATCAGCTGATGGGCAGCCTGAATGATTTCTACCAGCAGTCGCTTACGCAGAACCAGGCGGCTGGCGCGCGCGATTATCTTACCAAACGCGGTCTTAGCGACGATGTTATCCGGCATTTTTCGATTGGCTTTGCGCCTGCGGGTTGGGATAACGCGCTAAAACGTTTTGGTCGCAGCCAGGAAGACCGCCAGTCTCTGAGCGATGCCGGTATGCTGGTCACCAACGATCAGGGACGCAGCTACGATCGTTTTCGTGAACGCATTATGTTTCCTATCCACGATAAGCGTGGACGAGTTATCGGGTTTGGCGGCCGCGTTGTCGGCGATGCACTCCCTAAATACCTTAACTCGCCGGAAACCGAAATATTCCATAAAGGCCGCCAGCTGTACGGCCTGTATGAAGCGCAAAAGAAACATCCAGAACCCGCTAAGCTTCTGGTGGTGGAAGGCTACATGGACGTGGTGGCGCTGGCGCAGTTCGGCATTGATTATGCCGTTGCATCGCTCGGCACTTCCACTACGCCCGATCATATCCAACTGCTTTTTCGCACGACCGATACGGTAATTTGCTGCTACGACGGCGACAGAGCGGGTCGGGAAGCAGCATGGCGTGCGCTGGAAACCGCATTGCCTTACATGAATGACGGACGTCAGCTACGCTTTATGTTTCTGCCGGACGGCGAAGATCCCGATACGCTGGTGCGGAAAGAGGGAAAAGACGCGTTCGAGGCGCGGATGGAGCAGGCGATGCCGCTCTCCGCTTTCCTGTTCGATACGCTGATGCCGCAGGTTGATCTGCGTTCCCCGGACGGCAGAGCCCAGCTGAGTACGCTGGCGCTGCCGCTGATTAGCCAGGTACCAGGGGAAACGCTGCGTATCTATCTGCGTCAGGAACTGGGCAACAAGTTGGGCATTCTGGACGATAGCCAGCTGGAAAAACTGCTGCCAAAACAAAGCGAAGGCGCGAAGTTGCCCCAGCAGCCCCAGCTAAAACGCACAACCATGCGTATACTGATTGGATTGCTGATCCAGAATCCGGCGCTGGCGACGATGGTTCCTTCGTTGGAAGGGCTGAATAATTCGGAGCTTCCCGGGTTCCCGCTATTCGTAGAGTTAGTGAGTACTTGCGTGGCGCATCCTGGCCTGACGACGGGCCAGTTACTGGAACTTTATCGCGGCACAAAATTTAGCCAAAGCCTTGAAACGCTGGCAACATGGAACCACATGATAGTTGAGGATGAAGTGGAAACCATGTTCAAGGACTCGCTGGCCAGCATGTATGATGCGGCGCTGGAGCGCAGGCTGGAAGAGTTAATTGCGCGCGACCGCACGCACGGCCTGAATGCCGAAGAGCGTCGTGAATTTTGGACGCTCAGCCAGGCCCTGAAAAAACAGTAACAAACGAATTAACAGCGGCGATGGAAACATGATGAAGCGCATATCGTCGCAGCCGGTTTAAACGCTATCAGCAATAGACCGGCAGGAAAAAAGCTTCTGTCAGCATATCCGCGGCTTAAGTGCCGACTATCCGCCAGGTTGAGCCTGGCAGCCGCCACGATGGGCAGCGGCAATAAACCAACGCCCTCACTGTTATTGTTGGCTGCTTAAACTTAGCCGACCAACACCAATCTAATTTAACAGAAGTGTGGATACCGTCTTATGGAGCAAAACCCGCAGTCACAGCTGAAGCTGCTTGTCACCCGTGGTAAGGAGCAAGGCTATCTGACCTATGCCGAGGTCAATGACCATCTGCCGGAAGATATCGTCGACTCCGATCAGATCGAAGACATCATCCAGATGATCAACGACATGGGCATACAGGTTGTGGAAGAAGCGCCTGATGCCGACGATCTGATGCTGAATGAAAACAGCAGCGATACGGACGAAGATGCTGCCGAAGCGGCTGCTCAGGTACTCTCCAGCGTTGAATCTGAAATCGGGCGGACTACCGATCCGGTCCGTATGTACATGCGCGAAATGGGCACCGTCGAACTGCTGACGCGCGAAGGCGAAATCGACATCGCCAAGCGTATCGAAGACGGCATCAACCAGGTGCAGTGTTCCGTTGCCGAATACCCGGAGGCTATCACCTACCTGCTGGAGCAGTACGATCGCGTCGAGGCTGGCGAAGCTCGTCTTTCCGATATGATCACCGGCTTTGTCGATCCGAACGCGGCAGAAGAGATTGCGCCTACGGCAACGCATGTAGGTTCTGAACTCTCTGAAGAAGAGCGCGACGACGACGAAGACGAAGACGAAGAGTCCGACGACGACACCGCTGACGATGACAACAGCATCGACCCGGAACTGGCGCGTGAGAAATTCACCGAGCTGCGCACGCAGTACGAGAAAACGCGTACGGTGATCAAGGCCAAAGGCCGCAGCCATGCCGACGCCGTCAGCGAGATCCAAAACCTGTCCGACGTCTTTAAACAGTTCCGCCTGGTGCCGAAGCAGTTTGACTACCTGGTGAACAACATGCGTACCATGATGGATCGCGTCCGTACTCAGGAACGCCTCATCATGAAACTGTGTGTTGAAATCTGTAAGATGCCGAAAAAGAACTTCATCACGCTGTTCACCGGCAATGAAACCAGCGAAACCTGGTTCAACGCCGCGCTGGCAATGAACAAACCGTGGTCCGAGAAGCTCAAGGACGTGTCGGAAGACGTTCAGCGCAGCCTGATGAAGCTGGCGCAGATTGAAGAAGAGACCGGCCTGACGATTGAACAGGTAAAAGATATCAACCGCCGGATGTCCATCGGCGAAGCGAAAGCGCGTCGTGCGAAAAAAGAGATGGTTGAGGCTAACCTGCGTCTGGTTATCTCTATTGCTAAAAAGTACACCAACCGCGGCCTGCAGTTCCTGGATTTGATCCAGGAAGGCAACATCGGCCTGATGAAGGCCGTAGATAAGTTTGAATATCGCCGTGGCTATAAGTTTTCGACCTATGCTACCTGGTGGATCCGTCAGGCTATCACCCGCTCTATCGCTGACCAGGCGCGCACCATCCGTATCCCGGTGCATATGATTGAGACTATCAACAAGCTCAACCGTATCTCCCGCCAGATGCTGCAGGAAATGGGCCGCGAACCTACGCCGGAAGAGCTGGCCGAGCGGATGCTGATGCCGGAAGATAAAATCCGCAAGGTGCTGAAGATCGCCAAAGAGCCAATCTCCATGGAGACGCCGATCGGTGATGATGAAGATTCGCATCTGGGCGATTTTATCGAAGACACTACGCTGGAGCTGCCGCTGGACTCCGCCACCTCCGAGAGCCTGCGTTCAGCGACTCACGACGTGCTGGCCGGCCTGACGGCGCGTGAAGCGAAAGTGCTGCGTATGCGTTTTGGTATCGATATGAACACCGACCATACGCTGGAAGAAGTCGGCAAGCAGTTTGACGTTACCCGTGAGCGTATTCGTCAGATTGAAGCCAAGGCGCTGCGTAAGCTGCGTCATCCAAGCCGCTCCGAAGTACTGCGCAGCTTCCTGGACGATTAATCCAGCCTGTGTGACAAGAAGCCCCGGCCCAGGCCGGGGCTTTTTTCTATCTGAAGAAGGGTGCTCAAGGATCCTCCCAACAATGCGCCGGCAGACGTCCTGTCCACCGGCGATTTGCCCTACCCTGCGGTGTTGCAGGCTAAGCTGGCCACAACCTCTGTACCTCCCTGCTTAACGTGCAGCTCGCAGAGCGAGCCGCGCGTGATCCAGATAACGGCTATTACCGTTACACAAACCACTATTAAACAGAGCGCGAACAATTTTTGCGCCATCCCAGGCCTCCTTTTCCATTGCTTTACAGCGGGTAAAAGGCTACCTTTACATTGTGGGATGTAGAAAGTAGCCTCACTTTGACTGACGTCGGGTGGGGCTTTTCTCTTTCCGTCCCGGCTGCCCGGAACAAAAAGATCCTGAGCACCCGTCGCGCAGTGTAGCGCGCTTTATCTCCCTCCGCTGGCGCAATTTACTAAACCTGATACTGGATCTGATTTTCCTGCAACAAGCGTGAAAACGGCAGGGCCTAAGGCCGTCTACCGTGGTGATCGTACCAGGGAATATGTAGCGGATTGAATGAAGGCGTTTTTAAGGTGCCTTAAGAAGGGTGCTCAAGGATCCTCCCAACAATGCGCCGGCAGACGTCCTGTCCGCCGGCGGTTTGCCCTACCCTGCGGCGTTGCAGGCTAAGCTGGCCACAACCTCTGTACCTCCCTGCTTAACGTGCAGCTCGCAGAGCGAGCCGCGGGTGATCCAGATAACGGCTATCACCGTTACACAGACCACTATTAAACAGAGCGCGAACAATTTTTGCGCCATCCCAGGCCTCCTTTTCCATTGCTTTACAGCGGGTAAAAGGCTACCTTTACACTGTTGGATGTAGAAAGTAGCCTCACTTTGACTGACGTCGGGTGGGGCTTTTCTCTTTCTGTCCCGGCTGCCCGGAACAAAAAGATCCTGAGCACCCGTCGCGCAGTGTAACGCCCTTCCTCTCCCCGCGCTGATGCAATTTACTAAAGCTGACGCTGGCTCTGATTTTCCTGCAACGCCGATGTAAATCGTCTCAACGAGCAGCTAAAGCCATTACCAATTCTTTATAGGCCGCCACCAGCTCCTCTTGCGAAGCACGGTTCAGCCCGCTGGGATTGGGTAGCACCCAGACTTCCGTTTCACCCAGCTTATGCGGCTGCCTGCCCCATGCCACCTTACCGACACCGAAAGCCTGCTTATAGGCCTGCTTGCCTAATACCGCCAGCGCCTCGGGCTGATAGCGCATGATCTTATCGACTAACAGTTTGCCGCCTTCGCGTAGCTCCGTAGCAGAAAGCTCCGTAGCCTCACGGGTGGGCCTTTCCACCAGCATGGTGATACCGCAGCGCGTGGTCAGCAGCAGCTTTTCCTCTTCCGGCTTTAGCTGACGCTTGGTGAAACCCGCCTGCCAGATGGTTTTCCAGAAGCGGTTTCCGGGATGCGCAAAATGAAACCCGGTATGCGCAGAAGATTTCCCCGGGTTAATGCCGCAAAAAATCACGCTAAGGTCGGGCGCAAGAATATCGTTGATGCCATGTATCTCGGCTTCCATACGTTTTCTCCTGTCGTTCAGGGAAGAGTAAAATAGCTCAGCGCTTCACAGCCTCTTCCTGCTGACAAAGCGGCAATCACTTTCAGGGCGGCCGCCCTGCGTGTCTTCATCTTCGTGATCAATAGCTTTAAAGGTAGCTTACGGCGCCATGGCGCTTTTGCTTTGGCGCTCGAAAGCATCGCGCAGCCAGTGTACGAATCCGCTTACGGCCCGTGGGACCTGAGCAGCCCAGGGACGGACGACGTAAAGATGTTCGGCAAAAGCGCCCGGCGTTCGCCACTGCGGCAAAACCTCGACCAGTCTTCCGTCGGCAAGGGCACCCTGCGCGCTGAAATCAGGCAGCAGCGCGATGCCCAATCCTTCCAGCGCGGCATCCCTTATCGATTCGCTATTATTGGTCGCGAAGGGGCCGCTGACATTAACCACGACTTTTTCGCTGCTGTTTTCCCGGCAAAAAGTCCACTGCGGCGTTTCCGTGCCGCGCGGATAGTAGAGGCACTGATGTTCGCTTAGCGCCTGCGGCGTTTGCGGCTGGCCGTACTGGCGCAGATAAACCGGTGATGCCACAACCAGCGCGCGCGTGGCGCATAGCGGTAGCGCTACATGCGTATCGGGCAGCGTATCGCTGTGGCGAATGGCAAGATCGAACCCTTCACTGGCCAGAGAAACCAGCCGATCGGACACTTCCAGCTGTACACGAACCTGGGGATGTTCTTTCAGGAAAGCGGTGATATGCGGCACCAGCTGCTGCCGGGCAAAAGCGACCGGCGCGGTTACGCGGATCAATCCCCGCAGCGGCCCGGCCGAATCGCGCACACTGAAAAAACTCTGTTCTATCTGAGCGAAAGGCGCACGCAGCTCCTCAACCAGTTTTTCGCCCGCGCTGGTCAGCCGCAGGGTACGGGTGGTTCTGGTTACCAATGGCACGCCCGCCTGCTGCTCCAGCTCTTTGATTTTCTGGCTCATGGCGGCCTTGCTGACTTCCAGCCTTTCGGCCGCGCGGGTAAAGCTGCCCTGCTCAGCCAGCACGGTCAGCCAGTGAAGATGTAGCCATAACGCATCGGTTTTTATAGCCATCGTCATTGTTCACTATAATAAATAATCATTTCAACTATAGCGCTTTTTCCCGCGCGCTAATGTCCCTAAAGTAACTTCTGCCGCTCAGGTGCCATTACACTATATTTTAAGGGGAAAACCATGCCATTACTGCAATTTGACGTCATTCAGGGTCGCTCGGAATCGGAACTGAAAACGCTGCTGGATGCCGCGCACCGCGCCGTGCTGGCCGCTTTTAAAGTACCGGCGCGCGATCGCTACCAGATTGTTCACGAAAACAAGCCTTATCAGATGGTGTTTGAGGATACCGGCCTGGGGCTGACGCGCACCGATAACCTGGTGATGGTACGGGTGTTTACCAGTCCACGCAGCGATGAGCAGAAGCAATTTTTTATGGCGGAACTGTGTCGTGAACTACAAGAAAGCTGCGGTATTTCACCGGCCGACGTGATGATCAGCTTTATCACTAACAGCAAGGGCGACTGGAGCTTCGGTAACGGCGTGGCGCAGTATATGACAGGCGAGCTTTAAGGCATGGGCAGTGAAACAATCCCCGGCCGAAGCCGGGGAAAGCGAGCATCAGAAGTCGTAACGCAGACGCACCAGGTTCATATCGCCCAGGTTATCGCTGCTTGAGGTAAAGACGTGTTCATAATCCACGCGGAAACCGTAGTCGAGCTGGAAGGTGATCCCCACGCCGTTATCGATACGCTGATAGTCGCGATCGTTAACGTATTCCAGACGGTCGCCCATCACATACGGCATAAAGGTTTTCAGGCCGTAGTTGCCAACCGGGATGGTGTAGCCCGCGAGGTACTCAATACCCCACGCATCGCCAGCAAAGTAGTTATCCACGCCTTTTTTCTTGCTCAGCAGATAGTTCTGGTAATAGCCGCCGCCAAGCGAGAAGGTCCAGCTGTCTGGCTTCCAGCTAAGGGAAGTCCCGTAAATGTTCTGGTTCCAGGTTTTATCGTCGCCGGTGCCCGGATTACGCATATCAGCACGGGTATAGTTCCACGCCGCGCCCCAGGTCAGCTCTTTGCTCAGATGGTAATCCACGCCCAGCGAGCCGCCGCCCTGACGCTTGTAGCGCAGGCCATCACCCGGCAAATATTCGTTATCGGCAAACAGATAAGAAGCCAGCACGTCCGCATTACCGAAGGTGTTTTTATACTTCAGCATCTTGCGTGAACGGTAAGAACCGTCGTAGTCGCCGTTGATGCCGTTGCCTGGCGCCTGCGCCAGCATGTCGTAGTCCCAGATATCGGTTTTCGCGCCGACCACATCGTAATACACGCTGTTCTGCTGACCGAAGGTCAGTTTACCCCAGGTCTTGCTCTGGAAACCGGTGTAAAGCATACGGCGGCTGGTGTCATGCGCTTTGGCCGCATAATGGTTGTCCCAGTCGAACAGCGCCGGAATATTTACGCCCAGCTCGTAATACCCTACCCAGCTGACGTCGTCAAACAGGTAGTAATCGGCCAGGAAACGGAAACGAGTGCCGCCATCAAAGCCGTTACGCTTATAGGCATTTTTACCGTCGTCGCCGGTCAGGTTATTGAACTGGGGACGGATACTGCCGCCAACGGTGAAATTCAGACGGCTCAGCGGATCGCCCGCCTGCGGATCCTGTTTGATCAACGTTACTTCAGCGTTTGCGGCAAAAGACGCTCCGCCCATCACCAGCGCCAGGCCGACAGCCTGACTTAACACGCGCATTTTTGTTAACATTATGTAGCCCTGTAAAGCATTGCTAAAAAAGAGAGAACGAAAAAGCAAAAAAACGTCACATAAAGCCGATTTTGCGCGCGATTATAGGGATTAAGCGCGGCAGTACAGCGGATAAAAAAGGCTTTTGTAAAATCTCTTATCTATTTTTGTTTTAAAATTGCTAAAAGCCCCTGCCAATAAACGCCCGAGGCGACACGTTTCTCCTTCCCTGTCCACGTTGTGCCCCTGTTTCCCGATAACGCTGGAGAGCCTGACCAGGTTTTCGGCAGCGAAGGCCTTAATCTTTAATTAATTTATTTTTCGCTCTGACGATTTGCCAGCGTCCCTGAGCCTCGTTAAACGCGAAGTTAAACAGAACCTCAACGAAAGTTTATCCCCGTGACGGCGGTCATTTTTCTCGTCTGGCCGCTTATTGCCAGCCTTAACCGGCTGCGTTAAATTGGAAGATTCGCTACAAATTGGTGATGAATACCGGCAGGGACTGCCTTTTTCGGGGAATATAAAAAATAATGGGATCTGAATCACTTTCACTGCTTCTTTTTATCGCCTCGGCCGCGCTGTACAGCTGGAAAGCTGGAAAAAACAGGCTGGGCTTTTCCGCGATTGTTTTACTTCTGGGTATTTATATCGTGCTGAATGCTTCGCTGCTTGCCAGCAACTACTTTACGGGCGAAGGCATTAATGACGCGGTTATCTATACCCTCACCAACAGCCTGAGCGGCGCGGGCATCGGTAAATATTTGCTGCCGGCCGCAGGCATGGTGCTGGCGCTGCTGGTACTGTTTGCCCTGCTTGCCTGGATCTTACGACGCGGTCAAAAGCGTAGCGGCAGCAAGCTTTGCGGCCTGCTGGCGATTGTGCTGGCGCTGGCCTCGATCAAAACCACGCCCGCTTATCAGCAGGTGGCCGATCTGCTGAAATCGCAGCTGGGCAAAGGCGACTCCGATTTTTACGCGCACTATAAGGTGCCCGGCACGCAGATACGCGGCGATAAACCGAATCTGGTTTATATCTATGCCGAGAGCCTGGAGCGCACCTACTTTGACGAAGCAGCCTTTCCCCATCTTGCGCCGGAACTTAACGCCGTCAAAGCGGGTTCGCTGGATTTCAGCAACACCCAGCAGCTGCCCGGCACCGAATATACGATTGCGGGAATGGTCGCCTCGCAGTGCGGTATCCCGCTGTTCGCGCCTTTCGACGGCAACGCCTCCAGCTCGCTTTCAACTTTCTATCCGCAGAATGTCTGCCTGGGCGACATTCTGAAAGCGGCGGGTTATCAAAACTACTTCTACCAGGGCGCCAGCCTGAGCTTTGCCGGTAAAGATCTGTTCCTCTCCTCGCACGGGTTCGACCATCTGTATGGATTTAACGAACTGAAAAGCGTGGTGAAAGATCCGAGCTACCGTAACGACTGGGGCTGGTATGACGATACGGTGCTGGATAGCGTTTACGATAAATATGTCGAGCTGGCGCAGCAGGGTCAGCCTTTCTCGCTGTTTGCTCTGACGGTGGATACGCACCACCCTGACGGTTTTATTTCGCGCAGCTGCCAGCGCAACAGCTATCTGTGGGAAGGCAAACAAAACAAATCTTTCGCCGCTGTCGCCTGCAGCCAGCAGCATATTGCGCATCTGATAGAGCGGATCCGCGCCACGCCGTGGTTTAAAAATACGATTATCGTGGTCAGCTCCGATCATCTGGCAATGAACAATACCGCCTGGAAATTCCTTAACCAGCACGACCGCAGCAATCTCTTCTTTATGCTGCGTGGCGATAACGACGACGGTAAAGTCATTGCGGTTAAGCGCAGCACGCTGGACAACGGCGCGACGGTGCTGGACGCGCTGGGCGGCGATAACTTTATCGGCCTGGGGCGCAGCAGCCTTTCGTCCTCTTCTCTTGCCGCGACTTACCTGAATATCAAAGAGAAGATCAACGAGTGGAAGCCGGACGTGATTAAACTGTGGAATTTTCCGAAGGCGATTGCCGATTATAAAACGGACACGGTGAATAACACCTTCAGCTTTGCCGGCGTGCATTTCAAACTGCCGCTGCTGCTCTCCGTTAAACCGGGCAAAATCGAGCCGAAGTTCGACGTCTATCTGGCGCCGCCGTTAAAACAGCAGCTGGCTAATTTTGCGCCGGATGAGAAGTTCGTCTGGATCGATAGCTGCTTTAAAATGGGCAACGTCTGGGATGAGAAACTGGCGCTTAACAGGCAGCTGTGCATTGCCGACGGCACGCTGAATTCACCGCCAACTATCCGCGAGATCAACCCCGGCGTGACTCAGGGCCGCGTGGGCTTCCGCCAGATTGGTGATCAAAGCGAGGAACGCTATCAGCAAACCGTGACCCGGCTGCGCATTGCCGATGAGGATTTACGCTATGCCTCCGACACGTTGCTGTTTGCCTTACCCGGCCTGCCCAAACAGGTGCAGAAGATCACCGGCCTTTCCTATATCGAACCCTGGGGCGGACGCTGGTCGGATGCCGGACTGCTGCCTGAAGTCACCCTTACCTGGCTGGAGCCGCTGCCGGAAACCTTCGATCTGCTGCTGACGGCCCGCGCGTTTGGCGCCAACAGCCAGTGGCCTTTCGTTGTGAAAATTGGCGATAGCGAGCAGACGTTCCGCCTGAGCCATAGCGACAGTACGGTCAGCATTCGCCTGTCCAACCCGACACGGGAACGCACGCTGGTTATCAGAGCGCCGGTGCCGGAAACCACTGCCGAAGGCGCGGTGGCCGGTTTCACCGCCCGTCAGCTTGGCATCGGACTGGTTAGTCTAAAAGTCGTGCCTGTTCAGTAAATTGTCCTCTCCCCGGCCGCCCTGGCCGGGGAATCCCGCCGCATTTTTTCTTTTCCGTCCATACCTTATGCGCGCTTTCGCTCACAATGCCATCAAGTTTTCACGCCTGCTGCCGATTTAATGCCCCTGTAATGCTAAAGGTTTCCTCAGTGACTCTTTTTTAAACAGCAAGGAACAATCCGGATGATTTCTGTAAAAAACTTGAAAGTCGGCGTGCGCCTCGGCGCGGCGTTTGCCCTGGTAATACTGTTATTAATCGTGGTCAGCGTAACGGCTATTGTAAAAATCGGCAGCATTAACGGCGCGGTGGATCGCATTGTTAACGATCGCTATATCAAGGTGAGGCTGGCTTTTGACGCGCGCGACGGGGTTAACGATCAGATTAAATATCTGCGCGGGATGGTTATTGAGACTTCGCATCCGGAG
Organism: Erwinia sp. PsM31; assembly: GCF_030433775.1. Lineage (NCBI taxonomy): Bacteria > Pseudomonadati > Pseudomonadota > Gammaproteobacteria > Enterobacterales > Erwiniaceae > Erwinia > Erwinia sp. PsM31. The sequence goes on from NZ_JARUWZ010000001.1 coordinate 157,858, forward strand.
AAAAACCAGAAGCGTTACGGCCAGCTGGACAGCGTGACGCAGCAAACCAACCAGACGATAGACAAGATTGCCAAACTGCAAACAACCGAAGTCGGCATCAAGAAAATCCAGGCAGTAAAAGAGGCGGCGCAGCAGTTTGAAGCGGCCAAAAGCGAGCTGCTTACTTTAGTGCGCGCCGGTAATCAGGATGCCGCCGCCGACTATGCTCTGATGAAAATGACGCCTGCCCAAACCGCCTATCTGGATATCGTAAAGCGTTTTGCCGACTCACAGTCCGGACAGCTGCAGGCGGAAGGCGCTAACGCCGTTGCCGATGGCGCTACCGCAATCCGCATTACGCTGATTTTCTCCACGCTGGCGGCGTTGCTGGCGGTCGTGCTGGGCTATTTCCTGACCCGCTCTATCGTTGCCCCGCTGCGCGAAGCAGTACGTATTGCTGAAAACGTGGCGGCGGGCGATCTGCGTACGCAGATCCGTGTAAATTCAACTGATGAAACCGGTCAGCTGATGCAGGCGTTGAAAACCATGAATGAAAACCTGCTGCGTATCGTGACCGAAGTTCGCTCCGGCACCGAGCTAATCGCTACCGCCTCCGGCGAAATTTCACTGGGCAATATGGATCTTTCTTCCCGTACCGAGCAGCAGGCCAGCTCGCTGGAGGAGACCGCCTCCGCAATGGAGCAGATGACCTCTACCGTGAAGCAAAACGCCGACAATGCTCGTCAGGCTAACGAGCTGGCCGCGCTGGCCTCGAAAGTAGCCGTGCAGAGCGGCTCGGCGGTGAATCAGGTCGTCAGCACCATGGAAATGATCAACACCTCGTCGAAGAAAATTGTCGACATTATCAGCGTGATTGACGGCATCGCCTTCCAGACCAATATCCTGGCGCTTAACGCCGCCGTGGAAGCCGCCCGCGCGGGCGAGCAGGGTCGCGGCTTCGCCGTTGTCGCCTCAGAAGTCCGCAACCTGGCGCAGCGTTCGGCCTCCGCCGCTAAAGAAATTGCGCAGCTGATCCAGGATTCCGTGAATAAAGTGGACGAAGGCGGCAAGCAGGTCGCCAAAGCGGGCACCACGATGGAAGAAGTGCTGGCCAGCGTGAAAAGCGTGACGGAAATCATGGGCGAAATCTCTATCGCCAGCCACGAGCAGAGCACCGGCATTGATGAGATCAATATGGCGATTACCCAGATGGATCAGGTTACGCAGCAGAACGCCTCGCTGGTGAATGAATCCGCCGCCGCCGCGCAATCGCTGCAGGAACAGGCTGAACAGCTTTCCCGCGCCATCGGCATCTTCAAAGTAAGCCACAACGCGGCCTGACGGCTAACGGCGGCCCGTAAAAAAGAGGGCCGCCGCTCTTTTTTCCTCTCCAGGAAAAAGATTAGTATAAGGGCACTTTTCCGCTCCCGATGGATATACGCACGTTGAAACCACTCCACCTGCTGGCGCTCTGCGTCCTTTTTCCGCTCGGCGCGCTGGCCGCAAGAACCTCTCCCGATCCTTTACTGGCCTCGCAGATTGTCGATCGCTACGCGCAGAATATCTTCTATAACACCAAAGCGACCGGCATGGCGATGGTGGCGATTGACGCCAACCAGCGCGTCTTTACCAGTCTTGGCTCGGTGCGTCCCGGCAGCAGCGTCAGGCCGCAGAAAACGTCCGTTATCCGTATTGCTTCGCTGACCAAGCTGATGACCAGCGAGCTGCTGGTTAAGCTCGCGGAGAAAGGCGTGGTGCGGCTTGACGATCCGCTAAGCAAATATGCGCCGCCGGGCAGCGCGGTACCGGCCTATGCAGGCCAGACGATCCGCCTGATTAATCTGGCTACGCATACCAGCGGTTTGCCCCGCGAGCAGCCCGGCGGCAAGCCGAACCGGCCTGTTTTCGTCTGGCCAACCGCCAGCCAGCGCTGGAACTGGATGAAACATGCGCAGCTGAAAGCCGCGCCGGGCACCCGCGCCGCCTATTCCAATCTGGCTTTCGATCTGCTGGGCGATGCGCTGGCTCGCGCCGCAGGCACCTCCTATCCGGCGTTGCTACAGCGTGAAATTACGCGCCCTTTAGGCATGAAGGATACGACTTTTACCCCCTCGCCCGAGCAGTGTTCGCGTCTGATGATCGCGGAAAAAGGCGCCAGCCCCTGCACCAATACGCTGGCCGCTATCGGCAGCGGCGGCGTCTATTCGACGCCTGACGATATGGGACGCTGGATGCAGCAATTCCTGTCTTCCGATCTGCAGGCGCGTTCGCCTCAGGCCGATCGCATTCAGACCATGATTTATCAGCGAGGCCAGCTGACCAACGTCGAGGGAATGGACGTGCCGGGCAAAGCCTCCGCGTTGGGTATGGGCTGGGTTTATATGGCGCCGCAGGGCGGCCGTCCGGGCATTATCCAGAAAACCGGCGGCGGCGGCGGCTTTATTACCTATATGGCGATGGTGCCGCGCTATAGCGTCGGCGTGTTTATCGTGGTGACGCGCTCGCCGCAGACCCGCTTCACGCCAATGAGCGATGGGGTGAACAACCTGCTGACGGAGCTTATCGGCAACACGCCGGACAGCGCGCAGCTGGCCGCCTCCATAATGGAAAGCGAGTAGCTGTCGACGGCGATGGTCTTGCTGGGTTATCGCCGCCCTGCCGCATAAGCGTATTGAAAACGTGGCGGCGGTATTCGTCTGAGCGGGGAAACCCGCTCTTTTCCACCGACATTTCCTGAGCGCCCCGGCGTTTGTTAAGCTGGGCTTTAAAGTTCATTTATCAGGAGCCAGCGTGCAGGAAAAAACAGAACCGGCAGGGAAAAAACCGCGCGAACCTCGTACACCGCGACAGCCGCGCACGCCCAGAGAAACGCTGGAACCGCGTGAACCAAGAGAGCCACGGGAACCGCGAACGCCGCGAGAACCGCGTAAACCCCGAGAACCGCGCGCACCACGGCAGTCACGCTTGCCAGAAGAACGGCACACGTCAGGAGAGTCGCATACGCCAGGAGACACTAGCGTACTATGGGAGCTGTGCCCATCAGCAGAGGCTTGCACGCCAAAAGAGTCTCGTGCACTACAGGGGCTGTGCGAATCAGAAGAGCCTCGCATGCCAGAAAAGACCTGTACACCGCGAGAACCTCGCCCATCAGAAGAACCGCACGAGCCCCGTCAGACCAAAGCTGACGCCACGCCTTGCTCTGAAAAAAGCGGATGGACCAGCGCAAAAAAGCGGATTACGTCAGGCATAAATAAAATCAGGCAGAGAATATCGTCGCGTCCGGGTTTATAAGCCATCGGCCGCCAGGATTCCTTATTCTTTATTTCGGCCGGGCTGCCGAGCGTTCAGCCCAACGATGCTATTCAACGCGAATGTAATGGCCAGCCGCAGAAACGTTATGACCAAACCCGCAGTCACCGTTAACCTGAGTCGTTAAATCCATTGGGGTAAAGAGCAGCGTGACATCACAGTTGCCCCAGTCACCTTCCTCACGTTGTTGCAGTACGCCTCTGCCGTTCTGGATGGTGGCCTTTCCTTCAAGGCTGCCGATATTCGGGCCGTAGTACATCGCCATCAGCCCTGGCGAGACGCCATCAAAGTTAATTTTGTAGTGGTCCTGTTCTGCCGAGATGCTGTAGCTATTCCACATCCCTTTTCCTGCGTATTCCCAGTATTCACCAGCGGGCGAAGCAGGCTGCGGTAAGGCAGCAAGTTTCTCTTTTATTAACCCCAGATTATATTGCGATTTGGCGTCTTTCTCATCAATCAGCAGCCAGGCTTTTGCCTTACGATAATCTCCCTGACGTATCCAGGTGAGCGCCACATTATTATAAGCTACCGCAATAGCGCTATCTGGAAGCTGGCAACTCTCACTCCAGGCTACCTGTTCTGTATAGCTGTAGCGTGCCTTTTCATACTGCTTTGCTTTATAAGCTTTATCGCCTGCTGCGGCATAGTTCTTAATTTTCATACAGTCGATTTCAGGGTGATCCGCATCGGCAAAGGCCATCATTGGGGAAACCATCAAAACTCCGGCCGTGATTGCACGTAACATAGCTCTACCTTATAAAATTAACGGACCCGCAGCTTAACAAACCCTACCGTAAAGATAAGCCCTGATAGTCATTACTCCATCCTGAAGACTCGCCGTGACCTGATCTTAATCAATACTCGTCCGGGCATTCCTCCGCATATTTCCAGCCAGTGATAATAACGTTTGTGATTTTAAAAAATTTGAAACGAGTGGAGAAGATGATGCTACAAAGAATGATTCTGAACGAGGCCTCCTGGTTCGGTCCCGGCGCTATCTCGCAAATCGTCCATGAAGTCAGCCAGCGCAGCCTTAAAAAAGCGCTGCTGGTTACGGATAAAACACTGCTTAAAGCGGGCGTAATTGAAAAGGTCACCGCACTGCTGGATCGGCATCATCTTCCTTACGTCATTTATGACGAGGTGGTGCCGAACCCGACTATCGCCGTCGTTACCCAGGGCGTAGCGGCATTTAAAGCCGCACAGGCGGACTATCTGATCGCCATCGGCGGCGGCTCGCCGCAGGATACGGCAAAAGCTATCGGCATCATTATCAACAACCCTGAATTCGCCGATGTTCGCAGTCTGGAAGGCTTTGCCAAAACCAAAAATCCCTGCGTACCGATTATCGCCATTCCGACCACGGCAGGCACGGCGGCGGAAGTCACCATTAACTACGTGATTACGGATGAGGAAAATCGCCGTAAATTTGTCTGCATCGATCCGCACGACATTCCGGTCGTCGCTATTATCGATGCGGACATGATGGCGAGTATGCCGCCTTCGCTCAAGGCCGCCACGGGGATCGATGCGCTGACCCACGCTATCGAAGGCTTCACCACTAAGGGCGCCTGGGAGCTGACCGACGCGCTGCATCTGAAGGCGATTCAGATTATCAACCGTTCGCTGCGCGCTTCCGTAGCTGGCGACAAACAGGGCGTAGAGGATATGGCGCTGGGCCAGTACGTGGCAGGCATGGGCTTTTCCAACGTCGGGCTGGGCCTGGTGCACGGTATGGCTCACCCGTTGGGCGCGTTCTACAACGTGCCGCACGGCGTCGCCAACGCCATTATCCTGCCGCACGTTATGGCGTGGAACGCCGATTTCACCGGCGAGAAGTACCGTGATATCGCCCGTGCGATGGGCGTCACCAGGGTGTGCAGCATGAGTCTGGGCGAGGCAAGAGAAGCCGCCGTGGAAGCCGTCCGACAGCTTTCTGTCGACGTCGGCATTCCTGCCCGCCTGCGCGATGTGGGCATGAAAGAAGAAGATATTCCGGCGCTGGCGCAGGCCGCCCTGGACGATGTTTGCACCGGCGGCAATCCACGAGAAGCAACGCTGGACGATATCGCCAGCCTCTACCGCAAAATCTATTGATCGCACGCTATGCAGGCCGCTGCGCCTGCATGTTGCGCAGGCAGTGAAGCCGCCTGCCGGAACGCTGCTGAATGATTGATGCCGCAATCGGCCAGGCACAAGATAGCTGATGGCGGCGTCATGGCTTGATACATGACAAAAAAGAGTAAGCAGATGCGGTGTGCCCCTTGCTGCTTTGCTAACGAACGGCTCGTTCAGGGATGGTTACAGTGAAATACGCCTCAATACCTTTTAACCAGAATCACAATGGCTGGCTGCGCGAGACGCCTGCAAGCCGTCCTGCGCTGCGCGGCGACTGCGAAGCGGACTGGGCGATCGTCGGCGCAGGCTTTGCCGGTCTGGCTTTCGCTCGTCGGCTGGCCAGTCACAATCCGAACCTGAAAATTGTGGTGGTTGATGCCGCCAGCGCGGCGGAAAGCTCTTCAGCCAGAAACTCCGGCTTTGCGATCGGCCTGCCGCATAATATTGGCAGCTCGACGGCGGAGCTGAAAAAGGCGCAGGATTATCGATCCTTATTACAGGCCGGGATCGACGAATTAAAAACGATCGTGACGGATCGAGGGATCGATTGCGAATGGGAGAAGGCCGGGAAGTATCACTGCCAGGCCGATGCACGCAGCGAAAGCGTGTTGCAGGAGTATCGCGATAACCTTGAGCTGATGGACGAGGCTTATGAGGTGCTAGACCGCGAGACGCTGTCGCAAAAGCTGGGCACGCATTTTTATCACAAGGGCATCTATACGCCGGGCGCGGTGCTGCTCAACCCGGCAAGCCTGGCGATCGGGCTGGCCGCAACGCTGCCGGAAAACGTCACTCTTTATGATATGACGCCGGTGATGGCCATTCACTACGGCAAAATAAATCGCCTTGTCATGCCTTTCGGCACGCTTTGTGCGCCGAAAGTGATGCTGGCAACCGCTGCCCTTTCCCGCGAACTGGCACCGGGCATCAGCAAGCAGGCGGCCATGGCGACTTTCGCCAGCCTGACCGCGCCGCTAACCGATGAACAGCGCCAGCGGCTGCCGATCATGAAGAGCTGGGGCCTGACGCCGGTTAACGCCATCGCGGGCGCCACGCTGCGCTACACCGCCGATCGCCGCATTTTAATTCGTCAACACGTGGTGCCGGCCCTGCACGGCCGCGTAACTGCTACGCAAACTTATGCCGCCACGCGGCTGCACAGAGCCACGTTCAACAAAATTTTCCCCCAGCTCACGGACGTCAGCCTGACCCACAGCTGGTCGGGAACCATCAGCGTAACCCGCAACGGCGCACCGGTCTGGGGTGCACTGAGCGGCGCTGTTTACACCGCCAGCGGCTGCAACGGGGCGGGGATCTCTAAGCAGACTATCGCGGGATCGCTGCTGGCGGATTATGCGCTAGGCTATGATAATCCGCTGACGGCCACGATGCTGGCGCTGGGCGAAGCAAATTACCTGCCGCCCTCCCCGCTGCTGGATGCGGCCATTGCTGGCTCGCTGCTGAAAGAGCGCTGGCTGGGGAGAAAGGAAGCGTAAGGCGGGCACCGCCGCGAATCGCTTTATTTACTCAGCCATTAGCGGCGGCGTAAGGTTTTAGGTAGTAATGCCTTTGAATAGCAAGCCGGACAGCTCTGACTGTAGCTACAGGCAATTTTGCAGCGTAAATATCAGACAGACATATACGCTGCAGACTAAAAAAATTAAAACCGGGCTTTATTATTCCGTCGGCCTCTCCGCTCAGCCAAATCTCGTCATCTCTGCCAGCACACTGTAATTATCTTCTACCGGCAGCAGCTTTTGCTATTTATCAAACATCGGCCAGGGTCAGGAAGCGCCAAAAAGGAGACGATCGCCGATCTGAATATCGCCGCACGACCAAAGCAGGCTCAGGCAGCGCGGCGGCATTCCATCTGTATAAAAAATATTTGTCAGCTGTGAAGCCGTGCACTATTAAAGCGTATTGCTTACGTTACATTACCCTGATATCGACTTGCATAAGGTATTTAGCATGGAAGCTGAATATAAGATCGCGGAGTTTCTGGATACGCACAGGCTGCAAAAGCTACAGGACAACTTCAGCCAGACAATGAGAATTGCGCTGGTAGTGGTGGACGCCGCTGGTCTCCCCGTCACCAGGCCAAGCGGCTTTTCTGACTTTTGCGCCCGCTACCGCCAAAACCCGGACCAGGCGGAACGCTGCCACGCCTGCGACAATGCCGGCGGTCGGGCGGCCATGCAGGCGCGGAAACCGGTCATCTACCGCTGCTGCTGCGGCATGGTTGAGTTTGCCGTACCTGTGGTTATTAACGAGCATTATCTGGGCGCTTTTATTGCGGGTCAGGCCAGAGTTGAAGCGGAAAAGGCAAAAACGATCCCCTGCATTCTGCCCAATCGCCCGCGTCGAAAAATCACCCCCTCTCTGAAGCGCTTTCATCAGGCAATACCGATTACCCCCTATCGCCGCTTTGAGCTACTGGCTGAAACCCTGCTGCATATGGCTTCCTGCCTGGTGGAACAGGCCTGGGCCACCACCATACAGCGCGAACTGCATAAAAAAGAACGGCAGCTGACCCGTGAATTGCGCAGGCGAGTGGAAACGGAAAAACTGCTGCACGAGGCGGAATTTAAAGCGCTGAGCTACCAGCTTAATCCGCATTTTTTATTTAACGTGCTGAATACCATTGGCCGACTGGCCTTTCTGGAAGAAGCGCCGCGGACGGAAGCCATGGTGCATGATTTCTCCGATATGATGCGCTATCTGCTACGCAAAAATAATCATGCCGTTATCACGCTTGAACAAGAGATCCACTACGTCAACAGCTATATGGCAGTGCAGAAAGTCAGAATGCCGGACCGTTTCACTTATCTTTGCGCTATTCCGGAAAAATATTATGGCGTCGCCTGCCCTTTTTTAACGCTGCAACCGCTGGCGGAAAATTTCTTTAATTACGTTGTTGAACCGCGGGAAATACCTGCCGTACTCCATATTCGCGCAACCGACGATGGTCGCGATCTTATTATTGAGGTCAGCGATAACGGCGATGGCATCGCACAACAGACGATAACGCAAATTTTAAGCGGGCCGCAGGACAATAAGCAGGGAATAGGCATAAGGAATATTATGCAGCGCCTGCAGCTGCTGTTTGGCGACGCTTACGGGCTGGAGATCTTTAGCGCCCACCGTCCCATGATGGGCACCACCATCAAACTTCGTTTTCCTCTTCAGCCTCAGTCGTAAAACAGGAGCCGGTTATGTCCACCGTGGTGATAGTTGAAGATGAACCGATGGAAGCGGAAAGCCTGCGCCGCATTGTAGCGGCCAGTCAGCAAGGCGTGCTGATTTATGACGCTCCGACCGGTAGAAAAGCCATGCAGCTGATTGATGAACTGCCGCATATCGACCTGATTTTTGTCGACCTGACCATTCCCCGCCCCGACGGCAGGCAGGTTATTCAGTATCTGCGCACCAAAAGCAGCGCTACCCGTGTTATCGTCACCAGCGCCAGCGACGACTTTGATCTTCTCCGCAGTATGCTGCCTTTGCAGATTGAAGATTATCTGCTGAAACCGATAAAAAAGCAGGCCATCATTGATAAGGTTAACGGTAGCCTGAACGCTGATGCGCACGGAACCGCCCATGGCGAAGCGCTGAAGCGGCGGCTTCAGACGCTTATTGCCCGGTGTGACTATCCGCAATGGCATGACCTGCTGTTGGACGTACACAGACGCGCCTTTTTTGGGGACAACCAGGCAAGCCGCGAGCTGGTTCTGCTGCTGGAACTGATATGTCGGCAGGCGTCATTAAGGCCGCCGATGCGGGAAAAGATCGGCATGCTGGCGCTACAGGTCGGGCAGGACGGTGTGAGCAAGGCGCGCTACCGGCGTCTGGTTCTGCTGCTGTTGCAGGCAAGCCGGGAAATATTTGATGCAGCCCTGAAAACAAGCACGCAGTCCTTTGTCGCCCGGGCAAAATTTCATATTGAACGAGGCATAACGGAAAACGTTACGCTGGATGGTATTGCCGCCAAATCTTTTATCAGCGCCTGCTACCTGAGCCGAAAATTTAAAAAAGAGACGGGCACAGGTTTTTCCGCTTACGTTACCCATCGCAAAATGCAGTTTGCCTGTGCCCTGTTACAGTTCAGCGATCTGAATATTCATACCGTTGCACTGGAGCTTGGCTGGCAGGATGCCAACTATTTCTGCCGCATTTTTAAAAAGGAAACGGGCATGGCGCCGTCAGACTACTGTCGTCAGATGACGGCGACCGGAAACAATAAAGATCAGACAAGAAAATCTCTGTAACGGGCAAAATAGTTTCCCTGGCTCCGTCAGGGAGGTCGGTAAAATAGTGGGATAACATTAAGGAGAATGCTATGCCCGGAAAAAGCCTTGGGCTGATTGAAACCGTGGGGCTGGCCGCCGCGGTGGAAGCCGCCGATGCGGCCCTGAAATCGGCCAACGTGACGCTGGCAGGCTGCGAGCAGACCAAAGGAAACGGCCTGATACTGGTGAAATTAATGGGAGAGGTGTCGGCGGTGAATGCTGCCGTCGAAGCAGGCGCGGTGGCAGCCAGCCGCATGGGCAAGCTTTACGCCCATCGGGTCATAGCCAGAGCGGCAGAGGGCATTGAGGCGATGACGCAAATTACCTGTAAATCGGTAGCCCCAACGCGGCCTGCTTTGCCTGCCGACACAGGCGCGAAGACTGCTTTGCATGACGACGTAACGGCGAAAGCTGTTGTGCCTGATGATATATCAATACAGTCGGTTTTACCTGACGACGTAACGGCGAAAGCTGTTATGCCTGACGATACATCAATGCCGGTTTTACCTGACGACGTAACGACGAAAGCTGTTGTGCCTGACGTCACCTTAACGCAGCCGGTTTCGCCTGGTGATGCACCAGTACAACCCGGGTCCGAAGCAGAGACAGATCCGGTCAATAACGGAGCGGATATCAACGCCAACGAGCCGTCTTCCGATGCGATATCCCCTGTTCAGGATGCTGTAACTAAAGGTAATAAGTCGGCACGTCGTTCCGGTCAACGCAAAAAATAGGCGGTGGTGGCGCCGCACTTTTCCTTATCACCAGCCAACCGTGCGTCTTTCCTTTACCGCAGCCGATCTCATATCTTTACCACCAGCCAAACCGTATACCTTTCCTTTACCGCGGTCGCTCCCGTGTCTTTATCACCAGCCAAACCGTATACCTTTCCTTTACCGCAGTCGATCCCGTCTCTTTATCACCAGCTTTCCTTTACCCAAATTGACCCTGTGTTTTACCTCCGGCCAACCGTGTCATCTCCTTTACCCCGATTGCCCCTCTGCTTTGATCACCGGCGACCACGCGCCCTGGCCGTCGGCCAACGCTGTCCGTTTGTTGCGATCGCCCAATCACCATCGCTAGCCGCCGGTATGGCAGGTAAATCCCAGCCCTTCCACTACCGCTTTCAGCGGCCCGATGTCGACCTTAACGGCGCTTTCCCGCAGCGGATAGTCACGGCCCAGCAGAGCATATTTGTTTTCGCCAAAATTATGGTAGGGCAGCAAATGGATCTCGGTGACGTTCATCATCAGTCGGGCGAATTCCGCGATGCGCCGAACCTCTTCGGGGCTGTCGTTAACGCCGGGGATCACCGGCACACGCACCACCGTTTTGGTAATAAAAGAGATGCGCAGCAGATTTTCCAGAATACGTCGGTTATCCACGCCGGTATTTTCCCGGTGCACCGTCGGATGAATAGCTTTGATATCCGTCAGCGCCAGATCGACCCACGGAAATACCTCATCAATCACCTCTTTACTGGTTAAACCGGTGGTTTCTATTGCGGTATGCCAGCCCTTCGCCTTACAGGCTTTCAGCAATTCGCGAGCGAACTCAGGCTGCGCCAGCGGCTCGCCGCCCGAGAGCGTGATGCCGCCGCCGGATCGTCGGAACAAATTTTCCTCTTTCTGTAGCTCGCGCATTACCTGGCCGACCGTCATGCGCTTTCCTTTCATCTCCAGCGCGCCGGTCGGACAAACCTGCGTACAGTCGCCGCACTGCGTGCAGCGCGTGCGATCCACAAAGAAAGGATTGTCCGGCGACAGCGCCTGCGTGGGACACACGCTCAGGCACTTCCCGCAGCGGATGCAGTCACGGTTTTTAAAAAGCAGCTCTGGCCCGGGGCGCTGCGACTCTGGGTTGCAGCACCATTTACAGGCCAGCGGGCAGCCTTTAAAAAACGGGATAGTGCGAATGCCCGGCCCGTCATGCAGCGAATAGCGCTGAATATTAAACAGCACGCCTTCCGTTTCGTAGTCGACTTTCATCCTGTGTCCTGCTGGCTGGCAACCACGCCGGCCGCATCAAAAGTGCTGTTCGGTACGGCTGATAATGTCGTCCTGAACCTCTTTGGCCAGCACCACAAACTGCGCGCTGTAGCCCGCCACGCGCACCACCAGATCCTGATGCTGCTGCGGATCTTTTTGCGCACGCAGCAGCGTGTCGCGATCCACCACGTTGAACTGCACGTGCATCCCTTTTTTATCAAAATAGTTGCGTACCAGGCTGCCGAAGTTGCGCAGCCCTTTCTCCCCCGCCAGCGCGGAAGGCAAAAACTTCTGATTGTAGAGGGTGCCGTTAGAGGCGATAAAGTGATCCAGCTTGGCTACCGAGCTGGCGGCGGCGGTCGGCCCTGAGCCGTCTTTGCCCTGCCGTGGCGACACGCCGTCTGCCAGCGGCGCTTTTGCCAGGCGACCGTCGGGCAGCGCGCCCACGTCCTTGCCAAACAGCACGTTGGCCGAGACGGGATAGATGCCGGCCTGAAACTGGCCACCGCGCGGATTGCGGTATTTTTCCACTTCGCGACAGTAGATCAGCGCGCAGCGCCGGGCCACCAGGTCTACCTCGTCAATATCATTGCCGAAGCAGGGCGTATTTTCCAGAATGCGGCGGATCTCAGCAAAACGCTGGCTGCCTTGCGGGGCCGCCGTGGAGGAGAGCCGACGATAAACTTCTTCTTTGATCGCCGCCGCGTCCAGCGATCCGTCCCGATCGATAATTTGCTGTACCATGGCGCAGAGGTCGTTTTCGCTCAGCGATGCCTGAGGCGAGCTGTCGGCTGCGTGACCAAAATTGCTTTCCAGCGCGCTTTTCAGTTCAGCAAGCGTCAGCTTGCCCTCTTCAAACACCTGCTTCTGGATGGCGTAAACGGAGTCGCCGGTATCGGCCACGCCAAACGCCTGCGGGCCGGTAAAGTTATAGATAGCGCCGCCTTCCTGCAAGGATTTGCCCCGCCCGATACAGTCATCCACCAGCGCAGAGAGAAACGGCAGCGGGCAGCGTTCGCCGTGCGCAAGGTCGACGCTGTTGCAGGCCTCTACCAGCTGATGGACGAAATGCGTCATCTGCTGCTGAAAAGCCTGGTAAAAGTCGTCCATGCCGCGCCAGCTGGTCATCTCGCCGGTTATCGGCCCCAGCTGCTTGCCGCCTGCCCGTCCGTTGTTCAGCGTGATTTCCAGCACCTTAGCCACGTTAAAGAAGGCCGCGTCGTGCCAGCCTTCGGTACGGTGCGGCGCCTGCGGCTCCACGCAGCCGATAATGCAGTAATCTCTGGCATCCTGCAGCGAAACGCCGCGATTTTGCAGCGCCGGGATAATCACCTCGTCGTTATAAATGGCCGGAACGCCCAGCCCCAGACGCACCACCTCGCAGGCGCGGAATAAAAACTCGTCGGGCGTACCCTGCCAGACGCGAATGGAGAAAGAAGGCTGCGGCAGGCGAACGTGCGCGGTGGCCTCCATGCACATATAGCTCAGCGGATTTGTCGCGTCGCGCCCCTCTTCCGTCTGGCCGCCGACGCAAAGATTCTGGAACACAGCATAACCGGCGAAAGCCTGCGCGGAGACTTCGTCGCGGGTTTTATTGATGTCGTTAAGCTTGATCCAGCAGCAGTCCACCAGCTCCTGAGCAAACTCCGGCGTAATGCTGCTGTCCGCCGCCAGATAAGGATACATATACTGATCGAAGCGGCCTGGCGAAATCGAGTGGCCGCTGGATTCAATCTGCAACATGCTCTGAATAAACCAGAAGGTCTGACAGGCCTGCCAGAAAGTGGTCGCGCCCTGCTCCGGCACCTGTCGGCAATTTTGCGCAATCTGCTCCAGCTCGCGTTTGCGCTGTGGATTGTTTTCCGCCTGCGCCAGCCGCGCCGCTTCCTGCGCATAGCGATGGGCAAAAGCGATAGCGGCCTGATAGCTGATAATCACCGCCTGATAAAACTGCTCTTTTTTCAGGTAGTCGGGGCGGCTGCGATCCAGCTTCGCCAGCGCCTCGTTTACCTCTGCGATAATGCCGCGAAAACCGATCTTCAACACCTTGCCGTAATCCACGCTGACGTGCCCCACGCCGCCATAAAAGTAGTTGCCGACGGTAAAGACGCCGCCCGCCATGCTCTCTTTGGTGGCGTCAGACATATAGGACGCGGCCAGCGAGCTGGTGGTTTTGCCCGGCCAGTATTTAAAGGCTTCGCTCAGCGCCTGCGCAGTTTCCTTTTCGATAATAAAGGGATCGGCCAGACGGTGCTCCATCGTTTCGAACTCTTTTTCCACCCATTCAAAGGAAAATTCCGGGCAGATTTCGGTAGAGCGCGGATGGATGGTGACTGCGCCGACAATCAGCTCATCCGCGCGGATGGTGATCGGCAGCTCGTGAAAGATTTTTTCAATAACTCTGGCGCGCCGCATGATGGCGGGCAGATGCTCATACTGCTGATAAGCCAGCGTCGCCAGCGTGGCGCGCTCCGATTCCACGTACGGCTTCACCTGCAGGAGCGTGTTTTTAAGCCTGAGGATACGATCGGTCGGACTGGAAAAGCCTTTTTCCAACATAGTGATAACTCCCGAAAAAGCGTTTTGTTTATGGCCCTGGGGCTTAAGCGCCGAGGTGCTGTTCAATCAGCCGCATCGCCTCCGCCACCGCCGCCACCTCGCCGAAGATCGCCAGCGAAGTGATATGCTGCGGGCAGCTGCCGAAAATCTCCGAAACCATGACGTCGGCGCCTTTACTGGCCAGGTCGGCACAGAAATAGAGATCGGGCACCGGCAGCATTAACAGCGCGACGGCGTCCACACGCAGCAGATCCAGCCGCGTTCTGAATTCCGACGGCATCCGGCGCCTGAGCATCGCCAGCGTTTCCGGCGTGGGGGCGTTGATAATGCGCGTTTTCATCAGCGGATATTCAGCGCCTCGACCATGACGCAGCGGCGCCTTCTGGCGAAGGTGCGCGCCGAGGTCAGCCCTTCACCCGTTGGCCCGGCGATAGTAAAGGTGGTGTGGCCTTCGCCGCCGACGCCCAGCCCGGCGTAAGACGGCCCGTTTTTCACAAAGATGGTGGTTTGGATCTGCCGCGCCATGCGGGTCAGCTTCTCTACGTTGGTAGAGTGCATCACCGCCGTATGACGGTTGCCCTGCTCCACGCAAACGGCCAGCTCGATGGCTTCGTCAACGTTATCCACGCGCACCAGCGGCAGCACCGGCATCATTAATTCATGCACGACAAAAGGATGCGTCGCTTCGGTTTCAATCAGGATGACTCTGGTTTCCGCCGGCGCATCAATGCCCAGCTGTTGCAGGATATAGCGCGCGTCTTTGCCGACAAACGCCGTATTCGGGCCGCTGCCTTTGTCGTTCAGCACCAGCGTTTGCAGCTGCTGAATAAGCTTTTTGTCGCTCAGCAGGTAAGCGCCGCTTTTCTTCATGCAGTGGATCAGATAATCCGCCGCCTGGCTGACTACAATCACCTCTTTTTCCGCCGTGCACGGCAGGTTGTTGTCAAAGCTACAGCCGTTGATGATATCGCGGGCGGCCTGTTCGATATCGGCCGTTTCATCCACGACGGCAGGCGGATTGCCCGCGCCTGCGCCAACGGCTTTTTTACCGGAGGACATCACCGTTTTCACAATGGCCGGGCCGCCGGTCGCCACCAGCATAGCGATGCGCGGATCCTTAATCAGCGCGTTGGTATTTTCTACAGAGGGCTGCGCAACCGTTACTACCAGATTATCCGGCGCGCCCAGCGCGGCGAGTTTGTTATTGATAAGCGCCACCGTATACAGCGACACTTTGCGGGAGCGAGGATGCGGACTGAAGACCACCGCATTGCCGGCGGCCAGCATACTGATGCTGTTATTGATTAGCGTCTCGGTCGGATTGGTAGTCGGCGTGATAGCGCCGATAACGCCATAGGCCGAATATTCCGTCAGCGTCAGGCCGCCATCGCCGCTTTGCGCGCAGGTCGGCAGGTCTTCCGGGCCGGGCGTTTTCAGCGCGGCAAGGCGGTTTTTAATCACCTTATCCGCCACGTTGCCCATGCCGGTTTCTTCAACCGCCATGCGGGAGAGCGTTTGCAGCACCTCCTCCTGTAAAAACGCCTCGCGGATGCCGTTGATAAAGGTCGTGCGATCCTGCATAGAGCAATGGCGATACTGCACCTGGGCCAGCACGGCCGCGCCGATCGCCTCGTCCATCGTGGCGAAAACGCCTGCTTCCTCCGTCTCCGTGACGGCGGATCTTTTCACGTCTTCCGGGTTTGCGCTGCTCTGCGCCAGCGCCCGGGCGACCATGGCCGCCAGCGCCGGATTTTCGGCATCGGCAACGGGCGTGGTGCGGGTAAATTTGCTCAGGACGTTTTCCACCGCCTGAGCGATCTCGCTGTCATTCATGCTTCCCTTCCTTACCGCGCGATCAGATATAGGGTGTGGTAGTTGAGTGGATGGGCGCCGGATCGAGCGTGGCCAACAGCTGTAATCCCACTTCGCGCGCGGCCGTGACCGCCTGGCGCACCGCGCCGGAATCGCCAGCGAAAGTAAAGATCGCCTCGTTGCTGAAGCTGGTGCCTTTGGCCGGGCTGGCGTAGCCGACAGGTTCAATAACCGCCGCCTTGGCCGCCACGTCGGCGATAACGATGCCTATCGCCGCTGGCGAAGCGCAGGTCATGCCGAACGCTTTGCCAACCGGCGCGCCGAAGGCTTTATTCAGCGCGTGGCTGGCGCGGGCGGTGTACTGAAATTCCAGATGACCGGCTGGCGAGCCGTAAACGTCGCCCATCGTCCGTTCGATTTCACCCAGCGTGACCTCCACCGCCCGACGCACATCCGAGACGTCTGCCGCGCCGAACAGGATCAGGCAGCCGTGTCCGCCGCCGCCTTCCGTATCGCGCGCCAGCTCAATGGCGACGATCTCGCTGTTGGTGGCCTTAACGGCTTCATCCGCAGCGAAAATATGCGGGCCCGCGCCGGTTCTGGCGCCGATAATGCCCAGCGAGCGGAACCGGCCGTCGATAGCCATCACCTCATGAAGCTGGCTATCGACATTGGCGATCACCAGGCCAATGGTATGGCCGAGCGCGGTACCGACAAACTCGGTCAGGCCGCAGCCGCTACGCTTCTCTGGCTGGCCGATAGCCCTGGAAATAATCTGTTCGACAAGATTGTCCTGCATGGCTTGTCCTCAGGCCGTTACTCCGTGGCCGTTTTTAATATTTTTTCTACTTCAACATGCGGGCGTGGGATCACGTGAACCGAGACCAGCTCGCCGACCTTGGCCGCCGCCACGGAACCGGCATCGGTCGCCGCTTTTACCGCGCCCACGTCGCCGCGTACCATCACCGTGACCAGCCCGGAACCGATTTTCTCGTAGCCGACCAGCGTCACATTGGCCGATTTCACCATGGTATCTGCCGCTTCAATGGCGGAAACCAGCCCCTTTGTTTCAACCATGCCCAGCGCTTCCTGCTGCATAATGACCTCGTTTGTTTGACTGATAAAAAGACGCGCCTCTGGGGCCACGCCCGATTGCGATGTTAAGGCGGACGCGAAAAAATATTTTGTCCGCCAGTAAGATTATTTTGCGCGTTATCGTTCGGGCGCGGCGGCAAGCCTGGCCGCATCCTGCGCAATCATTTTTTCTTCATTGGTGGGAATGACCATCACGGTCGGCGAATCGTCGGCGGAAATCGTGCCCGCGGCGCCGCCCGCTATCGCCTGATTCCTGTTACGATCCAGGCGGAAGCCGAAGATCTCCAGCCTGGCCAGAGTCAGCTCGCGCACCAGCGCCGAGTTTTCGCCAATGCCGCCGGTAAAGATCAGCGCGTCCAGCCGGTGCAGCGCGGCAAACTGGCCGCCCAGATGCCGCGCCAGCCGGTGCACCATGACGTCAATCGCCAGCGTCGCCCGCGCATCGCCTTTGGCGCGTGCTTCCTGCAAGGTGCGACAGTCGCTGGACAGCCCGGAAAGCCCCAGCAGGCCTGAACGGTTATTAGCCATCTCGCCCAGCGCCTCGATGGGCTGCCCGCTGCATGTCGCCAGGTAAGCCATCGCGCCAAAATCGACGTCGCCGCAGCGCGTGCCCATCACCAGCCCTTCCAGCGGCGTCATGCCCATTGTGGTATCCACGCTTTGCCCGTTGCGTACCGCGCAGAGCGAAGATCCGTTGCCCAGATGGGCAATCACCAGGCCGTGATCCTGCGGATCGAGATCCAGCAGCCTGACCGCTTCGGCGGCGACAAAGCGGTGCGACGTGCCGTGAAAACCGTAGCGTCGGATTTTGTAGCGTTCGCGGTATTCCAGCGGAATGGCATAGGTAAAGGCTTCCGGCGGCAGCGTCTGGTGAAAAGCCGTGTCAAACACCGCCACCTGCGGCAGCGCGGGCAGCAAAGCCAGCGCGGTATCGATGCCGATAAGGTTGGCGGGATTGTGCAGAGGCGCCAGCGGCGCCAGCTGGCGGATCTGGTCGATAACCGCTGGCGTCAGCAGAACCGAGCGTTGAAACTCGCTGCCGCCGTGCGCGACGCGATGCCCGATGGCGCACAGCGAGGAGAGCAGCGCTTTCTCTGCCAGCACGGCAAACAGCGTTTGCAGCGCGCAATGGTGCGTTGGCTGCGCCAGAAGCCTGGTAGTTTTTCCCGCCTCATCCTTAAAGGTGATAGCGGCGTTATCCAACCCCAGCCTTTCCGCCAGCCCGGAAAGCAGCGGCGTTTCGCTCTCCAGCGGCAGCACAGAAAATTTCAGCGAAGAAGATCCGCAGTTGATAACCAAAACCGTTGTTGTAGACATAATGACCTCTGAAATCCGTTTTAGGGTCGGGAAGGCGTGAGTAAAAAGTGCGCCTGACTGAAGCGGGCAAGCGACTCGCGGGCGATGGCGATATCCTGTGCGACGCTGCCGCCGCTGATGCCTATTCCGCCCAGCAGCCGCGTCTGCGACCAGCAGGGTAAACCGCCGCCAAGACAGCAGATCCCCTGCTGTGGTAAGCCCTCCAGGCTCGCGCCCGGCCGTACCTGCTGCGCCAGCTCGTGCGTCGCCATCCTCAGCGCCACGGCGGTCCAGGCCTTTTCCGTCGCCAGGCGGTGGCTGACCAGCAGCGCATCATCCATGCTGAAAAACCAGCGCTGCTGTCCGGCCGTATCTACCAGGCTGAATACGATTGGCACTTCATATTCCTGCGCGACCTCACAGGCAATCGCCGCCAGCGCCGCTGCCGCAGAGAGGCTCAGCGAGTGATGCCGCGACGGATGCGAATTAATGGCCTGCTGGATCAGGCTGTCCAGACTCTCCCTTACCGACATAAGTGCGCTTCCTTTTGCTATCCATTGAGATCCAGCGCATCGACAATGCCAACCACTGCCGCATCGATCACCGAATGCTCGCCATTACCCATGCGTGCCGAGCTTCCCGAGCTGACGATAACCGTTTCCCCATTTCCGGCCCCCACACAGTCAACCGCGACCTGGGCGCTGCCCGTGGGCTGATGATGCTCGTTCAGGCGGGCCACGATCAGCAGCTTGGCGCCGTTCAGCGAGGGATGCTTGCTGGTCGATACCAGCGCGCCCGTGACTTTAGCCAGATACATAATCAGTCCTTGTATAAAATGATGTGCCGCCGCCGTATCTCGTCCTGAGCGGCTGGCGTGATCAGCGCGTTTCGGCCTGGCCGCAGCGCCGTGCCTGCGGGCTGCTGACGGATATCCGCCAGTGAAATAAGTTGCTTACCCTTGCTCTGTGTTGTTACACCGGGAAAAACGATCCCCCAGCTTTTCAGCGTGGCGATATAGCGATGCAGCTGCTCCCGCATCGCCTCCGGCAACGCCGCGTGGGTAAACTCGTCGCCCAGCGTGACGATGATTTTCCGGCCGTGGCACAGCGCATGAAAAGCCCAGGCGCTGGCAACGTTGTCGCTAAGGCATAACGCGATTTTTGCCAGGCTGTTGCCTGAGATCGCCGGGAGAAACAGCTCGCTGTACTCTTCTTCCGCCTGCGGCATTCGCGTGTCGTAAAGCAGTTCAGGCGCGAACCTTTCCCGCCAGCATTGAAATGCCCCGTAAACGGCAGACAGGCTGGCGCTGTGGGAAAGCGTGACCCGCAGGCCGTATCCGGCCTGACTCAGCGCCTCCAGCGCAGCCAGCGTTTCCGGCAGGACGCGCGGATCCATTCCCGTAATCACCACTCTGACCATGCCCTGCCTTTGCCGCACCAACAGACGATCGATAATGCTATCGAGCCGGTTGGAAAGATCCGGCTGCACGATCACGCCACCTTCGGCCCGTTGCTTTTGATCTGCACCCGATCGCCATTACGCAGCCCAAGCGCGTTGGCCTCTTCCTGATCCAGGTGGATCTCCGCCAGCGCTTCTGCACTGACACGCACCTTCACATGGCGCAATACGCCCGCACGCGGCCCCTGGGTTTCCACCGCTATTTCCGCGCCGTCCGTCAGGCCGTGCCGCGCCGCTTCCTCAGGCGAAATATGGAGATGCCGCCATGCGACGATAACGCCCTCCGGTATCGCCACTTCGCCATGCGGCCCTACCAGCGTGATGCCAGGGGATCCCTGCAGCTCGCCGGACATTCTTACCGGCGCGCCGATGCCAAGGACAAAGCCGTCCGCCACTGAAATCTCAACCTGCGTGACGTTACGCAGCGGCCCCAGCACCCGCACGCGCTGTAGCTCGCCTTTCGGCCCGCGCAGCGTGACGGTTTCCTGTGCGGCGAACTGACCGGGCTGCTTTAACGCTTTCATCCGGGTCAGCGACGAACCGTAGCCGAACAGCATGTCCATCTCTTTACGGCTCAGGTGCACGTGCCGGTTGGAGACGCCGACGGCAATAGTCAGCGGCTGGCTTTTTCGTCCTGCCGCCAGCTCCTGTAAAATCTGCTGCGTGATACTTCTGGCCTGCCGTTGCGTATCCGTCTTCATCCTCTCTTCCTTGCTGTTTACTCGCCCGCCAGGCGCGACAGCAGGCGATCGATATCCTGCTCGCTGGCACGGCGAGGATTGGTTGCGGTACAGCCATCGGCCAGCGCCGCCTGGATCAGTTCGCCGCGCAAGGTGGCAAACCGAGCGAGATCTGCGCCCATCTCTTTTAGCGTTGCCGGAATGGCGAACTGCTGGTTAAGCGTGCGAACGGCCTGCGCCAGGCTGTCGGCAGCCATCAACCGCGCGCACTGCTGGTAGCGAGCCTGCGCCCCTTGCATTTCGCTATTAAATTCAATCACTAATGGCAGCAGCATGGCGTTGATCCTGCCATGCGCAAGATGCAGCCTGCCGCCGACGGCATGGGCCATGCCGTGAACCAGCCCCAGCCCCGCCGAGTTGAACGCCATGCCCGCCATGCAGGAAGCGTGATGCATATGCGTCCGCGCGCTGAGGTCGTGCGGTTCACGGTAAGCCTGGGGTAAATAGCGGGCGGTCAGCGCAATGGCTTTTTCCGCCAGCGCATCGCTGAAGTCGTTTGCTTCTGTGGAAACCAGCGCTTCAATCGCGTGGGTCAGCACGTCCATACCGGTATCCGCCGTGACGCTCGCGGGGACGCTGGCCACCAGCCGGGCGTCGAGAAGGGTGATATCCGGCAGCAGCGCGTCAGCGACCAACGGATATTTGCTGCCGCTGTATGGGTCGGAAAAAACGGCGTAGGTTGTCGCCTCTGACCCGGAGCCGCTGGTCGTGGGAACGGCAATCAGCCTGATGTGATAAAGAGGATCGTACTCTTCAAGGGTGGCCTTAATGCCTTTGGCCGCATCCAACGCGGAACCGCCGCCAAGCGCGATAATCGTATCCGGCCTGAAGACTTTACATTTTTCCGCGCCTGCCTGTAGCAGCGTGGTAGTGGGATCGGCTTTGACCTCGCTATAGATGATGATCGAAGCCTGGGGCATCAAGGCGATCAGCTGATTTACTTTGCCGGATGAGAGCATAAATTCGTCGGTGACGATGGCGACTTTTTTCAGCCCAAGCTGACTCAGCGCTGCCAGCGCATTTTCACCATGGTAAATATTCGGGACAGAGAAAATCTTCGCCACGCCCTTATCCTTAACAAAACGTCCGCCATTTAAGGGCGACAGATTAGCAACGACGGCGGCTGAGCGGCTCTGGATTAGTTTGTCCGGATACGGGAAATTTTTGCGGAGAAGCGGAAGCAGCAGATTGGGGGATGGCAGAGGAAATATTTATCATTTATTAAAACCCGTTGAAACAGCAGCGCTATTTTTAACCGCCGCTCTCAAGAAGCACGATACCGAGCTGGTCGGCTTCCAGCTCTATCACCGTCATAACAGAGTCCGAATCCAGTATCCGTTCCGACTCAACCTCTGTGTACAACTGCTCGGCTTTGACGCGATCGTTAAACAGCATCAGCGCCGTGTCTCCATGCTGCCTGGAAGACCATTGCAGACCGTGCGCTTGCGGGCATGCCTGATAAATAGCTAAAGAATATTCTCGGGTATAGATATATTGATCGGCGGTTGAATCCAGCAGGCTTGCCCGGTTTACGCCCATTTTGCGCAGCGTTTTCGGGTTAAGATCGACAAGGTTTAAATCAACGCGGGGCTCTATAACCGAATGCACTTTTCCATATAACCTGGCTAAATCATAGGGTGCCCCGGATGAATCCGGCGGTAAATCATGGAAGAGCGTTTCCATTACGGCAACAGCTGTACTCACACCACCATACAGCGTTGCCACGCCGTTAATCATCGGACTGAAACGTGCGCTGCCCTTACCAGGGTTGAATTGAGCGGCGCGAAAAGCGGCGGAATGTATTCTGTAAATACGTTTACCGGCTTCCCATACCGTGAGGTTTACCGCCAGATCGCTTTTTGGTGGTTTTAGCTTCCGTGTGATAGCTTCCCTGTCAGCCATGAATGCCGCCCTCTTTTTCTGCCTGCGCGGCCAACAGAACCTGTTCAGGCTGGGTAGCCAGCACGTCCCTGGGCTTTCTCCCGCCCAGCCAGCTGTTTTCTGACCCAAACCAGATCGCCAGACCCCAGGGCGTTTTGCTGCCGCCAAATAAAGCCATCACCTCCTTTACGACAGGTAAAGGTCGGTAGCCCTCGTCCAGCGCATATTCGGGAAAGTAGTCTTTGCCATTATGCTGAATAGCAAAGATTTTCCCGGCAAGCTTCCAGCGATTAGGCCCTGCGCTGGGGTTGGAACTTTTGAAGTTCGCCTTTTCTGACAGTTCCCGAGCCAGCAGCCATATAGCATCGGCAAAAATGCGAGCATTCAACGCTTCACGACGCTGTGCGTTACGCTCCGTGCGGGCTGCATCCGGGCGAGCTGTTATAGAAGGGGTAGTAACTACGGCTTCAGGCACGGATGCCTGCTGTTTAAGAGACGCCAGC
Source organism: Erwinia sp. PsM31 (assembly GCF_030433775.1). NCBI lineage: Bacteria > Pseudomonadati > Pseudomonadota > Gammaproteobacteria > Enterobacterales > Erwiniaceae > Erwinia > Erwinia sp. PsM31. The sequence continues at coordinate 180,882 of NZ_JARUWZ010000001.1, forward strand.
ACGGCCGTCATCGCAGCGCTTATGGCTATACGCACCGTCTCGTTAAAAGCAGGGGTGCGTTTCTCAGCCTGTCCTAAATTGATAACCAGATAGTCCGATCCTGCATGGGGTTGCAGCCTGTGCAGCTGCTCTCCACTCAGCGTTTTGACTTCAAAATCCTGCCTGGTTCGCTGTAAAGCATTCGCTTTAGTTCTCATGCTCCACCTCATTACACTAAGATATATTCGTTATATACATTATATGCGTAATGATATGGATGTCACTAAAAGGGATAATAAGCAGATACGTTCGATCTTAAGTGGTTTAACAAAGGATCTAACCCGAAAAAGGCTTCACGTCCGTTACCAGCGTGGGCAGATCCCAGGTGCCGCCCGCATGGATATAACGACACATGCCGGTCATGGCGTCGCGGCTTTTGCGGAAAGCCTGGCCATCCCACACCCAGCTTTTCAGGCTCATGCAGTCTGCGATACCCCGGCCTTTCTGCACATCGGTAATCACGCCTTTTTCATAATCCGAGCCGGAAATGGTCACCAGCACCGGCTTACCTTTTAGTTGGTTATCGATAACCCAGTAGCCATACCCTTCGTTATAAGCCGCGCGCCAGCAGAGCGCCGAAAGCAAAGCGTGGCCGTCATCCAGTGGCGTAAGGGTCAGCCCGTCGTTTTCCGGAATAGCATTTTCTGCCGGTGAAACCAGGCTGTCGCACATGTCATCGTCATTTTGATTGACCGTTGCAAGCAGTCGGGTTTTCAGCGCGGCGATTTCTGGCGCGGTCAGCGAACGAGGTTCGCCGCTGCGGGTTTTTGCTGCGTGAATAACCGGCACGGGCACCGCCTGAGCTACGCCACTTTCCGGCTTATCGCCCTTTTTGGTGAGCGCGCCAGGCGTGCCGATGCGGCCCTGCACGTCGTCAGCTTTCAGCAGCGCGGCATAAGCGCCCTCGCCGGAAAGCAGAAAAGGCGTCGCGCCGCCTTTAAATTCCACTTTACCGCTGCCTTTGACGGCGTTGAGTAACGCTGCCGTCTGGCCAGCCGACAGCCGCCAGTTGTCGTCAGCCGCCACGAGATCGCCCGCGGATTTCCCGTCGATCCACAGCGTCAGCTTTTGTACCGGCGCGCTGTCTTCTGCGCTGTCGGCCAGCGTCACTTCGCCCGTCGGCACCGTTCCGGGGCCGGCGGTACGGGTAAGCAAGACGGAACCGGACGGATCGTCTTCTTTGGCATAGCCCGCAACGCGGCAGGTCAGCGTGTTGTCGCAGGCTACTTCCCAGGCTTTGTGTTCAAAGGTTACGCCGCTATGACTGGCCAGTGCCGACAGGGAGAGCGTCGCCAGCGCAAAAAACATCAGTTTACGATTCACTTTATTCCCTCACGTTTTATTTCTGATACCAGCCCAGGTATCTCTCTGTTGCCCAGGGTGCGGGGAAACCAGCAGCCATCGTTGATGGTTGCCAGGCTTTGACGAAACGCTGCGCCATCCCAGATCCATTCTTCCTTAGACGCGCAGCTGCCGGCACTGCTTCCCATAAAGACATTGGTAATCACGCCATCGTGCCAGGTTTGCGCGTCAGTGGTCACGGCAACAGGCTTCGCTTTTAGCTGGCTGTCGGTGACCCAGTAACCGTATCCCTGGTTATAGGCCGCGCCCCAGCACTGGGTGGAAAGCAGCGTGTGCGTATCATCCAGCGGCGTGGCGGTAATATCGCCGCTGATAATATTGCCGTTGACGTCCTTTTCCCCAACCGAGGTCAGATAATCGCACTGCTGCTCGCTGGTTAAGACGGCAAGCAGCTGCGGCCTGAGCGCTTCAGCCTCTTTTTTGGTTAATACAGAGGATTGAGCGGGGCTGACTTTTACCGCCTGGATCACCGGCATAGCCACGGCCTTAGCGACACCGCTTTCGGGCCTGTCGCCTTTTTTAACCCAGGCGCCTGGCGTACCGATACGGCCCTGCACGTCATCCACTTTCAGCAGCGCCGCATAGGCGCCCTCGCCGGAAAGCTGAAAGCTTTCGCGATCGCTTTTGAACCCGACCGTGCCGCTGCCTTTAACGGCATCGATCAGCGCCAGCGCTTGCGCTTCTGACAACCACCAGCGGTTAGCCTTCTGCGTCGCTTCGCCCGCAGGCTGGCCGTTCAGCCACAGCGTCAGTTTTTTTACCGGCGCCTCGTTTTCCCTGTCTTCCGGCAGGATAATTTCGCCAGCGGTAGCCGTATGCTCGCCAGGTGCCCGCGTCAGCAGCACGCCGCCCACATTCTCCTGTACGCTATGGCCGCCGATACGGCAGGTTAAGGTGTTATCACAGGCCACCGACCACGCCTTATGATAAAAGGATACGCCGCTTTCCTGGGCGATAACCGGGGCGGCAAACATAGTCAGTGCGGTAAAAGCCAATTTATAAAGATGATCCAAGCTGTCGCTCCATAATCCAATTTCGCGTATTGCAACAGTCGATACGCACACAGCGGCTTAATCCAGGCCAGACAAAATTATAACCCGGCATATCCCGGGCTTTTAATAGCAATCACTGTCCGCGACTAATTCCCCTCACCTGGAACATTAAAATAAAGCATAGATACGCTGTTAAACCGCCGCCGGCCCCCCAATCCTGGGATCGAACAGACGCTGTGTCTGAAAGTTCTGTTGAATAATGCTGTCACCCTGAGCTACTTATGCACAATGCCAGACCAGTAATAAGCTATACACTCAGCACGGTTTTCATCAGCAATGCATCCAGATCGCGGCAGTCGCGCCGCTCGCTATCCGGCAGCTCTTCGCTGACGCGGTTCTCGTCCAGCTGCTGGCGGATAAACGCATGGATGCGCTCCAGACGCTCGCCATATTCCGCTTCGCCTGCACGCTGCTTGCGCGCCAGCAGCTGTTCGATTTCAGCCAGCAGCAAGGGATCCGTCACCGTTCCTGCCAGCAGCTCTTCAAAACGCATCGGCGGCACGCCTTTTCCGGCCTCTATCCACTGCACCGCCAGCAGCGGACGCAATACGTAGAAGTACTTTTTCAGCCGCACGCTGTCGCCCTGCAGATAACCACGAAAGTTCTTTCTTGCCATGGAGAGATAGTGCCAGCGCGCCCGTAACGGCGAAAACCAGTCCGGTATCCTTTCCCGTAAATCGGCGACGATGGCCGCTTCCTGCTGATAGATCACCGGCGAATCCAGCCATTCGATCAGCGTTGGATTGGCTCGCTTCAACAGGCCCAACGCTTTTCGCCACTCCCAGCCGCAGACGTCCAGCGTATCGTCGATCGGCAGCTCGATAACGTCGCGCGGCGGCTCGACACGCAGATACCACTCAGGTTGATGTACATAGAGAAAACGCACATCGTAATCGCTGTCCGGCGAGGCAAAACCCCAGCCGCGGCTGCCCGACTCGCAGGCATACAGCACTTTTACCGAGTGCTCTTCTTCTATCTGGCGCAGCACGCCCCGTACGCGCTCGCGCATTGCGCTATCCACACCATGCAATCCTGTTCTCATTTTTTTATCCTTTTACGCAAACAACCTGCGACAGCGTATGCACCACTTCCACCAGCGAAGACTGGGCGGCCATGACGGCATCAATATCTTTATAAGCCATCGGGATTTCGTCGATGACCTCTTTATCTTTTCGGCACTCCACGTGCGCCGTCGCGCGTCGCTGATCTTCCACGGTAAAGCGGGCTTTCGCCGCCGTGCGGCTCATGGTGCGCCCCGCGCCGTGGCTACAGGAGCAGAAGCTCTCTTCGTTACCCAGGCCGCGCACGATAAAGCTCTTCGCGCCCATCGAACCGGGAATAATGCCCATCTGCCCTTTTTGCGCCGAGACCGCGCCTTTGCGCGTCACCAGCACCGACTCGCCAAAGTGCGTTTCCCGCTCCACGTAGTTGTGGTGGCAGTTCACCGCTTCCAGATGCGTGGTAAAAGGCTTGCTGATAACGCGCGACATCGCCGCCAGTACCCGCTCCATCATGGCTTCGCGATTGTGACGAGCGTAATCCTGCGCCCAGCTCACCGCTTCCACGTAGTCGTTAAAATGCCTGCTGCCCTCTTCAAAATAAGCGAGGTTGCGATCCGGCAAATTGGCGATATGCCGCTGCATATCCTTTTGCGCCAGCGCGATAAACAGGTTACCGATAGCGTTCCCTACGCCACGCGACCCGCTGTGCAGCATGACCCAGACCTGTTGGCTTTCGTCCAGGCAGACTTCAATAAAGTGGTTGCCCGTTCCCAACGTTCCCAGATGCTGATAGTTGTTGGTTTTGAACAGCGCCGGATGTTTTTGCGTCAGCGTCTTGAAGCGCGGCGCCAGTTTGGCCCAGTGGCGATCCACCTCCTGCGGCGGCGTCTGCCAGGCGCCCTTATCGCGACCGGAACGGTTATTGGTGCGGCCGTGCGGCACCGCCTGTTCGATGGCGCTGCGCACGCCCGACAGATTGTCCGGCAGATCGCGGGCCATCAGCGAGGTGCGCACCGCAATCATGCCGCAGCCGATATCGACGCCGACCGCTGCCGGGATAATTGCGCCTTTGGTCGGGATCACGCTGCCGATGGTAGAGCCTTTGCCCAGATGCACGTCCGGCATCACCGCCAGATGGCGAAAGATAAACGGCATTTTCGCCGTGTTCAGTAGCTGCTCGCGCGCTTCTGGCTCAACCGGCACCCCGTTGGTCCACATTTTTATCGGCACGCCTTTCGCCTGCTGCAGAGTCTGATAGCTGTTTTTCATAATCGTTTTCCTCATTGCTGTGACCTGACTATTGCGAATGCCGTGCCAGAAGACCGCCACGCTGCATAATAAAATTTATCTTTTTGATTATTAATATAATTTATTATCACCTCGCACCTGCGCATTGCCATTAGCGAGAGAGCAATTTATCTTAGCGGATAAGTTATTTATCCTGTGAGATAAGCATGAAAGCTAACGTAGTCATCGGCGTGCTGGGCACGGTGCTGGATAAACGCGGCAAGCGGGCAAATCGCTGGAGCAAATGGCGGCCAACCGTCGCGCTCTGCCAGCAGGAAGGCTTACAGATCGACAGGCTGGAGCTGCTGCATCAGCCGCGTGATATCAGTATGGCGCAGCAGGTGGCGGAAGATATCCTTCAGGCCTCGCCCGCCACCCAGGTGGTGCTGCACAGCGTGAAGCTGGAAGATCCCTGGGACTTTGAAGAGGTCTACGGCAGTTTGCTGGATTTTGTCAGCCGCTATCCTTTTAATACCGACGCCGAAGAGTATCTGGTGCATATCACTACCGGCACGCACGTGGCGCAAATCTGCTGGTTTTTGCTGACCGAAGCCCGCTATCTGCCCGCGCGCATTTTGCAGACCTCGCCAGCCAGCAAGGGATCGGAGACGCCAACCGCGCTCGGCCACTATTCCATTATCGATCTCGATCTGAACCGATACGCCACGCTGACCAGCCGTTTTCAGCGCGAGCAGCAGCACTCTACCTCGTTTTTAAAATCCGGCATCGAGACGCGCAATCCCACCTTTAACAGCCTGATCGAGCAGATTGAGCGCGTGGCGCTGCGCTCGGACGCCCCGATGCTGCTGACCGGCCCCACCGGCGCGGGTAAATCTTTTCTTGCGGAGCGCATCTATCAGCTGCGCCATGCTCGCCATCGGCTGGCCGGTAAATTCGTGGCGGTTAACTGCGCCACGCTGCGCGGCGACAACGCGATGTCCACGCTATTCGGCCACGTTAAGGGCGCTTTTACCGGCGCACAGCAGGCGCGCGGCGGGCTGCTGCGGGAAGCCGACGGCGGCATGCTGTTTCTGGACGAGATAGCCGAGCTGGGGCTGGATGAGCAAGCGATGCTGCTGCGCGCCATCGAGGAGAAACGCTTCTTCCCGTACGGCTCTGATAAAGAGGTCAGCAGCGATTTTCAGCTGATTGCCGGCACGCACCGGGATATGCCGCAGTGGGTTGCCGAAGGCCGCTTTCGCGAAGATCTGTTTGCCCGCATCAATATGTGGACGTTTCAGCTGCCGGGCCTGGCCGAACGCCGCGAGGATATCGAACCCAACCTGGATTTTGAGCTGGAACGTTACGCCCGGGAACAGCAGACCCAGGTGCGCTTTGATAAAGAAGCGAGAAGCCATTTTCTGCGCTTCGCCTGCTCGACAGAAGCCAGCTGGCGAGGCAATTTCCGCGAGCTGGGTGCTGCCGTCACGCGGATGGCAACGCTGGCGGAACAGGGAAGAATTTCGCTGGAGCTGGCGGAAGAAGAGATCGCCCGGCTGCGCGCCAGCTGGCGTACTACGGCATCGCAAGCTGCCCTGCCTGAGCGCTCCGGGGCGCAGTACGATCTCTTTGACGAGTGCCAGCTACAGACGGTGCTGAGCGTCTGCCGCGCGACGGATTCGCTTTCCGAAGCGGGACGACGCCTGTTTGCCGTCTCCCGCCAGGGGAAGAAACAGCCCAACGACGCCGATCGCCTGCGTAAGTATCTGGCGCGGTTTGGGCTGAACTGGGAGGAGGTTAAAGGGTAAAACGCCTGTTGGCTTTCGTAGTTAGAGTACTGCATCGGGTAAGGCGTAAGAGTGCGCCAGGGCTTAACGGCGCGGAGGCGATAAAACACGGCGGCGGTTATCCTGCACGCTGTCGTTTTTTTTCCGCTTTGATCCTGGCTTTTTCCTCACGGGCACGTGCCTTGAGGATTTTTCGCATACGAATAGCCAGCTTCATCAGACGCAGTTCGGTACTGACGGGTAAATGACGCTGACAAGCATTTGTCCATAGCACAATTAACAACACTATGGTCACAACCGTGATATTGATTAAGACCGGAACTTTATCATCCCTGAATAACAGGATAAGAAACAGCACAACATATATGACAGCGATATTTCTGAGTTTGGTGCTGTCTTCCGCCATCTGCGTAATGGCTTCCGGCAGATCTATACCCGTCGTTAAGTCCGGATGATAAATCTGTTTTATAAGCTGCACATTGTTCTTAAAGACAAAGTAATCCTTACGGGTAAAATTATTACTCAGTATTTTTTCTCGTATAGCCGTTTTATTCTCCATACGCCAATAATCCTCTAAACCGTTCTGAATTTCCATAGTTCACGGATCCGTGTGATAGCTGGTTAATGATAATGGCTGCGAAGAATTGACACCAGCGTGAATTTTATAATGTTTGGCATTACTTCTTACTATAAGCAACTCGCATAAATGAAATCGCTAACGGCCAAACAGATAAGCGAGTAACGCTTTATCCTGCGCTGTCCCTACCTTCCTCTTACGCTGGTTATCTCTTCAGCGTCGCCCAACACCTGGCGGCCATTATCCGGCGTAAATATTTTGTTATCGTGACCTCTGCTGACGATAAGCATTTCGCCTTAAGAAAGATCGAGCCGGCCATCGGACTTTACGGTTTACATTCATCGGCTTTTGTTATGTGATCCTGTTACGTGAATTTTTCGAGCTGTCTCGCAAAACAGGATCCTGTATGCGCTTTTACCAGGCCGATCCCCGCCTTGAAAACTACTGGCGCGGCGTTATTCTTTTTGGCAAAAACGTCGCCTCCTATAAATTCGCGCTCGCCCATGCGTTGTACGACCTGAAGCAGCAGGACAACGATCTGATTACGCTGGAAGCACTCGCCGTGCCCTTTGTGCGGCATTTATGCGCCCACCTGCGCCATGCGCCAAAGCAGATCACCAGCAAAAGTAGCGAATTTTTGGAGGCGTGCAGGCAGTTTAACGCAGGCGAGATCAACGAAGAACTGTTGATTGCCATTACCGTCAAGCGCGGCTTCGCTAACGTAATTGATGCTTTTCATAATGTGAATTACGCCGAGATCGACAAACGCTTTTTCCTGGATGAACGCCGAAGCCATAAAGGCATTCGGCTTACGGATAATTTTTATCAGCTGACGGAAAACGAACACTTTGCCAGCCTGGTAGAGGAAACGGATGCAAGATGGCGGCTGGTTGAAGAAGCCTGGGCGATGAACGTTTCACGCAACCTGATTGCAGTGGATTACGACGATAATGACAAGATGCTTTTCAGCCGCCAGAGCGGTCGCCGCGTCACCATTACCAGCTGCCGCAGCAGCCTGAATGGCTACCAGAAAGGCCTGTGCTTTTATTGCTTCCGGCCGATTGGCGTGGCCGGTGGCGAGGAGAACCTGGCTGATGTCGATCACTTTCTGCCGCTGATGCTCAGCGAACAAATCGGCAACCTCAACGGCGTCTGGAATCTGGTGCTGGCCTGCCAGACCTGTAATCGTGGCGCTCAGGGTAAGTTTGCGCGTATCCCTGCGATAACGCTGTTGCAGCGCCTGCACGATCGTAACGAATACTTTATTAACAGCCATTTACCTTTGCGAGAGACTTTAATTCGCCAGACCGGCAATACGCCGCAGCTGCGGCACAGCTTTCTGCAAAAAAACTGGAGTACGGCAAAATTCGCTCTGCTCCATGAGTGGCAACCAGCATCACAGGGAGGCAGTCTCTTTTGATAAACGAACACTATTACCGGCAGAACGCCCAACGGTTTTTTACCGATACGGTAAGTGTGGATATGTCTGCGCTTTACCAACCTTTTATTACCTGCCTGCGGTCAGGTGCGCGCATCCTTGATGCCGGCTGCGGTTCAGGCCGTGATGCCAAAGCCTTTAGCGAAATGGGTTTTACGGTCGAAGCCTTTGATGCATCGGCGGAGCTGGTTGCGCTGGCTCGTCAGCTCTCCGGCAAACCTGTTGCTCGGATGCGTTTTCAGGATGTTGCTGCGGTTGAAAAATATGATGGTATCTGGTGCTGCGCGTCGCTGCTGCATGTTTCCGAAGCGGAACTACCTGAAGTCATGACGAAGCTGGCGATAGCGCTGAAGCCTGGCGGCGTATGGTATCTCTCTTTTAAATATGGCCGCGGCGAACGGGAAAAGGATGGGCGCAGATTTACCGATCTGGATGCGGCTGGGTTACAGAAATTGGTAGATGAGGTTAATGAAGCTATTAGTGTAAGTTTGGCTAATAATAAGGCGGATATAAAAAGACAGGCAGGTTCTAAGAACAAAAAGGGAAGTGATTTCGTTCTTGAAACGAAAAAAATATGGCAGACCGGTGATTTCCGTATCGGACGTGGCGATGAGGTATGGCTCAATGCAATTATCAGAAAAAATTAAATTAGTAAGCTGATTCTGATTATTCTGCTTTTCAGTCCAGCACCTGGCTGAATATTTTACCAGCGATGTGCTTGCCGATGCCGGAAAGTATGCGAAATATAACCTCTCTCTGTAAACAGCTTAAAAAATATAACAATCCATAAGCGGTAATGAAAATGCTCTACAAATTACATTAATTATTAGAAGCTCGTTCCACTTTTAACTTTTCACTGCTAATTTTTCAGGAAAGCAATCAGTAAAGAGATATAATAACAGGGTTATTTAGCGCAGGCTGAATGTGCGGGAACACATTCAGCCTGCTGACCACAACAACTAACAGGACTAGTTATTATGGCTGAACAGGATTGTAATGCAGTTGCGGCTGCAAAAGAAGTGACGGAAACCACGCTGCGCCACTATACGGTGAGTTATGCGAGCACCTTTCCGGATTACGAGCGTATCCCGTTACTCGCCTTTAAGGGCAAATGGCTGGATGCGGCAGGGTTCGCAACCGGCACACCGGTTGATGTAAGGGTAATGCCGGGCTGCCTGGTAGTGACGGCCCGCGAGCCAGAACCGCAGGAACCGGAACTGATGCAGTCACTGCGTAAGGTGTGTAAGTTTTCTGCGAGGAAACAACGCCAGGTGCAGGAATTTATTGAGGTGATTTCGGGTAAGCCAATCCATTAAGAGAGGTCGTTACGCTGATGATATACACCCCACAAGCTGGCGTAATGATTCAGGTATGTCGCAGACCTTAGGGGCGTTCGTATATCCGGGAAAATCACACTAGCTAGTGTGCTGGCTACTCGGAACTGTGTAGGCCAGCACCTGCTTTTGAGGTTTAGGCTGCCATAGCAGCAGCGGTTCCCTGCATCCGTACTACAGGTAGTAGTGGGATATTCCTGCCCTTCCGGTTCGATTAAAACTCATATTTGACGCCACCTTCACGAGTCCGCCAAATCATCATAAGCACTTTTTTGTCGATGCAGTTTTGGGGAGATTTTACATCACGAAAACACAGCCGATCTTCTTTTCCCTCTTCTTTGTAGCCCTCTCCGAATGCATATACGGTTATCAGGAATGGCCCCGCATTACCGGAAGGAATATGATATTTATCTCTAACCTTAACTTCATTGCGCAGCCACCATTCAATCTTTTCTGAGTCAGTGAAAGGCAGCTTGTTAACAATGACCTGAGCAGTGCTTCCATCATAATGTGCATCCATAACACAAACAGCCTCTCCTCTGATAAACAGACAGTAAAAAAGGCCTGATACTATTGTGAGTGCTGCAATGATAAACATCCGCATCAGCGATTTCCCTCTATATCAATTACGGCATCCATATTGGTTAAAAAAGGCCGAAATCCAAACTTATCATACCGTTGCAGAACAAACCAAATCCTAAAAAATTGAAACTGGTTAAACTTTTTCTTAAGTATATCATTAGTATCCAGGCCAAAATGATCCTGGCCTGTAAATTTCACCCGTGCTTTCCATCCGTGCTTATCTACATTGACACTGATTATATCTATCCTGGTTGCATATACATCATGAACGCAGATGCCTGTTCCATTGATTTTATCAACTACAATCGAATCAAATTAGAGATAGCATCTTGGTCATTTTACTACATGATGTTCAGGTGTTTTATTTAAACTCGAACTCATCTGTAAACTTAACTATATTGCCGTTTTTTTGTAGCTGATACTTCCCATCATATGTTGTAAAGATCGCACCCAAATTCTTGCTATTACTGACAGAGAAAGCAGCATCTTTATCAATACAGTTTAGCGGTGGCGGCATATCATTAAAGCATAGCCTGTCATAACCATCACCTTCTTTATACCCCTCACCAAATAGCCAGAAAGTAACAGTAAAAGAACCATCTTTATCAGGCTTGGGAATATCATATTTTTCTTTCAACATATCCTTATTTTTTAGCCACCAATCGATTTTACCCTTATCGGTAAAAGGGAAGTTTCTTACTAAAACAGAACTGAATCCATACTCTCTATGATGAGCTGCGATAATATTAACCGGACGTATTGACAACCAAAGACAATAACCAAAAAAAACCAGCGCAATTAATAACAGCGCGTAACGCATTTTTTTAATTTTTGCTGTCATTACGATTTCCTGTAATTTCTACGGTGGCTTCCATATTAGTCATAAAGGGTTTAAAAGCAAACGTGTTGCATCGTTGCAACACAAACCAGATACGGAAAAAACGAAAGACGTTAAATTTTAGTTTGGCAATATCCTCAACATCTAAGCCGAAATGATCCTGTACCTTGTAATGCACCACTGCCCGATAGCTATCATTACTAATATGCAGTGATTTTAGGATGATGTGGGTTGCCCATGTATCGTGAACTGTAATACCCATCCCATTAATGTTATCCTGGAATCGGTCGAATTTAGGCAATTTACCGTCAAGTATCGCCCCTCTTAGTTTCCCTTTGTTATCTGTGGGATAGGCATGGCTTGTCCAATCAATGTTCTCGATTAAAGCGTTTTTTATTTTTGACAACGTACTGTTCTCAGTCCTGTCATTGAGAATTTCCGCTTTCAAAGCACTGTCCAGGTGCATACTAGTGAACGGTTTGCCATTACCGTACTGCATATGGGTGATCATCTTTTCGATCAGGTGTTGGTATGGGCCATAAATCGAGAACAGGCGCGATAAATCGCGGAATTCATCAAACAAGATATTGGTACATTGCTGTCGTGTTATCTTTTCCCCTTCCCCACGGGAGCCGTAAAACATGGACTGCGGCTGATTAAATGGCGTGATTCTGGTCATGGTATAAGGATTGGCTCTGGTGGAGACATCCAGCAAATGAAAATGCGTTTTTAACTGTGATTCTGATAAATCGCCGCAGCGCATATCTTTAGCGCTGTAGTCGTCCATTCGATTTTGCGTTTGAAAAATAGTACAGGGAAACTGTAGTGCGGTCATTTTGATACATTCCTTGTGTAATCGTCCGTGGAGACCTTCACAGGGAATAATATGCGGAGACTGGCGGAAATGTAAATCATGCAGTAATCCTGCCCGTAATTTTTAGTTCTTAACTTCTCCGTCTGCACATCAACGCCGGTTACCGTATTTTTAAGCTGCTCCGCTTTTTCTCGCTTTCGGCCAGCCTTTTATCCAGTGCGGAGGCACCCGACGCGAACGTGTAATAAAACGCTTCTAACAGGCTCATAGCGCTTTCCTCTGTTTGTAAACGCCAGCGTGGTGACAGGATAATGCGCTGGCACATATGCCAGAGCCCGGCACATCTCATGGCTGCACCTGCCCTATGCCGTGTATTCTGGCAAAATTAAACGGCGATATGCGTTGAACGCAGTTCTGCTCTCTTTGCCTGCATAGCGATATTTAAGATACCAGCGTTTGGATCCGCTTGGTTTGATAAGAAGGTGTAGCCCATGGCCATCCGTGAGTTTGTACTCTTTCTCACGAGGCTTTGCGGTACGGGCCGCGACATCAGTTAAAGGCATAATTTGGGGGGCAAAAGTTTATCGAAGCGAAGTGACCCCCATTCTGACCCCCAAACTTGCTGGATGTCAATGGATGACCTCGGACGTATATGGACAGAAGAAAAACTCTTATCGTTGATTTTAAAGCTTTTTTGGACTTCCCCGGACGAGGACGGACAGGATACTGGTGCGAAGGCCGGACTCAAACAATCATACAAAGTATTGTTTTTGTTTATTTTTTAATAAGAAAAACCTAGGAGTGCCCCCATTTATGCCCCCACAATAATTTGTGGCTATCATCTTAAAAACAGATAGTTATGAAATCGTGCAAAAATCATTCATCAATTTTTGATGAAATTTTTCTCTCGGTTTGGTTCCGTGATGTGACCCTTACCGGTGCTGCTGACCGTAAATTTTTAGCATTAACCCAGAAAAAAAAGATTTTAAGTAAAAGTGTTCACCCTGTTCACCTTTCATTTTTATTGATTATTATCATATATTTAAGTGGTGATCACTTAAATTTGTACTATTCATTACTCTTCACCCGAGGGTGAACACTATTCACTTTCAGGCGTAAAAATCCGGTCTGGTCGGCTTAGATTTTTCAGATAGGTTTCTATCGCACTGAAGCCATTAACTAGTTTCACGGCTTGGCAAATCGAAGTCATCCTGAAGATTATGGCTGGACGTTACTAATTCACTTATCGCTCATCGTCTAAAGTGAAAGACTGCTATGAGCGAAGAGCGGACACTGCTAACAGCATTCTGTGCGAATCAGCAGGGAGCAGGTCAAAACGCCAAGCTGTAACGAGCTCACTAATTGCATACACTTGGTTGGAAGTTCCCTAAAAATGTTAGATAATAACTTGTAGGTTTATCCACCACTTACGGTGGTTACTATTAACATTATCAGGTGACTAGCAGCATGCCAAATAGTTTATTTTATAATCATATAGAAAAGAGTGAGTTGAATACAAATGTTATTCAAAATATCGAGGAGTATGCTGAACAAAACCCAACTGAACAGTTATACTTAATAACAGCTCCATTAGGTGAAAACAAATATAGCTACTCTTATTCAGAAAACACTATAGTAATACTTTCACCAAAGCACAAAATAATATTCATTGATTTAAAAAATGATGAAGATGAGTTTGATGAATATTACGAAGATTTTATGGAGGATGTTAACTCTATATCTGATAAATATAGATATCAAAAACATATAGGAAGAGCTCGAAAATTAAAAGAAGGTTTCACGAGCCGGGTTACGCTAGATAACGACTTTGATTGCTCAGAAATTTTGAAAGAGAATCAACTTAATGAGGCTGACTATAGAAAGTGTGAGCTTTTGATATCATTAATTACGGGTAGTATAAATAATATAGACAAGGTCGGAGTTGAAACTCCAACAACGCTTCTTGAAAAAGTGAAACATAATATAATTTTATTTGATGGTGAGCAAACTCGATTTATATACAAGCAACTACCAAATAAAAGAATATCAATCCAAGGTTTGTCTGGCACTGGTAAAACCGAGCTTTTAATGCATAAACTAAAAGAAATATATGCATCGGAAGATAAGATTAAAATTTTCTTTACGTGTCATAATAAAGCATTATCTCATACACTGAAAGATAGGATTCCAACGTTTTTTGACTTTATGAAAGTCGAAAAACAAATCAAATGGAATAATGAGTTGTGGGTTGATAGGGCATGGGGTTCTAAGCAAGATAAAGACTCTGGGTTATATAGTTATATCTGTGATTTTTATGGCATTTCTTTTTCAAGGTGGAGCAAAAACACTAGTTACCATGAGATATTTTCTAAGGCATTAATTGAAATTAATAAAATTGAAGATTTAGAATATGCATTTGATTATATTTTAATTGATGAAAAACAAGACTTCCCTGAAGTATTTTTTGAGTTGTGTGAAAAGATTACTAGACACAAGGTATACGTAGCTGGTGATATTTTCCAGGATATTTTTGAAAATAACATCAAGAAAGAAGTTGAAAATGTCGACTATGTACTTAACAAATGTTACCGAACGGCACCTCGGATTTTAATGTTTGCACATGCTATTGGAATGGGGCTTTTTGAAAAAAACAAACTCAATTGGTTAGAAGATAGTGAGTGGGAAAGTAGTGGTTATACTATCAATAAAGCAAACAAAGAAGTGACACTCTCTCGTGATTCTATTCGGAGGTTTGAGGATTTGGAAGAGACAAAAATATCGAATATGAATATCATGAAACATATAAATGAGTCACAAATTATTGATATTTTAAAGCGTATTAAAAATGATAATCCGACAGTAGAATCAAATGATATTGCTATAATCATGTTAGATAAAGATAATTACATCTATGATTATATAGATCGTTTAGAGTTTAAAATTAGAACTGAGCTTAAATGGGATGTTAATAAGGCAGTAGAGACTAAGAAAAAAATACCAAATCAATTATTTATTTCAAACGTTAATAATGTCAAAGGATTGGAATTCCCTTTTGTTATTTGTGTAACAAAAGAAATTAAAGATAATTATACATATAGGAATAGTCTTTACACAATGTTAACCCGTTCATTTCTTCAGTCTTACTTGTTGATTGAAAAGTATGAAAAAATCCAATGCCAACTTGATGGTTTAGATATAATTAATACACAAGATGTAATTAAAACTAAAGAGCCAAGCAGGGAAGAAAAAGAAAGAATACAGAAGCGTATTGTTAAGGTTAAAAGTCAATCTAACGTCTCCTTCTATGATTTTATTAATGATATTTTAACAAAAGAAGGGATTGAAAAGAAATATTGGAAGAAATTCATCCAGTCTTTACCTGAAAGCTATAAAGACGATTTTGATGAGGATGGGATTGTTGAATTTATTAACGATAACAAAAAGTACTACTGCAGATGATTGAGTACACATTTGATATAGATGAATCTTACATGGATAGATTTTTTAAGCCGATTAAAAATAAAATCCAGATAATAGAACTATTGATGAATAGTATTAAATATATGCTTATCAATCCGACAATTAAAGAAAGCAACGCTAAGGGTAAGATTATTGTTAGAATTGATAAAATGAGTAGAATATTTTTTGTGAAATCTGATAAATATTTTTCAATAATGTTCCCATTTTACATTAAGAAAAATGAAGGCTACTCATTCAATTTTAGAAACGAGATGGAAGTTGATAATCGAATTACATCTGAGGTTATATCATTAATAAATGAGCCGAGTTTTTATAGTGATTGTAGCTTGGAGTTTGTTGAGAAAATATCATTATATCAAGAGGATAGTTGTAATGAGAATTATTGGAGTTTTTTGAGAGAGTTACTCATGATGGAAGATGGATATTTAAGGTATGACTATGATAGGGTTAACTATGAAAAACATGGTAAAAAAGACATACATCCCTTGCATCACTACGACTTATTTTATGGTAGCAATTCTACTTTTAAAATTGGATTGAAACGAAAAATATCAGAGGAAGATTTTTTAGACTTGCTGAACATAAAAACCGATTGTAAGTTTATTAATTGTTAGGAAATACAGAGGGAGGGCATTATCCTGCCACCGATTGAATTAGCTATATTTGTTAATTTTCTGGTGCAGGGGGTAATCCTCCCGAAAAAAAATGCAGGCATAAGTAGAGTTTTCCTCCCCCCTGAATGCAGCGGGATTTCTATGAAATGATCACGGTCACCGGCAGCCAGATAATTTCCATTTTCATTCAACCCGATGAGGTACTTAAACTTGGTCATCAATTTCCGCTATTGGCACAAACCGGCCGGAACCGGTTTGTGCCAGTCGTCTAGCTTATGCATCACAGCGCGGTAGCCAGTCAGCCTCGCAGTCCTCGCTCAGCTCCAGGCTGGTCTGGATGCCGTTCTTCGTCTTGCGCTTCAGCAGCTCTATCTCATACTCCTTCAGCGTCTGCGGCACCGCCTGGCCGAACGCGGTCAGACTCATGGGATGCTGATGGCCTCTGGCCTCCATAAACGACAGATAGGCGTGATACAGGTAGCGACGTGGATTCATCGGTCGGATATTGGCGTTGCCGATAAACAGCCCGGTTGGCGTGCTCAGCGGCGTCAGATAGCCACAGAAGTCGACCAGCGGGTCGGCGCTGCGCTTGATTTCCAGCGCTTCTTCCGACGACTGCTGCGCCTGGAGTAATTCGCGGGCGTCGTCCGGGTGGCTGAAGCGCTGCATCAGGTGGCGCACGATAACCGCCAGCTCACCGGCAATCTTCTCCAGCAGCTGCGGGTCGCGCTCGTTTGCCGGTATCACGTCCGGGAGCGGCAGGATAACCCGGCGGCGCGACACGCCGCCGCTGCGGTCGCTGAAGCGCATGGGGTTGTTGTTCACGGCCAGTATTACCGCCGGGATATGCGTGGAGTAGGCGTCGCGGTACTTCGGGTCAATCGCCACGGCGTCGCCGCCGGTAATCGCCTTAATGCCCGCACCGTCGCCGCTCCACTTCTCCTGGTCGGGCAGAATAATCAGCGAGTAGCCAACCACGCTGGCGCGTTCCCGTGATGACTCCAGCGTGTCGATGGTGGCGGCCGTGGTGTTGTCCTCTCCTGCCAGCAGGCGGGCAATGGACGCCATCACGCTTTTACCGCTGCCGCCGGGGCCGGTCACTTCGAGAAACAGCTGCCAGTCGTAGCGGTTTGCCAGCACCATAAATAACGCCGCGAGGATGCGCTCCTGCTTTGCCTCATTACGCCCGGCCGCCCGCGACAGCCACTGCCAGAAGTGCGGCGCATCGTCCGCCAGATTCTCGCCTTTCTTCGGCGTTGTGTAGTTGACGCTGTTAACGGTGCGGAGCCAGTGCTCTTTTTTGTGCGGGCCAAAGGTGCCGGTCGCGGTGTCAAACACGCCGTTGCGAAAGCCTATAAGCCGGCGGGCCGGTGCGCCCATCTGCGGCACCATCAGCTTCAGGGTGTCCACGATGCCGCCGATACCGGTTGCCGAGAACGGCGCGCGCACCTTCTGAAACAGCGCGGCAATCTCGCGGCTCAGCACCCGGTATGGCAGCACCTGCCACGCGCCGCCCTCGTAGCGGCACAGGTCTTCGCCGACAACCGGCACGGCCAGCGTGTTGAGGTAATGCGCGGCCAGCAGCTCCGCCTTCTGGCTGGCGCTCATGGCCTTCAGGTCGGCCTCGCTGACCGACTCAAACGGGCTGAGCGCTTTCGGCTGGGTAAAGGCGGTCAGCATTGCCTGAGCAGCTATTTCGCCTTCTGCCTGGAAGACGTCGTTCCAGTCGCCGGTCACGGGCGGCAGTGTGGGTTTGCCGTTGCAGCGCTTTGCCGCCGCCTCGGCGCGCAGCTGGCCGGTGCCGTTCTCGTCGTTATCGGCGGCAATCAGTATCAGCGCCTCCGGGTATTCCGCGTGCAGGCGCTCCGCCAGCGCGGGCAGGTTGTTGGCACTTAAGGCCACAAAAACCGCCTGGCCGGTAAGCCGGTGCACGGTCAGGCCGGTGGCATAGCCCTCGGTCAGCCAGAGCGTGTCGCCGGGTTCGCCCAGGCGGTGGAATGCCTCCTTCACCTGACCGCCCGCCAGCGTGCGCTTCACGCCGTCGGCGTTAATCAGCTGGGCGTTGACCGTGTTCCCGGTAAAGTCCGTCAGCGGGACAAGCAGGTCGCCGGGCTGATACGTGGTGTCGCTGATACGCTTTGAGGTGGTCAGCGTCAGGGCGGTGACGTCAGCCAGCCCCTTGCCGCTCAGGTAGGCGTTACCTGCCTGTACTGTCGCTCCGGCAACAAGCCGGGCGGCTTCCTTTGCCGCCCTGAGGCGCGCCTGCGCCCTCTCTTCATCGTTTTTTTCTGACGTAACTGCCGAAAGCGTGACGGGCAGCGCGCCAATCAGCCCGGCCACCCGACAGGCGGCCTCCTTAGTGTTCACGTCCAGCGCCTTTTCAACCAGCGCCAGCCCATCGCCCGCGCCGCACTGGTTGCACACCCACGTGCCGCGCCCGGCCTGATTGTCAAAGCGGAAGCGGTCTTTGCCGCCGCAGACCGGGCACGGCGAATGCTGACCGGCGGCGTTGATGCTGATGCCCAGCGCGGGTAAGAGCTGAGGCCAGTGACCGGCGGCGGCGCGCACGGTGTCGGTGACGATATGTTTCATGCGGCCTCCTTAATGCAGCGTGGCTTTTGAGGCGGCCAGGCGGCCGCACAGCAGTTCGTCCATCATGGTTTCACCCATGCGCGTCAGCCGCGGCGCGGCGACCAGCACGTCGGGCTGCACCATTTCGCTGAGCATGGTGCAGGCCATGTCCATGCCGTTTTCCGGGCCGTACTTCCGCACGTAATAGCCTTCCAGCTCCAGCGCGATGGTCATCTGCACCTCGTCCAGCGAGGCGGAGACGTCGAGGCCGTAATGCTCGCAGGCAGAAAGATAGCCCTGGGCAACGGCGCGGCGGTAAACGGCGGTGCGCACCTCAACGGGCAGGCAGGACTGATTATTAGAGTTGTTAGTTGTCACGGGAGACCTCCATATCGTTGAGCATGACGGATTCACAGGTGCTGACCACCTTGCCCAGCTGGTCGGTCAGCAGCGCCACCACGGACGCCAGCGCGTCGCCGTCCGGGCCGCTGTGGCGGTTACCGGAGCATTCAATCACGTTCAGCATGTCGAGCACGGTCACGCCGACGCTGTGGGCATGCTGAAGGCGCAGGAAATCGGCGTGGGGAATCGGATAGCTGTCGTGGTTGTTGAGTCGGGCAGAAAGGGTATTCATGCGGCCACCTCGCAGAGCGGCAGGCGACCCGCAAAGGACAGCACGTAATCGCGGGCCAGCAGGCGGCGGGCAGCGGATTCAGTTTCGGCAGTGGTGCGCAGCATGCAGGGACGGGCGGCGGTATCGGCGCGGCGCACGGCGGCAAAAAGAAAGGTGAACTGCATGCGTGCAGAAATGAGGGTTGCGGCCATGATGGCTTTCTCCAGGGTTAGCTTAAGAAAGCTACCACCAGAGTTCCTACACTCGGGGGTGGTAGCCCAGACGGGGGTAGGAATACCGGCAACCTTGGAAACCGGCCAGCCCGAAGGCTGCCCCGCCTGAGCCACCATTGTTTTACAGGCGCAACGGCATAAGAACCGCTGCGCTAAAAAATGGCGCACTGAGGCAACGACGTAAAAAAACACGCGTGGCGCGTGCTGTGTCGCCAAGGTTAAGCTCGGGTTCCTACGCCCGGCTGCCGATTTTGCGGCAGCGGGAAAACAGTACACCGGCGGCTCGCCAGAAAAAAGCCTTTTTTTAAACATCGGGCCTTTTTCCTCAGCAATCGGTCAGGACGTGATCGGATTGCGGCGGATTTGATCGGAAGTTCTCGCTTTTCTCCCCCTTGCTCCCCTTTGCAGGCTTCGGCTTTTCGGCGAGCACGGAAATATGGCCGTGGCGGCCGCTGTTAAACGCGGGCAGCGTGGATTTTTTGCCAGCAACGGCGGAAAGCAGGCTTTCGGCCACGTACACGGCCTCTTCCTGACTGAGCGGGTAGCTGCGGGTGCCGAAGTTGAGCTTAATCATGCCGCACCTCCGGCACGCTGCGCGATGCGGGCCTGCATCCAGTCGTCAATCTCCGACGCCAGCCAGGCGACGTTCTTGCCCCCTAATGAAATCTGCGAGGGAAACTGCTCGCGGCAGATTAAGTCGTAAATAGTGGAGCGGGACAGGCCGCAGGTGCTGATAACCTCCGGCAGACGCATAAAGCGGTCGCGGGGGTACGGCAGGTCGTTTACGGACGGCGCGGCCGGGGCGGATGGTGAAGCGGTGGAGAGCATGGTGTTACCTCATTTTGTATCCGGGCGGCGCTGGCCGGTTCCGGTCGTGTTGTGCTGGTAACCCCCTATTGTGAGAATATTTTTGCCCGTGTAAACAAGCCCCTGTCCGCGGAACGGTGAGTAAAACAGTATAAAAAATGAGCTTGTGTTGAATATAGGGGAATATAGGTGAATATAGGTGAGCAGAGTAACAAAATGTTAATATCGAAAAACTGTACCTATTAATACTGAATAATTAACCGGAAATAACATTAAAGAAGGCTTGCCAGAAAAAGGCTCATTTAAAAGTGGGTGAACAGTGGTGAACACCCGGTGAACAGTTCATTCTCAAGTGTTCACCCCTTTACTTACTGTATTTATTATCTTTTTTCTTAAGGTGAAGAGTAGTGAACAGTTTTATATAAAACTAAAAGCTCAGAGCAGATTTGCGGTGAAGATTTGGCCGTGTTTGCTCAGCGACAGGCAGGCAGCAATGAAATGATTTGTCCGGTGGTGAACAGCAGAATAGCGACATCCTTTACAGAGAGAGAAAAGCTATGAGCACCCTGGAAAAGAGCACCGCCCTGAAAAACTTTGAACAGGCCCGCACCGCGCATCTTGAGAAGATGAAACAGTACAACAACACCTGCGCCGACATTACCCGCTGCGAGAAGGAGCGTGAGGCGGCCATTGAGGCGGGAAAGGAAGCCGAAACGAACTGGCGCACCCGCTTTCGCAACCTGCGCGGCAACCTGACCGACGAGCTGAAGGCGGAGCACAGCCAGCGCATTGCCAGCCGGGAGCTGGCGGAAGAGTTTACCGGGCTGATTGCCGAGCTGGAGCTGGACAAGCAGGTCTTCATGCTTAACGCCTGTGTAACGGGTAAAGAATACGTCTGTGCGCACCAGCTGGCGTTCAACGAGTTTGCCGACGCGACCTGGCAGTCGGCGCTGCGCAACGTCAGCCCTTCGCTGTTATGGGCCATCCGCCTGCGGCTCCAGCGTGAGAAGGTCAATCCACGCGATGACGACGAGCGCAGCGATATGCAGGTTGTGGCGGAGCTGATTGGTAACGCGCTGACCCGCGCGGCGGCCGCGCTGCCGGAGAAGGTGCTGACCGAAGCGCCGGTGCTGGAGAATATCGGCCTGTGGCGTCCGGCGCTCACCGGCGTGGATATGGTGCTGTATGCCAATCCGATTAAGCGCAGCAGGGCGTGGGATGCCATCCACGTACACCGTCCGTGGATAAGGGAAGGTAAAAAGAAATGATGCACTGCCCGTACTGCAAAAGCCCGGCGCACGCCAAATCGAGCCGCTATATGTCGGAGCAGGTGAAGGAGCGCTATCACCAGTGCACTAACCTTGACTGCTCCTGCACGTTCAAAACCAGCGAGAGCATCACGAGGGTCATTACCGCGCCGCCGCAGCCCGAACCGGTTCCCGTCATCACGCCGGAGCCGGTGAAAGAACGGCAGACGCTCGGACGTTACGGCTCAGCCTTTAGCACCCTCCACTGACCACAACGGCCGCTGAGATCAGCGGCTTTTTTGTCTCCGCTTTTTGTCCTTTCAACGCCCTTTTTCTGGCCAGCCCGGTTTGTAAAGAGCGATGCATGCATAAGGTGCATGGATTTGCATGCAGAATGCAGCGCACCAAATACCTCGTCAGCCCAAGCCCGCCGCGGCTTCGGCCGGTTCATGCAACCGCATAAAAAACGATGCATAAAGCGGGCAGGCGAGGCGGGGGTAGCATTGCGCGCTGAGGGGAAAAGCAATATAGCTTAGTGCCAAACGCGCTTTTGTTTTGGAGTGGCTAAATTGCGCATCGCAATGCCTCACTTATGTTTTGCATAATCGTAAGGAGAGACGTACTCACTACTGTTTGCATAAAGAAAATCCGCCCACCATTGCACCATCAATCTACGTTCATCCAGGTGCTCAGAAGTGTGAATGTAAGCAGCACGCACATTGTTACGCTCGGAGTGGCTCAACTGCCGCTCTATCGCATCATCACTCCATAATCCCGACTCACCCAGCGCACCCCGTGCCATTGTCCTGAAGCCATGCCCGCAAACTTCGGTTTTTGTGTCATACCCCATAGCGCGCAGAGCATTGTTAACCGTGTTTTCGCTCATAACTTTTTTAGGATCGTGATCGCCGGGAAAGAGCCTCTCGTTATTACCGCTTAACTGCTTCAACTTTTCCAGCAGGGCTAAAACCTGACGGCTTAGCGGTACAAGATGCTCCTCTTTCATCTTCATGCCACGATGGGAGTAACGAACTCCTTCTATCTCTTTACGCTGAGCAGGAACTTTCCATAAAGCCCTTTTGAAATCGAACTCATCCCAACGGGCAAAACGCAACTCACTGGAACGGACGAAAGTTAGTAATGAAAGCTCTACAGCAATACGGGTCATGATACGCCCACGGTATGCGGCCAGGCGCTCAAGAAATTCAGGAAAACGGCTGAAGGGTAATGCGGGGTAATGGCGAGCCTTGACGGTAGAAAGTGCCCCGGCCATATCAATAGCGGGGTTAGATTCAATGTAATCGTTCTGCACTGCATAGCGCATTATCGCCGTAACACGCTGCTGAAGACGCTGAGCGACGTCATGCCTGCCACTGGCATCTACGGCCTTAATGGGTGCTAACAGCTGGCTGGTTTTCAGCTTACGTACATCGGCCAAACCAATATGAGGAAAAATATATAGCTCAAGGTAGCGAAGAATGCGTGAGCGGTGATCATCACTCCATCGCTTGTTACTGGCATGCCATTCGCGGGCGATCGTTTCAAAAGTATAAGCCCCGGCGTTTTCAGCCTGGGCTTCTTTCTGTTCAGCTTTGGGGTCAATCCCCTGCCCTAACATCTTTTTAGCTTCGTCACGCTTAGCTCGTGCCTCAGCAAGCGTGACTGTCGGCCAAACGCCAAAAGCAAGCCGGTCTTCTTTTTTGTCAGCTGGCCGTCGGTACTTCATACGCCAGTACTTTGATCCTTTGGTCGTGACCTCAAGGTACAGACCGCCACCGTCAGCCATTTTATAAGTTTTTTCTTTAGGCTTTGCAGTGTCGACCTGGCGGGCATTCAGCTTCATTTTGGGGGCACATTTCTTATCGAAGTGGGGATGCCCCCAATTATGCCCCCAGCGGGGTCTGGATTGCAATGGATGTGCTCGGACGATGCCGGATGATAAAATCAGGCCAAACATTGATTTTAAAGGGTTTTTTGGACTTTCTCGGACGAGGATGGACAGGATACTGGTGCCGAAGGCCGGAATCGAACCGGCACGCCTTGCGGCGGTTGATTTTGAATCAACTGCGTCTACCGATTTCGCCACTTCGGCACTGAAGGGTATGCGGAAAACGTTGTGGATTATACCTTTACCCCCTGTTTCCGCAACCCCTATCAGCAGGCAAATGCGCAACTGCTTAAAAAAACGTCGCGCTACCCTTTCCTTGCCGTTCAAGCAACGTTCAGGCTATATCACGTATTTTGCCACAACTGCTCATTTACTCACCACGGCACAATAAATACACTCTCCTTATGATTTTAACCGCACGTTCATACAAGGAAACGGGACTACCCGCCCCGCCCTATACGGCGAAGCCCCAGGATCAAACATGGATAAGAGCAGGGATAGACTATGCGAAGCGCACGGGATTTTAAGAAGCGGTATGTTATAGCGGTATTACTACTGGCGATCGTCGCATACGGCATTCTGAAGGTAGCGAATTTTTCGCCTTTCGAAGAGTCGGTTATACAGCGACAACAGATCAACTCCTCTACTACACTGTACGTAACGGAAGGCAGCGCAGGCGCTACTACAAAGAACGTTTATCAATATTATCTCGTTCCTTCTGAGGTAGCGGAAAGCGATTTCTTAGAGGGAGCGGGCGATAAATATAAGTCATTTTTGTCTACCTCTGACGAAAACGTCAAAATGCAGATAAACAGCAGCGCCATCCATCTCTCCGTTAAGGGAGACGTCTATCATTTCACTAACGCGGCCAGCTACTCGACTACTATTTATCTGACATCCTCACCTTTCTGAAAGCGGCTTGTCGTTCTTAACGTCTACCCTGACCTTTATCATCAGCCACAAAGAAACCTTATGACCGCCGCTCCCAAATATTCCAACTTCCCGACTCCTCCTTTCTTAGCCTACTCCACAGCCGTCACCGCCGCAGAAGCCACTCTCGTAACCAGCCCTTCACTCTTTTGCAGCACTTGCCGACCAACACATCAAGCATCGCCCTGGCGATTGGCCTTAGCAACTTTGGCGTTAACCTTACGCGCATTTTGCCTGGCGGCTGTCGGCGCTGCGGCATTCGCATACAAAGCAGGATGAGTTTATCTATATCCTTTCCGGGCACCCGGTGCCGATCGCTGGCGAAACGAAACTGGCACCCGGCATGTGTGCGGGTGTGAAAGTGGGAACGGGCAATGTGCATCAGCTGATGAATCCGGGCAGCGAGGAGGCACATTATTTTGAAGTTGGCAATCGTACCGCTGGCGACAGCGTCAGCTATCCTGATGACGACCTACAGTTAGTCATGACAGAAGATGGCAAACCGCAGTTTCAACATAAAGATGAAACGCCTTACTGAATAAGCAGTTCCAGGACTACTCTTAAAGCCGGGTTTGCCGAGCCGGGCTGTCGATCGATACGGAACTCCGGGCTAATCCCGCAGTCCCACTGTGGAGATCGGCGCGCGCCGGGAACAGGTCGTGCCGGACAATTTAAAGAAGGTATAAAAATGAAAGCAACAACCAAGATAGCGTTGGCATTAACGGTTTCATCTTCCCTGTTCGCTGGCGTGGCTTCAGCCGCAAGCTGGCAGGATCAGCTCAGCAATGCTGCCAATACGCTGAGCCAGAACAATGCTAACTCTGCATCAACTACCACGCAGAATAACGGCATGTCGCTGGGTGCGCTGGCTGGCCTGCTGAACGGCGGCAATCAGCAGCTCAGCGCTAACAGCATGACCAATGCCGCAGGCGTGTTGCAGTACTGCGTGCAGAACAACGTAGTAAATAACAATGTGAGTTCCGTAAAGGATCAGCTGCTGAGCAAGCTGGGCCTGACCGACACGGCGAAAGCACAGGAAACCACCGACTATAAACAAGGTCTGATGGGCCTGCTGAATACCGGCAGCGATCAGCAGGTGAACCTGAAAAGCCTGGGCAACACCGAATTGGGCAAGAAGGTGAAAACCAAAGCCTGCGATCTGGTGTTGAAACAAAGCAAGCAGTTTATCTCCTAGGCCATTATCACCAAGTCTCCTGCGCCAAGGACGGCGCAGACGCCTCCACTCTCTGCACAGACAGATCAACCGATTAGCGAAAGCGTCCTGTCGTGCTCAAAACAGAAGCTGCTCCTTACTTCAGCCCAAAAGCTACAGCGACTCATTCACCACGCCACAATCACAGCCGTCCCCTGGTTACGCTCGTAAACCAGACCGAAGCTACAGCAGAACACTAGCTACCCTTGCAGACAATGCCGAACGTTCCCGCTTGCAGACAATGCCAAAAGCCAAAGCGGCCTCACTTATAAACCACATCAAACCCACAACCGTTCACCAGCCAGACTTTCAGGCCGCGTCAAAGTCACAATAGCCCAAAGACCAGGCTTATAAACCACGTCAAAGCCACAACAGCCCACTGACCAAACTTATAAACCACACCAAAGCCACAGCCGTCCCCCGATCAATCCTACAGGCCACGCCAAACCTTGAAGTGGCGGGAACCCGAGCGGGTTAGTAAAGCGTCCTGCGCCATGGACGGCGCAGGCCGAGCTGTCAGGGACGACGCTTTTTGCGTCTTTACGATCCGATCGGGTTCCCAACACATGCCCCGATTTCGCAGAAAGCAGGCCCTTTTCTTACAGAGCGCTCCAGGCACCACAGAAAGCAGGCCCTTTTCTTACAGAGCGCTCCAGGCTCCACAGAAAGCAGGTCCTTTTCTTACAGAGCGCTCCATACACCGCAGAAAGCAGGCCCTTTTCTTACAGAGCGCTCCAGGCTCCACAGAAAGCAGGCCCTTTTCTTACAGAGCGCTCCGTGCACCACAGAAATCTGCCCCTTTCCCTGACGCACTCTCCGCGCCACAAAAATTCGCCCTGCCTCCGTTTCTAAACACGCTCCCCACACAAACTCCTCACACAAAAACGCGGCTCACAGCAAACCACTTCTTCCATACACGCCTCCGGCCTTCGAAGTCCCCGCCTTGCCTATTTCACTATCAGCTTAATGCCCAGCGCGGCCATCACGCTGCCGCCGATACGGTCGAACGTCGCCTTATAGCGCAAATAGGTATTACGCGGCCCGCTGGAGGACAGCGCCCAGGCCACAAAGGCATACCACAGGCCATCCACCAGCATCGACACCACCGGCAGCGCCACGTACATCGCTGGCGTAATGTGGCTCGGCAGCAGCGCGGCAAAAATCCCGGCAAACACCACCGCCGTTTTAGGGTTACTGATTTGCGTAATAAAAGCAGTTAAAAAGGCACGGCGAAAGCTTTTCCCCATGTTGCCGCTGTTTTCCATATGCAGCGGCTCACGCGCGTGGCGGAACATCTTGAACGCCATCCACAGCAGATAAAGCCCACCGCCAGTTTTCAGCACCAGCCACAGCCACGGCACCGCCGCCAGCAGCGTATGCAGGCCCATTAGCGCAATTAATGAAATCACTATCGAGCCGGTGCCCATTCCCAGCGCCGCGCCCATGCCTGCACGTCGCGAAGACGCCACCGCCGTACGTGCCACCATAATAAAACTCGGGCCAGGGCTCATGGCACCCAGCGCCAGCGCGCCGCCAATCGTGGCTACTGCAATAATGTTCGCATCCATCTTTTTTCCTCGCCGCAAAATTAATAAATTACAGAAGTTTGCTGCGGCTGCCACCTTCGCTATGTACTTTTCTCCACAGCGCGACGGTTTGCATCTCCGGGCACCAGCCTGCATTATCGTTAACCGCCAACAGTTAACTTTTTCTGTAGTGAGAAAACGATGCATGATCTAACGAAGCTGCTGATAGAGCGGGATACGCAGCAGCACAAGGCCGAGCTGGAAAAGCTGCGCGAAGAAAACCTTCGCCTGCTGCAACAGGTCAGCGACAAAATTGATAACGCTGAAGCAAAAATCACCGAAAGTGCCATCAACAAAACCCTGTCGGTGCTGGATAACACCCGCAAATGGATTTTGGGCATGTTCGCCGTTTTCGCTACCGTGCTGACGCTGGCGGGCTTTGTCGGTATCTCCGGCGTAAGCAGCAAAATGACGGCTATCGTTACCGATAAGGTGAACGGCTGGCTGCGCTTTGACGATGAAAACAGCGGCGGTTATCGGGTTATGGATGAGCTGCGCACCAGCGCCCTGCTCGACTCGCTGACGCTGCGCTTTGCCAGAGACAATGCCCGTGGCGGCGGCAGCCAGCCCCATCTTAACGCGGCTGAAACACAGCGCCTGATGGCCATCATCCTCAATCCCGCCTCCGACGACTATCAGTTCAGAGACGCGTTGCATCTGATTATCGCCAGCCGGGGCATATTTGGTCGGGTAATGGCGGATGACACGGGCAAAAAGATTGCCGATATCCTCGGTAACAATGCATTCAACAATGATAAAAAAGTGGCCGTGCTGGAGGCGATGAAAGCGGAACGCTCGCTTTATCCGTTGACGCTGCAAATGCTGGACGATCGCAGTGACCGCTATGACGAAAGTATTCTGACCGATGCTTTCACCAACGTGCGGCAGTTTGACGAGCAACGCGCGCGCCAGTTTGCCGAAGCGAACCTGAACACCTTTAAGTCACCTCGTAACCGTGTTGAGCTGGCCAGCTACCTCATTGATATCGGTGCCGACGGCCCTGAGATCGATAAGCTGATCGCCGAGCTGCGTCGGCAGCAGCAGGCACAGCAGTACAAAAATTTTGTCTGGAACGGCTATTATCAGGAGCTCATTTTCGCCCGCATCGAACACGGGCTGAAAGCTGCCGCGCCGGATGTTCCCGCGCTGGCGCGATTTATCTCCACGCAAATGGATAAGGGTTTGCAGCTGGCCCTTTCCGATTTTAGCAACGGCAAACCCTATCTCCACTTCTCTCTGGATAAAACCAGCAGTGCCGTTAAGCAGCCGGAAAATCTGTTCGGCAACGCTGCGCTGGTGGACGCCATCGTCAAAGCGCAGCCGCTGACCGCCGGCCGCCTGCAAAAAGTCAGTGATTTTTTCCAGACAACCGATCGCGGCCTGTGGGTAACCACGCTGATGATGACGCCAGCGGCCACCACCCAACTGACCCTCGCCGACGGCCGCAAAGCGCAGGGTGATGAGATTCTGGATCGCGTCTGGCTGCGCGTGGAGGAAAAAGCGGGCCAGCCGGCGCTGATTGCCAGCTGGCGGGAGAAAACCGGCAGCGTACACGAAGGCATCGTCACCGATATCGTCAACGGCGAACAGGCGCATTTCCTCGTCGATTTTAACAGCTGGCAGTTAAGCAACTACACCTGGAAAACCGATCCCATTGAAGAGCTATACTGAGGCCCGACCAGAACCGCCTCGTTTAATTTTTGCTAAATCCGCCCGGGAGCAGGCAAGCTTTTATGAATAAAGAAACCGAACTGGCGCAAGCCAAACGTCTGCCGCTGCTGCTGTTATGCTTCGCGGCGCTGCTGTTTATCGCCACCGTGCTTTATCCCCTCTGGCGACCGACGAACCTGTGGATCGGCGCTTTAAAAGCCGTGTCGGAAGCGGCGATGGTCGGCGCGCTGGCGGACTGGTTCGCGGTCAGTGCGCTGTTCAGGCGCGTGCCGATCCCGCTGGTTGGCCGCCATACCGCGATTGTGCCGCGCAACAAGGATCGCATTGCCGATAACCTGGCGCTGTTCGTGCAGGATAAGTTCCTGAACACCGATTCGCTGTTGACGTTAATCCGCCGTCACGATCCGGCGCAGATCATCGCCCGCTGGCTGAGCGAACCGGCTAACGCCGCCCGCATCAGCGGCTATTTGCTGAAAGTCGTGCGCGGCTTTCTCGATCTGGCTGACGACTCGCGTATCCAGGCGTTTATGCGGCGCGCTATCCACAAGGCTATTGATAAGGTCGATCTGACGCAGTCGGCGGCGCTGGTGCTGGAGAGCCTGACCAAAAACAATCGTCATCAGGCACTGCTGGACGACGCCATCAGCCAGCTGCTGCATCTGATCAACAAGCCAGGCACGCACGAGTTTATTGCGCAGCAGGTGATGCGCTGGCTGAAGCGCGAGCATCCTATTAAAGAGAAGATGCTGCCGACAGAATGGGTAGGTGAAAAAAGCGCCGAGCTGGCGGCCAACGCGGTGAAATCGATCCTTAACGATATAGAGCAGGACGGCGCGCACGAGCTGCGTCAGGGCTTCAATCGTGCGGTACAGCGTCTGATC
This sequence comes from Erwinia sp. PsM31, assembly GCF_030433775.1. Classification (NCBI taxonomy): domain Bacteria; kingdom Pseudomonadati; phylum Pseudomonadota; class Gammaproteobacteria; order Enterobacterales; family Erwiniaceae; genus Erwinia; species Erwinia sp. PsM31. The sequence goes on from NZ_JARUWZ010000001.1 coordinate 210,667, forward strand.
GAGCGGTTGCGCAGCGATCCAGAGATGCAGCTGAAAGCGGAAGAGATCAAAACTTATCTGAAGCAGGACGAGACGCTGAACAGCTATATCGCGCAGCTATGGGGCGATTTACGCAGCTGGCTGAAGCAGGATCTGGATAAAGAAGACTCCGTGCTGCACGGCAAAGTCAGCGCTTCCGCACAGTGGCTGGGCGAAACCTTAACCCAGGATGCGCAGCTGCGGGCGTCGCTGAATCAGCATATGGAAGAGGCGGCGATAAGCGTTGCACCAGAGTTCTCGGACTTTTTAAGCCGTCATATCAGCGATACGGTGAAAAGCTGGGATGCGAAGGATATGTCGCACCAGGTGGAGTTAAATATCGGCAAGGATCTGCAGCGCATCCGTATCAACGGCACGGTGGTGGGCGGCGTAATTGGCCTGCTGCTGTGGCTGCTGTCGCAGCTTCCGGCGCTGCTATAACGACAAAGCCCGCGTCTTTCAACGCGGGCTTACATGCCTTTCACTAAAACGTTGTCAGTTTAGCGATTAGTACTTCTTGTCGGCATCGGTCAGTTTATTCGGTGCCAGCTTGTCGTCGGTCAGCTCGTTTTCCCGCAGGTTGGTCTCGGTGCGGGTTACGTCGTTTTTAAGGGCGTTGGTGTTGTGCGTACGATTTTCATTGGTATGCTCAACCTCCACTTCCTGACGACGCACGCTGTCTTTCACGGTTTCGACGCGAGCGGTTTCTTCGCCGCGCAGGCCCACTTCTTCTTTAATACGCGCGGTTTTCGCAACGGTTGGGATCTCATGAGATTCCTCAACTTCGATGGTTTTTTCTGACCAGTCCACGTCGTTCAGATAGGCTGGCTCATCCACCGCGTGACGGAAGACTTCTGCATGCTGGTCGTACAGCGAAACATCTTCCGAGACTTCATCTTCTACGGTGAAACGACGCAGGCGTACGGAACCATCATTAATCTGGCGTTTGCCGATATCCACCTGCTCTTCCGCCAGCTTCAGCGAATCGCGGTCGGTTTCAGAAACGGCAAGGTCGGTACGGTCACGGTTAAGCAGTGAATCCTGTTCATTACGCAGCGAATCGCGTTCGTTAAGCAGCGTATCGTCTGCCAGCGTGCCGGTGGTGCCGGTATTGGACAGCGGCGCGGTGGTGGTATTCAGCGCACCCGTCTGGTCACCGGTAAGCAGGCCGCGATCGTTGGTTTCACCCGCATAGTTACGGTTAACCGGGTCGCGATCCGTATGGCTCAGTGAAGAGTAGTCGGCGGCAAAGGCGCTCAACTCCTGTTCAATGTGGTCAGCTTCATCTTTCGGAGCGCGAACCGTCAGCAGCACACCGCCTGAACGGATAGCCTTGCTGTATTCGCTTGCGTAATCATCATCAACGTCATCGCCAAACAGGCGCTGCCAGAAGCTTGGATGACGGATTTCTTTATCTTCTACGCGTAATCTTTCCCCGGAGATGATATCGATGTTTTTCTCTGCAATACCTTCGACGATCAATTTCTGTTTTGCCGCTTCCGCCTGTGAAACTTCATTAAATGCGGTGACGATTTTTTCATGTGACATAAATAGATCCTCGTTAATAGGTTTAAAGTTTCTGCTTCGTAATTTTTACTTCCTGGTTACGCAGAGTGACTTTCTGCTGAAACTCTTCTTTACTGGTATGCTTATGAATATGAATTTCTTCCTTAAGCACCCGCTTAGTGATTATTTCTACCTGCTCTTCAATCACGGGAATAATAAAAACATCCCCTTCCTGACGGATCTCAGCAGAATAATCATCGGCAACCTGATAATTCATAGGAACGTGCTCGATTTCAACATGCTCATGCGTTAGCTCGGTTTCCAGTAATTTCTCTACCTGTTGCGTAGAGCGCGTCAGACTAATCCGCCTGTGAACCTTGCGCTGCTTAGAGATGGTAGCCTGCTCTTCAGCAAGCGGCATCGAGACGGCCTCTTTGACTTTTCCAGTAAGCGGCGCGTTTTTATTTCCCATAAAATTAACTCCTGAGATTTAAAGCCCCACAGACTAAAAAATCTTTTTATCCGGCGCCACGTTTTGTTGCACACGCCATTAATAGTAGTAGACTGTTTCGAGACTGCCTCCCCAATTAAGCGGCAAAATGTAACAGATTTTGTAAGCGATTTAATTATATATACATTAACTATTTTTAAATATTGATTGAACTTTTTCTGCTTTATATTGCCTTGCGCGCACGCTACTTATATAAGTGGTTGCCACTTCTTTCTAACAGCATAAAAATACTGGTAAATAATACGTACGCCTCTCTTTTGCGGTGCCGGCACTGAAGGCTGCTGCACGCCGCTGTCCGGGCAATGTTTATGGACCACGGGCCGCGCAGAGATGACAAAACTGACGAAAGGCGCAGCACGCTGCCAGCGGAAAGCGCAAAACGGCAGGCAGAAAGCAGCCGGGAAAGCGTTAAGGCCAGCGAAAGCGAGCAGCGGCGGCGCCCGTTGAAAGGAAAGAACAGCCACAAAGCCACAACGGCTGACGCACTGAAAAAGCGGCTGAACAGCCACGACGGCTGGTGTGAAAAAAATCGCCAGGAAAGATGCGACAGCTGACAGAAAGGATAAAGCGGCCGAAGAGCCACGACGGCTGCTGTGAAGAAAAACCGCCAGGAAAGCTACGACGGCTGCCAGAAAGGATAAGGCGGCGGAAGAGCCAGGATATCTGTCGTGCAGATAAAAGAGGCTAAAAGGCTACGACGGCTGGTGCAAAGAAAAGTCCATTGGATAGCTACGACGGCTGGCAGGCAGAAAAGCGGATAAAAGCGGGGCTGAACCGTGGCCGCAGGCGGAGCACCTGCGGCCGGGAGCGTTAACGGCGCTTCAGCAGCATATAGACGCTGATAGCCATAAAGGCGGCGCTTGGCAGCAGCGCGCCAAGCACTGGCGGAATGTTATATACCAGGCTGAGCGGCCCGAAGATCTGATCCAGCACGTAAAACAGGAAGCCGAAGCTGATGCCCGTGACCACGCGCATCCCCATCGAGACGCTGCGCAGCGGCCCAAAAATAAACGACAGCGCCATCAGCATCATCACCGCCACCGACAGCGGCTGGAAGATCTTGCTCCACATATTCAGCTGATAGCGGCCCGCAACCTGTCCGCTCTGCTTAAGGTATTTGGTGTAGTTATACAGCCCGCTAATCGACAACGCGTCCGGATCCAGCGCCACCACGCCCAGCTTGTCCGGCGTCAGCGAGGTTTTCCATTCGCCGGTCAGCGTCTGGCTGCCCGTAACCTGCTGCGGATTGGTGAGATTAGACTCGTCCACCTCCGACAGATCCCACTGCTTTTTGTCCGTGTTGTATTTGGCAGAAGCCGCATAGCGCACCGTCTGTAAACGGCGCTCCTTGTTAAAGTTGTAGATACTGACGCCGCCCAGCTCGCTGTTGTCCTTCAGGCGTTCGATAAAGATAAAGTTATCGCCATCCTTCGCCCACAGCCCGTTCTGCGTGGAGAGCAGTGAACCGCCCAGCAGCTGCTGCGCACGATAGTTACGCGCCATCTGCTCGCCCTGCGGCGCCACGAACTCGCCGATAGCCATGGTCAGCAGCACCAGCGGGATCGCCGTTTTCATCACCGAAGCGGCAATCTGCATCCGGGTAAAGCCGGAAGCCTGCATCACCACCAGCTCGCTGCGCTGCGCCAGCGCACCCAGGCCCAGCAGCGCACCCAGCAGCGCGGCCATAGGGAAGAAGATCTCAATATCTTTTGGCACGCTGAGGATAGTGTAAAGCCCGGCGCCGACCACGGTGTAGTCGCCCTGCCCGGTTTTGCGCAGCTGATCGACAAACTTAATGATGCCGGAGAGCGACACCAGCATAAACAGCGTCGCCATAATGGTGTTGAAAATCGTTTTACCGATATATCTGTCGAGAACGCCAAACATCAGACCGATCCTCCCCGGGTGAAGCGGGCGCGCAGACGGCGCATCGGCACCGTATCCCACAGGTTAAGAAGGATCGCCAGCGCCAGATAGGAGAGGTTCACCACCCACATCCAGATAGCCGGATCGAGACGTCCTTTCGAGCCGCTGGAGCGCAGCGAGCTTTGCAGCAGGAAGAACACCAGATACAGCAGCATCGCGGGGAGCATAGAAAGCACGCGGCCCTGGCGCGGGTTCACCACGCTGAGCGGCACCACCATCAGCGCCATCACCAACACCGAGAACACCAGCGTAAAGCGCCAGTGCAGCTCGCTGCGGAACTCCGGCCTGTCGGAATGGCGCAGCGCGCTGAAGTTCATCTGCTCGGCGTCGTTGGGATCCAGCAGCACTTCCTGATGCCCGACGATGGCCTGATAGTTCTGGAAATCGGTAATGCGGAAATCACGCAGCAGCGCCGTGCCTTCAAAGCGCGTGCCTTTATCCAGCGTCACTATCTGCGAGCCGTCGGCGCGCTGCGTCATATGGCCTTTATCCGCCATCACGACCGAAGGACGCGCGTTGCCTTTAGGCCGCAGCTGCGCCAGGAAGACGTTACCGAAATTGTTGCCCTTCACGTTTTCGATAAACAGCACCGACTGACCGTCGCCCGACTGCTGGAACTGCCCGGCAGCCAGCGCCGCCGCGCCAGGGTTAGCCTTAGCGTTCTTCGTCACCTCATTCTGATAGCGCGCCGACCACGGGCCAAGCCAGGCGACGTTCGCCGCGGCGACCACTGCGGTAAACAGCATCAGCACCATCGCCGCCTTCACCAATACGGCCTTGCTCAGGCCGCAGGCGTGCATCACGGTGATTTCACTCTCGGTGTACAGACGGCCAAGCGTCATCAAAATGGCTAAAAAGAGGCTTAACGGCAAAATGAGCTGCGCCATCTCTGAAACGCCAAGGCCTAACAGTGTCAGAACTAAATTTGTGGGAATTTCGCCATCCGCCGCGGCTCCCAGGATCCTGACTAACTTCTGACAAAAGAAGATCAGTAGCAGAATAAAGAGGATAGCCAGCTGGCTTTTGAGCGTCTCTCTTACCAGATATCTAATGATAATCACGCTGAATACGCCTGTGAAAACTTGTCTTTTTGCAGGAAAATCGATAGTTTCATCGCTTATACGCCATTTTTTCTCATCAATGGCCTCGGTCGTAGCTAAACTAGTATGACAATAATCGCGTTCCGGTGATGCAAAAAAAAACGTTTACCCGATTATTCCTAAGGGGCATCACCCGAACAAAATCTGACGCCCGTAACGCTACACGGCGCGTTGCCCCGGCATTATGCGGTTAACAAGCGCTATATTCTAGCCGCAGCAAGCGCCGTTGTCTTTAAGATTCAGGAGAGTGCATGGAGTTCAGTGTAAAAAGCGGTAGCCCGGAAAAGCAGCGCAGTGCCTGCATTGTGGTAGGCGTGTTTGAGCCGCGCAGGCTGTCACCCATTGCTGAACAGCTGGATAAAATCAGCGACGGCTATATCAGCGCCCTGCTGCGTCGCGGCGAGCTGGAAGGAAAAGTCGGCCAGACGCTGCTGCTGCATCATGTGCCGAATATTCTCTCCGAGCGCATTTTACTGATCGGCTGCGGCAAAGAGCGCGAGCTGGACGAACGTCAGTACAAGCAGGTGATCCAGAAGACAATTAACACCCTGAACGATACCGGCTCGATGGAAGCGGTCTGCTTCCTGACTGAACTGCACGTGAAAGGCCGCAACACTTACTGGAAAGTCCGCCAGGCGGTGGAAACCTCGAAAGAGACGCTTTACAGCTTCGATCAGCTGAAAAGCAACAAAGTCGAACCGCGTCGCCCGCTGCGTAAAATGGTGTTTAATGTGCCGACCCGTCGCGAGCTGACCAGCGGCGAGCGCGCCATCCAGCACGGCCTGGCCGTGGCCGCCGGCGTCAAAGCCGCCAAGGATCTCGGCAATATGCCGCCGAACATCTGCAACGCCGCCTATCTTGCCTCTCAGGCGCGCCAGCTGGCGGACGGCTGGAGCAACGTCACCACGCGCGTGATTGGCGAACAGCAAATGAAAGAGCTGGGCATGAATGCCTATCTCGCCGTCGGCGCCGGTTCGCAGAACGAATCGCTGATGTCGGTGATCGAATACAAAGGTAACCCGGACGCGGACAGCCGTCCTATCGTGCTGGTCGGCAAAGGCGTGACCTTTGACTCCGGCGGTATCTCGATTAAGCCTGGCGAAGCCATGGACGAGATGAAATATGATATGTGCGGCGCGGCCTCCGTTTACGGCGTGATGCGCATGGTGGCCGAGCTGAAACTACCGCTGAACGTGGTTGGCGTGCTGGCGGGCTGTGAAAACATGCCTGGCGGCCGCGCCTATCGTCCCGGCGACGTGCTGACCACTATGTCCGGCCAGACCGTTGAAGTGCTGAATACCGATGCGGAAGGCCGTCTGGTGCTGTGCGACGCGCTGACCTACGTCGAACGTTTCGATCCGGACGTGGTTATCGACGTGGCGACGCTGACCGGCGCCTGCGTGATTGCGCTGGGCCATCACGTCAGCGGCCTGCTGTCGAACCATAACCCGCTGGCGCACGAGCTGATCGGCGCTTCTGAACAGGCGGGCGACCGCGCCTGGCGTCTGCCGATGGCCGACGAATATCAGGAGCAGCTGGATTCTAACTTTGCGGATATGGCAAACATCGGCGGCCGTCCCGGCGGCGCAATCACCGCAGCCTGCTTCCTGGCTCGCTTTACGCGCAAATATAACTGGGCACATCTGGATATCGCCGGTACGGCGTGGCGCTCCGGCAAGGCCAAAGGCGCTACCGGTCGTCCGGTCGCCCTGCTGTCGCAGTTCCTGCTGAACCGCGCCGGTCTGAACGGCGACGACTAAATCATGAAAAACGCCACCTTCTATTTGCTGGAAAGCGACACGCCGGTTGACGGGCTCAGCGCGCTGGAAGCGCTGGTCTGCGAGCTGGCGGAAACGCGCTGGCGCGAGGGAAAGCGCGTGCTGGTCGCCTGCGAAGATGAAGCGCAGGCGATCCGCCTGGATGAAGCGCTGTGGCGCCGTCCGGCCAGCGCCTTTGTGCCGCACAATCTGGCGGGCGAAGGGCCGAAATACGGCGCGCCGGTCGAGCTGGCCTGGCCGCAGCGCCGCGGCAACGCGCCAAGAGATCTGCTGATCAGCCTGCTGCCGCAGTTCGCAGATTTTGCCACCGCTTTCCAGGAAGTGATAGACTTCGTGCCTTACGAAGAAGAATTGAAACAGCTGGCGCGCGATCGCTATAAAGCCTATCGCAGCGTCGGATTCCACTTGAATACGGCCACGCCGCCCGTGCCCCCAACGACATAGCAGAAATGGAAAAGACATATAACCCGCAAGATATCGAACAGCCGCTCTACGAGCACTGGGAACAGCAGGGCTACTTTAAGCCAAACGGCGACACCAGCCAGGAAAGCTTCTGCATCATGATCCCGCCGCCGAACGTCACCGGTAGCTTGCATATGGGTCATGCGTTTCAGCAAACCATCATGGATACCATGATCCGCTACCAGCGTATGCAGGGAAAAAACACCCTGTGGCAGGCGGGCACGGACCACGCGGGCATCGCCACGCAGATGGTAGTGGAGCGCAAAATCGCCGCTGAAGAAGGGAAAACGCGTAAAGACTACGGTCGCGACGCCTTTATCGAAAAAATCTGGCAGTGGAAGGCGGAATCCGGCGGCACCATTACCCGTCAGATGCGCCGTCTGGGCAACTCCGTGGACTGGGAGCGCGAGCGCTTCACCATGGACGACGGCCTTTCCAACGCGGTCAAAGAAGTGTTTGTGCGCCTCTACAAAGAGAACCTGATTTACCGTGGCAAACGCCTGGTGAACTGGGATCCGAAACTGCGCACCGCTATCTCCGATCTGGAAGTGGAAAACCGCGAGTCCAAAGGCTCTATGTGGCATATCCGCTATCCGCTGGCGGACGGCGCGAAAACCGCTGACGGCAAAGATTACCTGGTGGTGGCCACGACCCGTCCTGAAACGGTGCTGGGCGATACCGGCGTAGCCGTTAACCCGGAAGATCCACGCTATAAAGATCTGATTGGTAAATTTGTCGTGCTGCCGCTGGTCAACCGCCGCATTCCGATCGTGGGCGACGAGCACGCCGACATGGAAAAAGGCACCGGCTGCGTGAAAATCACGCCAGCGCACGATTTCAACGACTATGAAGTGGGCCGTCGTCACCAGCTGCCGATGATCAACATCCTGACCTTTGATGGCGACATCCGTGAAGCCGCTCAGGTTTATGACACCAACGGCGAAGAGTCTGACGTTTACAGCAGCGACATTCCGGCAGAGTTCCAGAAGCTGGAGCGTTTTGCCGCGCGTAAAGCCATTGTTGCCGCCGTAGATGCGCTTGGCCTGCTCGAAGAAATCAAACCGCACGACCTGACCGTGCCTTACGGCGATCGCGGCGGCGTGGTGATCGAGCCAATGCTGACCGACCAGTGGTACGTGCGTACCGCGCCACTGGCGAAAGTCGCGGTGGAAGCCGTTGAGCAGGGCGATATTCAGTTTGTGCCTAAGCAGTACGAGAACATGTACTTCTCCTGGATGCGTGATATTCAGGACTGGTGTATTTCCCGTCAGCTGTGGTGGGGACACCGTATTCCGGCCTGGTACGATGCCGAAGGCAACGTCTACGTCGGCCGCACCGAAGAAGAAGTGCGCGTGGAAAACAACCTGGGCGCGGATGTAGCGCTGAACCAGGACGAAGACGTGCTGGATACCTGGTTCTCATCCGGGCTGTGGACGTTCTCCACGCTGGGCTGGCCGGAAAAAACGCCGGATCTGAGCACCTTCCATCCGACCAGTGTGCTGGTCAGCGGCTTCGACATCATCTTCTTCTGGATTGCCCGCATGATCATGCTGACCATGCACTTTATCAAAGATGAAGACGGCAAGCCGCAGGTGCCGTTCAAGACCGTTTATATGACGGGTCTGATCCGCGACGAAGAAGGCCAGAAGATGTCCAAGTCGAAAGGCAACGTCATCGATCCGCTGGATATGGTTGACGGCATTTCGCTGGAAGATCTGCTGGAGAAACGCACCGGCAATATGATGCAGCCGCAGCTGGCGGAGAAAATCCGCAAACGCACCGAGAAGCAGTTCCCGAACGGTATCGAACCGCACGGCACCGACGCGTTGCGCTTTACGCTGGCGGCGCTGGCCTCTACCGGTCGTGATATCAACTGGGATATGAAGCGCCTGGAAGGCTACCGCAACTTCTGTAACAAGCTGTGGAACGCCAGCCGTTTTGTGCTGATGAACACTCAGGAGCAGGACTGCGGCTTTAACGGCGGCGAGCTGGAGCTGTCGCTGGCGGATCGCTGGATCCTTGCCGAATTCAACCAGACGGTGAAGGCTTACCGTAGCGCGCTGGACAGCTACCGCTTCGATATCGCCGCCAACATCCTGTATGAGTTCACCTGGAACCAGTTCTGCGACTGGTATCTGGAGCTGACCAAGCCGGTGATGAACGGCGGTTCTGAAGCCCAGCTGCGCGGCACCCGCAATACGCTGGTGGTGGTTCTGGAAGCGCTGCTGCGCCTGGCGCACCCGATTATTCCGTTTATTACCGAAACCATCTGGCAGCAGGTGAAAGTGCTGAAGAACATCAGCGACGACACTATCATGCTGCAACCGATGCCGGAATTTGAAGAGGCGAAGGTGGATGAGGCGGCGCTGAGCGATACCGAATGGCTGAAGCAGGCGATTGTCGCGGTGCGTAATATTCGCGCCGAGATGAACCTGTCGCCGTCCAAACCGCTGGATGTGCTGCTGCGCGGCGCAAGCGCTGACGTGGTACGTCGCGTGACCGACAACCATAACTTCCTGAAATCGCTGGCGCGTCTGGACAGCCTGACCTGCCTGGCCGCCGGCGAGAAAGGCCCGGTATCGGTCACCAAGATCATCGACGGCGCGGAGCTGCTGATCCCAATGGCTGGCCTGGTGGATAAAACCGCCGAGCTGGAGCGTCTGGCGAAAGAAGTCAGCAAGCTGGAAGTGGAAATCGGCAAGATCGAAGGCAAGCTTTCCAACGAAGGCTTTGTCTCGCGCGCGCCGGAAGCCGTGGTGGCGAAAGAGCGCGAGCGCATGGCCGAGTTCGAGCAGGCTAAGCTCAAGCTGATCGAGCAGCAGGCCGTTATCGCCGCGCTGTAACCATGCCAGCCGGACGGCGTTAACCGCGCCGTTAATACTGAACGCTCCGTAACCTGTTTGCGGAGCGTTTTTTTATGCGTTAAAAAACGCAGCCAAACAAATCTTTAAGAAAGCGGTGATACATTAACGGTCTGTTATTTTTTACGGATAAAACCATGTCTGACAACTACGCCAGGCCGCAGATCGCGCTCCACTGGCTGACCGTGCTCCTGCTCACCGTTGCCTACGCCACCATTGAACTGCGGGGCTTTGCCCAGCGCGGTTCCTGGCAAGGGTTCGCCATGATTATTACGCACTTCAGCGCAGGGTTTGGCGTACTGCTGGTGATGCTGGCACGTATCTTTCTGCGCTTTCGCCATCGCAGCCCGGCTATTGCGCCGCCGATAGCGAGCTGGCAAAAAGGGCTTTCACACCTGGTGCACGCCACGCTGTACGCCTTGTTTATCGTGCTGCCGCTGCTGGGCCTCTCTTCGCGCTATCTCTCCGGACGGCAGTGGTGGCTGTTTGGCGCGACTATGCCGGTATCTGCAAATCCCGATCCGGCGCTGGCGCGAACGCTTATCCACTGGCACGAGACGCTGGCGCCGCTTGGCTACTGGCTAATTGGCCTGCACGCGCTGGCCGCCCTCTTCCATCACTATTTTCTGAAAGATAATACGCTGGCGCGCATGATGCCCGCGCGGCGCGCCACAAAGCCGTAAAGGCGGCTTTGGCCTGTGCTGCCGCCATCACCGCCTGCTTTCCCACTCTTATTTTCCCGGCCAGGTTTCCCTTTTGCATGGAAGCGGAAGATTGCATCCTCGGCCAACGGATGGTATTACACTGCCAAACTATCTAAAAAACGGCCCCAGGTTATGACCAGCACCTCTTCAGCCGATATCCGGGTTCGGCTTATTCAACCCGCTGATAATCCGCATATCGCTCACGTTATCCGTCAGGTTTCGGCGGAATTTGGCCTGACCGCCGACAAAGGCTTTACGGTCGCCGATCCCAATCTTGACCAGCTTTGCGAACTCTATCGCCAGCCCAACAGCGCCTACTGGGTGATTGAGCTGGACGGAAAAATTATGGGCGGCGGCGGCGTGGCTCCCCTCCAGGGTAGCGAAGCGGACGTTTGCGAGCTGCAAAAAATGTATTTTATGCCCGAGCTGCGCGGTCTGGGCGTGGCGAAAGCGTTGGCGCTGCGGGCCATGGAACATGCGCGTGAGCTGGGCTTTAAGCGCTGCTACCTGGAGACTACCGCGTCGCTGACCCGCGCCGTGCGCCTTTATGAGCACCTGGGCTTTCAGCATATTGACGGGCCGATGGGCAACACCGGCCACGTGGACTGCGAAGTTACTATGCTGCGTTCGCTGTAGCATAGTGGATGTAAGCTATTCGTTCGCTGTATCGCTGTATCACACCAGATGTAGGCTATTCGTTCGCTGCATCGCTGTATCACACCAGATGTAGGCTATTCGTTCGCTGTAGCACAGCGGACGCAGGCTACTGCGTCACGGCCAGCTGCGAGCCTTTTTTCACGTAGCTTAGGTCGTCGATCGCTTCAATAATAAACTTCCCGGCATCGGTATAGCGGATACGTGTGACGCTGGCATTGCTGAGCGAGTGCGTCTTCGCTTTATCGCCCAGCTCGTGCAGCAGCGTCATGATGGTCATGCCGTGCGTGACGATCAGCACGTTGCCGCCGCCCTGCTGCTGCGCCTGTCGGGCAATTTCCTTAATTACCTTGTTAACCCGCTGCGCCACCTGCTGATAGCTTTCTGCCTGACCGGAAGGATCGGCCGCATGGATCATCTGCACGATCTCCACAATGTCGACTTTCTTGCTGTTGAAAGCCGCCATCAGCTGGGCTGACGAGGCGTAACCGCTCTTTTTCCCCGCCACCGTCAGCATATTTTCATTGGTGTCGCCTTCAAAAGAGCCAAAAAAGACTTCTCTTAACGCCTCACGCTCCTGAAGAGGTAACGACTTATCACGCTCTGCCAGAATCAGCTTTGCGGTTTCCCTGGCCCGGCCCGAATCGCTGCTCCATGCGGCAATAAAGTCTACCGGCTTCAGCCCGCGCCCCGCTTTTTTGGCTACCTCCACGCCTTCCGCCGTTAAGGGCGTATCGCTCCAGCCCTGCGCGCGATGCACGGTGTTAAACAAGGTTTTGCCGTGGCGCACCACATAGAGCTCAACGTCAGCAGCAAAGCTGGCCCAGCTGCTTAACAGTAAAAAAGCAAAGAGCATCGCCTGTGTTATTCCTTTCATATTTCCCCCTGATTATAAAAGACCGAACTTCCAGGTCACACCGACTTCAGCAGAAAGGCTCGGCGAGCGCTGATACTCGCCCGCAGAATTAAGGATCGGCGTGGCGTTAATATTTTTATATGACCAGCCATAGCCTAACTGTGCGGCCAGCGTTAAATCTTTTAGCTGACCCTCACGTGGCTGCCAGCGGTTCAGCCAGGTAATTTCCCCGGTGCGGATTTTATTATTTTTATAAGAAAACTGGCCGTAGTTAACCTGAATACCGCTGGCTAAACTTTCAGTAAACTGATATTCGGTAAAAGAGGTCAGCGCCAGTTCGCCGTCGCGCAGATAATCTTTTCCGGCGGAGGTTAAGGCATTAAACCGGCCACGGGTATTTTTCCCTATATAGCGATCGTAATAGCCCACCCCGTTGCGCTTTTCTGCCCGTGTCCAGGCAACACCGACTTTCTGTATCCAGCTGTCATCCTGCCAGCGTACTTCTCCGGCATAGTGCCAGGCGCTGTCGTTAAACTGTTTTTTACTTTGCGGCATCGCTTTATATTTTTCCAACGCCTGGCTGCCGTAAATCTGTGACGCCAGCGCCCATTTCGGCGTCAGCGGATACGTAATTTCCACCAGGTGACGGCGCAGATAATCCTTCGACTCGCCCCATGCCCAGGAGAACACAGCATTTTGTTTTTCCCAGCTCAGGCCGCCGGTCAGGATACTGTCGATCTCTTTGCCATCAAGGGTAAGAAAATGCACGCTATCGGGTGAATCATACATGATGGAGCGCGTTACCCAGGCCATATCCAACTGCAGGTTCTGCCAGCGCAGCGAGCCGCTGTAGCCCTGATAGCTGTTGCGCGACAGGCGGTAAGTGTTGGTCAGCACGCCCACGTTTTTCAACTGGTGCCAGCCGCCTTTTGCTTTCAGCCCGAACGCGTCGTCACCCAGCTTTAGCTTAAGGTAGCGCTGCCCGAAGCGGCTGAAGCCGCCGGCGTTGCTTTTATCGAAGCCTGCGCCGTGATTGTAAAGGATGCCGCGCGTGGCGAAGTAGTCGCTGGCCGCCAGCTTAGCGGCTCTGGTGTAGCTGGCGTCGAAGCCCAGGGTATCACCCAGCCAGCCGGAGCGGAAATCCAGCGTGGTTGCGGCCCCCCAGGCGTTGTGCACCGCTTTGGGCTGCGCCTCATTCTCTTTCAGGTATTTCCAGTGGCTGCGCAACGTAAGATCGAGCTGCGTCTCCTTTAAAAATCGCTGGAAATCGCCGCCGCTTTCTTCAGCATGGGCGGCCACGGCGGCGAGCAGCGCCAGTAAAAAAACGTTCCTGTTTTTCATTATAGCCTTCCTTGTCAGCCGTTAAATAAATGACTCCATCTAAAAGAAACAAAAAAACCCGATCCCGTTGCGGTAATAATATCGCAAGTGGGATCAGGTTTTGCCGGTTGGTAACAATCCTGATAATGGCAGGAATATACGCCTGAAAATCTTTTCAGCCATAATAAAAATCAGGTTATGTGAAGCGCTCCGCAAAATAAAAAAGAGGGGAGATTGCGAAAAAACAGGTTACTCGTAGGCGTTATTATTCCCTTTAAACCATTAGCGCCATTAATATTATTTATTAAAGGTGGCAACGCTAATAAACGGCTTCCTGAAATAATAACGCCAGAATAAAGCTGTCAATATTATCACCAGGCAGGCAGCCCGCTGTGAAAACGCAGCTCGCTATCCGGTTCGCTAATTAGCTTTGCTTCCGTTTCGCCTATTTTACGCACGCGGGAAGTAATATCCGTGGCTGATATCTCGGCTGCCAGCGCCAGATAGTCCTGATAATGGCGCGCTTCCGAACGCAGCAGCGAAAGATAGAACGCGGCCAGCTCCTTATCCAGATAAGGCGCCAGGCTGGCAAAGCGTTCGCAGGAGCGCGCTTCGATATAGGCGCCGCAAATCAGCTTGTCCACCAGCGTCTGCGGCTCGTGCGTGGTCACCTCTCGCAGTAACCCTTTGGCATAGCGGCTGGCGGTAATTTTGACGTAGGGAATGGCGCGCGCCTGCATAATTTCCAGTACCTGATAAAAATGATGCAGCTCTTCTTTAATCAGCAGCACCATTTTGTCTACCAGCGTATCACCGTAAGGCACATCCGTACGGCTGATAATCGTTTTCGACAGCCCTTTATGCTGTTCCAGAAAGGCTAAATCCGCGTTTTCGCTGTGCACAAACTGCTCCCACGGTTTCAGCCAGGCCAGCAGCGCGTCGCCGCTCTCTTTATCCGCCACGTATTTGCGGATCAGCCACATGGCGGTCTGGGCGGCCTTCAGCTCGCAAACAAGATGGTCGGTGAGCAGCAGCGGCAGGTTTTCCGGCTTGCGGGCTTCGTCGATCCACTTTTGCGGCGTGCGGCAGTGCAGAAAAGCGTGAACGGGAGCAAGGAGGTCTTCGGTGATCATGCGGGCAAACAATCCGTAAAAATCAGGTTAAAAACATTGCGCCGCTCTGCGGGGAGCAGACCGGCGCAAACGGGCGGAACGGCGTCCGCCCACGGGCATCAGTGACGCGTGCCGTTGTCTTCTTCGTCGATAAGGTCGTCGTCGTCGCCTTCGTCTTCGTCCTCGGCGTCCGGATCCTCAAAGTAGGTGCCCCAGCCGTCGTAGTCCACGTTGTACTTCGCGGCCAGATCGATCAGCTGTTCGACCTGGGCGTCGATCAGTTCGGCATTCAACGCGCCTTCGCTCAGAATATCGCAGCACATCACTTTCGTGCCGTCCTCCAGCTCCAGTTCTTCCGGCTCGGTAACTTCGTAGCCCAGCTTAAACGCATCAACCGCCGCCTTTTCCAGCGCGTCGAAGCTGTCGCAGGAGAGGTGGTGTTCGATGGTGTAGAGCGCATCCGGGTCGCTGCCATCATCCAACAGCTCTTCAATAATCAGCCGCGTCTCTTCACGCTGCTCTTCCAGCAATGCTTCATTTGCCATGATCCGTTCCTCTGTGTGTGGCATATCTGTTAAGTATTTTCCCACACTGTCCTCTGCGCCACTACCTTTATACAAAAGTTTCTTCACGCCAGGGTTGAAAATGCATATTGATACAGTTAAGTTGAATTTAAATTCATTAAATATCCTCTGGAGCGCTTTATGAGTCAGTTATATCAACGCCACTTTCTCAGGCTGCTTGATTTTACGCAGGCTGAAATTACCGCTTTACTCGCGCTGGCCGCACGGCTTAAAACCGATAAGAAAAATGGCGAGGAAGTGCAGCACCTGAAAGGCAAAAACATCGCGCTCATCTTCGAAAAAGACTCGACCCGTACCCGATGCTCTTTCGAAGTTGCCGCTTACGATCAGGGCGCCAACGTCACTTATCTTGGCCCAAGCGGCAGCCAGATCGGCCATAAAGAATCAATGAAGGATACCGCGCGCGTGCTGGGACGCATGTATGACGGCATTCAGTATCGCGGTCACGGGCAGTCGCTGGTGGAATCGCTGGCGGAACATGCGGGCGTGCCGGTGTGGAACGGCCTGACCGACGAGTTCCACCCGACGCAGCTGCTGGCGGATTTGCTGACTATGGAAGAACATCTGCCGGAAAAACCCTTCAGCGAGATGGTTTTCGCCTACGTGGGCGACGCACGTAATAATATGGGTAATAGCATGATGGAGGCCGCCGCGCTGACGGGCCTGGATCTGCGCCTGGTCGCGCCGAAAGGCTGCTGGCCGGACGAGGCGCTGGTAAGCGAGTGCCGCCAGGCGGCGCAGGCAAGCGGCGGAAAAATCACGCTGACGGAAGATATTGCCGAAGGCGTGAACGGTGCGGATTTTATCTATACTGACGTCTGGGTGTCGATGGGCGAACCAAAAGCGGTGTGGGAAGAGCGTATCGCCCTGCTGCGGGATTACCAGGTCAACAGCGCGATGCTGGCGCTTACCGGCAATCCTGCGGTGAAATTC
The DNA here is from genome assembly GCF_030433775.1 of Erwinia sp. PsM31. Taxonomy (NCBI): domain Bacteria; kingdom Pseudomonadati; phylum Pseudomonadota; class Gammaproteobacteria; order Enterobacterales; family Erwiniaceae; genus Erwinia; species Erwinia sp. PsM31. The sequence goes on from NZ_JARUWZ010000001.1 coordinate 226,992, forward strand.
CTGCATTGCCTGCCCGCTTTTCACGACGATCAAACCACGCTGGGCCGACAGATGGCTGAGCAATACGATCTGCACGGCGGCATGGAAGTCACCAATGAGGTGTTTGAATCCAGGCACAGCGTGGTGTTCGACCAGGCGGAAAACCGGCTGCATACCATCAAGGCGGTGATGGTGGCCACGCTGGCCCGGCTACCCTGAATCAGCGCCAGGCAATCGATTACTTTTGCTTGCCGCCGCTGACCGAATGCGTATAATGCCCCCCGTTTGTCTGGAGGATGCATGAAACTGACCACTGCTGACAGAGTAAAAATGACGCGCCTGAATGCAGGCCGGCAGTGCCGTTTTTCCTCCTTCCCGATCTGTAGAAAAAGCCCCTCATTGAGGGGCTTTTTTTTGCCCGTTTTTCCGCTTATCGGCACGCGTAGAGGAGAATGAACATGGCTAACCCGCTGTATCATAAACATATCATTTCAATTAACGATCTCAGTCGTGAAGAGCTGGAGCTGGTGCTGCGTACCGCCGCCAGCCTGAAGGCGAAGCCGCAGCCGGAGCTGCTGAAGCATAAGGTTATCGCCAGCTGCTTTTTCGAGGCCTCTACCCGCACGCGCCTGTCGTTTGAAAGCGCCATGCATCGTCTGGGTGCGTCCGTGGTGGGGTTTGCCGACGGCAGCAATACCTCGCTGGGTAAAAAAGGCGAAACGCTGGCGGATACGCTTTCCGTTATCAGCACCTACGTGGATGCCATTGTCATGCGGCATCCGCAGGAAGGCGCGGCGCGTCTGGGCACGGAGTTTTCCGGCGGCGTACCGATCCTCAACGCGGGCGACGGCGCTAACCAGCATCCAACGCAAACGCTGCTGGATCTCTTTACTATTCAGGAAACTCAGGGCCGCCTGAGCAATCTGAATGTCGCCATGGTCGGCGACCTGAAATATGGCCGTACCGTGCATTCACTGACGCAGGCGCTGGCGAAGTTCGAAGGCAATCGCTTTTTGTTTATCGCACCCGACGCGCTGGCGATGCCCGCCTATATCACCGATATGCTGGATGAGAAAGGCATTGCGTGGAGCCGCCACGACAGCATTGAGGAAGTGGTGCCGCAGGTGGATATTCTGTATATGACGCGCGTGCAGAAAGAGCGTCTGGATCCGTCAGAGTACGCCAACGTCAAAGCGCAGTTCGTGCTGCGGGCTTCCGACCTGGTCGGCGCGCGCGAAACCATGAAGGTGCTGCACCCGCTGCCGCGTATTGATGAGATTACGACGGATGTCGATGCCACGCCGCACGCCTGGTATTTCCAACAGGCGGGCAATGGTATTTTTGCCCGCCAGGCGCTGCTGGCGCTGGTGTTGAACAGCGAACTGGCTCTGTAAGAGGAACTGACGATGACACAAGATAATAAATTACAGGTTGAAGCAATTAAGCGCGGCACGGTAATCGATCATATCCCGGCGCAGATTGGTTTTAAGCTGCTGTCGCTGTTTCGCCTGACGGAAACCGATCAGCGCATCACCATCGGCCTGAACCTGCCCTCCGGCGAGATGGGCCGCAAAGATCTGATCAAAATTGAAAACACGTTTCTGACGGACGATCAAATCAACCAGCTGGCGGTTTACGCGCCGCATGCCACGGTGAACCGCATCGATAACTACGACGTGGTCGGCAAAATTTCGCCGACGCTGCCGGACACCATCGAACGCGTGCTGATCTGCCCCAACAGCAACTGCATCAGCCGCAGCGAGCCGGTCAACTCCAGCTTTGCGGTGAAAAAACGTAACGATAACGTGCAGTTAAAGTGCAAATACTGCGAGAAAGAGTTCGCGCGTCACGTGGTCATGGCGAACTGGTAATCAGTTTCGGGCGGCTTATAATGGGGCGGATCCGGGCTTTTACCGGCCTCATTTAATATGGAGAAATTATGTCTCGCGAAATCAGCACCGAAAACGCACCGGCGGCTATCGGCCCCTACGTGCAGGGCGTCGATCTGGGCAGCATGATCATCACTTCTGGCCAGATCCCGGTCGATCCTAAAACCGGCAGCGTGGCAGAAGACGTTGCCGCGCAGGCTCGTCAGTCGTTGGAGAACGTCAAGGCCATCGTGGAAGCGGCGGGCCTGAAGGTAGGCGACATCGTTAAAACCACGGTATTCGTGAAGGATCTTAACGATTTTGCTACCGTGAACGCGGCCTATGAAGCTTTCTTTACCGAGCACCAGGCCAGCTTCCCGGCACGCTCCTGCGTAGAAGTGGCCCGCCTGCCAAAAGATGTCAAAATCGAGATCGAAGCGATCGCCGTACGTCGCTAAAGCCTTCTCCTCTCCCGTCGGGAGAGGAAAGTTTTCCCCGGCCGTCAGTTTTTATTCTCTCTTTGTGCGCCTTTCGGCCTCGCCTAAAAAATTTTCACTGCGCCCGTATCTCCACTTGCCAGTTAATAGCTAACCTTAGGAAAGAACAAAAAGGCGATAACAGCGCAAACGGACCTTTTATATCGGGATTGAGCAATGACTAAAAATCCACCGTGGTGGCAGAACGGCGTTATCTATCAAATTTATCCCAAGAGTTTCCAGGACACTACCGGCAGCGGAACGGGCGATCTGGCCGGCGTGATCCAACATCTGGACTACCTGAAAAAGCTGGGCGTGGACGCCATCTGGCTGACGCCGTTTTATATCTCGCCGCAGGTAGACAACGGCTACGACGTGGCGAACTACACCGCCATCGATCCGTTATTTGGCACGCTTAACGACTTTGATAACCTGGTGGAAGAAACCCACCGGCGCGGGATGCGGCTGATCCTGGATATGGTGTTTAACCACAGCTCCACCCAGCACCACTGGTTTCACGAAGCGCTGGATCCCGAAAGCCCCTATCGCTCCTACTACATCTGGCGCGACGGCACGCCGGCCGAGCCGCCAAACAACTGGCAGTCGAAGTTTGGCGGCCATGCCTGGCGCTGGCACCCGGAGAGCAACCAGTACTATATGCACCTGTGGGCGCCGGAACAGGCCGATCTCAACTGGGAAAACGATAATCTGCGCGCCGAGCTGAAGCAGATCGTTAATTTCTGGGCCGATCGCGGCATCGACGGGCTGCGGCTGGACGTGGTGAACCTGGTTTCCAAGGACCAGGATTTTCCCAACGATCCCAACGGCGACGGGCTGCGGTTCTATACCGACGGGCCGCGCATCCACGAATATATGCGCGAAATGAGCCGCGACGTGTTCCGTCCGCGTGAATTGATGACGGTAGGCGAAATGTCTTCCGCCACGCTGGAGCACTGCCAGCAGTACGGTTCGCTGGAGGGCGAAGAGCTGTCGATGGTGTTCAGCTTCGATCACGTCGAGGTCGATTTCTTTAACGGCCAGAAATGGACGCTGACGCCGCTGGATCTGGTGGCGCAGAAGGCTATCTTCACCCACTGGCAGCATGGCATGCATAACAAGGCCTGGAACGCGCTGTTCTGGTGTAATCATGACCAGCCGCGCGTGGTTTCGCGCTGGGGCGACGAGGGGCAATATCGCGTGCAGTCGGCGAAGATGCTGGCGCTGGTGCTGCACGGGATGCAGGGCACGCCTTATATTTTCCAGGGCGAAGAGCTGGGTATGACCAACCCGCATTTCACCCGCATCCTGGACTATCGCGATATCGAAAGCCACAACATGTACGCCGAACTGCGCTCGCAGGGACGCGACAGCGATAACCTGCTGGAGATCCTCGCCAGCAAATCGCGCGACAACGGCAGAACGCCGATCCCGTGGCACGCGGGAGAAAACGGCGGCTTCACCAGCGGCACGCCGTGGATCGGCATGTGTGACAATATGGAAACGATAAACGCAGAAGCGGCGCTGGCTGATGAAAACTCGGTGTTTTACGCCTATCAGAAGCTGATCCAACTCAGGAAAGCCTATCCGATCCTGACCTGGGGCGATTACCTCGATCTGCTGCCGGATCACGCTTATCTGTGGTGCTACTGCCGCCGCTTCGAGAAAGAGGTGCTGGTGGTGGCTGCTAACTTCAGCGGCGAAACGCAGGTCTGGCACCCGCCGGCCTACAGCGGTCACTGGGATGTGCTGATCAGTAACTATCCTGATACGCACGTTACCCCTGGCGAGGTGATGCTGCGTCCGTGGGAAGCGGTGTGGTGGTATCAGAAGCGCTGGGACGGCGGCGCCAACAAGGCGTAAACCGCTTCGGTGGCAAGCAGGCTGCGGCGACTACATACGTAGCGCCGCGTTCGGCACAGTCATGACTGACGTTATCGGACATGGCATCTACAAACGTAACGCCACGTTCAGATCAGGCACGGCTGACGTTAGCAGATGCCGCATTTACAGCGGCGCAAACAGCGCGGTCAGGTCTTCGCTGGTAAAACTTGTTGTTTCGCTCAGGTCGTTTTCCAAAATCCCTTCGGCCAGCTCCGCTTTACGCTGCTGTAGCGCAACGATCTTTTCTTCAATACTGCCTGCGGCGATCAGCTTATAGACAAATACCGGCTTGTCCTGGCCCAGACGATAGGCGCGATCCGTAGCCTGATTCTCTGCCGCCGGATTCCACCAGGGATCGTAATGGATCACCGTATCGGCCGCCGTCAGGTTCAGGCCCACGCCGCCCGCCTTCAGGCTGATTAAAAACACCGGGACTTCGCCGTTCTGGAAGCGGCGTACCGGCTCGCTGCGATCGCGCGTGCTGCCGGTCAGGATCACGTAGGGAATACGCGCCTTCTGTAACTCTTCCGCAATCAGCGACAGCATGGTGGTGAACTGAGAGAAGATCAGGATACGGCGATCTTCCGCCAGCAGATCGCTGAGCATCTCCCGCAGCAGCGCCAGCTTGGCCGACTGTTTAACTCTGGTCGTTTTGTCGCTGTCGATCAGCCGTGGATCGCAGCAGATCTGCCGCAGCTTCAGCAGCGCATCCAGCACCAGCAGATGGCTGCGTCCCGCGCCCTGCTGCTCTACCGCCAGCTTTACGCGATCCTGCATTGCGCCGCGTACTTTTTCGTAAAGCTCGCGCTGCGCGCCTTCCAGCTCTACCGAACGCACAATGGTGTTCTTCGGCGGCAGCTCTTTCGCCACTTCCTGCTTGCGACGACGCAGCATAAAAGGCCGCACGCGCTTAGCCAGCAGCTCGCGCCTGACCCGATCGCCGTCGCGCTCAATGGGAATACGCCACTCCTGGGTAAAAGCTTTTTCGCTGCCCAGAAAACCGGGCAGCAGGAAATCAAACTGCGACCAAAGTTCACCCAGGTGGTTTTCCAGCGGCGTGCCGGTCAGGCAAAGCCGGTAGCGCGACTTTAACGTGCGGATCACCGAGGCGGCCCGCGACGCGCTGTTTTTCACGTACTGCGCCTCGTCCAGGATCAGCAGATGATAGCTGTGGCCCAGCAGCTGCGGCTGATCGCGCCACAGCAGCGAATAGGTGGTCAGCACCACGTCATAGTGCTCAATGCGATCGTAAAAGGATTTTCGCTGCGGCCCGGTCAGCGCCAGCATTTTTAACGTCGGCGCAAAGCGGCTGGCTTCCTGCATCCAGTTATACACCAGCGTGGTCGGCACCACGATCAGCGCCGGACGATCCAGCCTGCCCGCTTCTTTCTCCAGCAGCAGGTGCGCCAGCGTCTGAATGGTTTTTCCCAGCCCCATATCGTCGGCCAGCACGCCGGACAGATTATTGGCGCGCAGGAACTGCATCCAGCTGACGCCCTGGAGCTGATAGTCGCGCAGCCGGGCCTCAAGACCGGCAGGCGGCGCAACGGGCTGGATCCCTTTGCCCGCCCTCAGGCTCTCCGCCAGCTGCAGGACGCCGTTGTCGCCGTTAAACTGCCAGCGGCCCGTTTCGCTTAGCGCCGTCAGCCTGCCGGCCTCGTAAGGCGCGATACGCAGCGGTGCGGCTTCATCCTGCGCCAGCAGATCGGCCAGGCTGCCCACCAGCGTTTTCAGGCGACCGGCGCCAATATGCAGTCGTTCGTTACGTTCGCTGCGCAGCTCTACCGTTTCGTTATCGGCTATTACCGAAAGGTCGCTGGACAGCCAGCGGCGATCCTGACGGAACAGCCCCGCCAGCAGCGGCCGCATATTCACCTTATACGCACCGGTGTTGGCCTCTATCTCCAGCGCATACCAGCCATCCTGCTGCTGCACGGCGCGGCCATCGATGGCCGCAATTTCCGTAATGTTCCAGGTAAAATCATCGTCCACGCTGGTTTGCCAGCCGCGCTTGCGCAGGTCGGGAAGCACATGATGGATAACATCGCGCCACTGTTCGGGCATGTCCGGGGCGAAAATAGCAGGCGGCAGCGGCGCTGAATGCGGCGTATAGATATGGCCGGAAGGAATGGTCTGCAGCCCGGCAGCGTTAAGCTCGCTTAGCCAGCGCTGCTCCTGCTCCATCCGGCGGCTGACGCGGAAAAGCCTGCCGTGACGATCGGGAAAGTCTTCGCCGCTGCTGCCAGCTGGCACAAGAATACCGGCGTAGTCAAAATGCACCGCGGCAAAATCGAGCCGTTTCTGTCGATGTCCGTAACGGCCAAAACCGCTGATAAATTTCGCGCGCGATTCCAGCCGTAGCATGGGCTGCGGCTCGGCAGTCACCAGCGCGGGCGCGGAGGCGGCCTTGTTGACGGGCTGACGTTGCAGCCAGGCCAGCATGACCGCAGCCGCATGGCGGCAGTTGTTTTTAACCGGACAGGTGCATTCGCCGCTGGCGTGCAGTTTGCCCTGTGGCCGGCTGAAATGCACCATAACCTGAAAAGGTTCGATTTTTCTGCCGGGCACCTCGCCGGTCAACAGATTGTTCTGCCATTGCAGGTGCTGCGCTTTATCCACCAGCTCTTTTGCTCTGGCCACGGTGCGCGCGCCCAGCCAGCGGCTCACCTGTTTTTCGTTGTACGTTACAGAAGACATCAGTCTGTATCCCGGAATGGCCTGAGCAGATAACCGCTTTGCGTAACAGGCAATAATATGAAGTCCGGGCGGGTGATTGCAACTCCGGAAAGGCGCTGAACGTGCGAAAATCGATTAATCACGCTGCCTTCATCCTGCACAGAACGATTTTTGCGCGTTCGGAAAAATGGCCAGCGGCTTAAGTGTCTGACATTGCGTCACCCTTTTGCGATCTTTGTTCCAAATCAAAAACCAGGCGGTTAAATCGCAGGAAAGCACAACATATAGATACTATCATGCCACGCTATACCTATATGTAGATATTGAAACAGGGATACGCTATGGCTTCATTAGTGATTAAACGGGACGGCTGCCGCGCGCCTTTTGAGCAAGCACGCATTCTGGAGGCGATAAAAGGCGCGGCCAGCGCGGCGGCTATTCATGATGATGATTACTGCGCGCAGGTGACCGAACACATCTGTCGGCAGCTGACGCAGGAAGAAGTGGATATCCATGTTATTCAGAACACCGTCGAAAACGCGCTGATGGCCGGCCCCTATCCCGCGCTGGCCCGAACCTATATAGAATATCGTCACGACCGCGATATTGCCCGCGAGCTGCGCGGCAAGCTGAATAAGGCGATCCGTGGGCTGGTCGAGCAAAGCAACCCGGCGCTGCTGAACGAAAACGCCAATAAAGACAGTAAGGTGATCCCCACGCAGCGCGATCTGCTGGCCGGTATCGTAGCCAAACACTATGCCACCCAGCATATCCTGCCGCGCGACGTGGTGCTGGCTCACGAGCGCGGCGAAATTCACTATCACGACCTGGACTACTCGCCCTTCTTCCCGATGTTCAACTGCATGCTGATCGATCTTAAAGGCATGCTGACCCAGGGCTTTAAGATGGGCAACGCCGAGATAGAGCCGCCTAAATCGATCTCGACCGCTACCGCCGTGACCGCGCAGATTATCGCTCAGGTTGCCAGCCATATTTATGGCGGCACCACTATTAACCGGATTGACGAGGTGCTGGCGCCTTTTGTCGAGGCAAGCCGGGAAAAACATCGGCAGGCGGCGCGTAAATGGCAAATTGCCGATGTGGAAGCCTACGCGCAGAGCTGCACGGAGAAGGAGTGCTTCGACGCCTTCCAGTCGCTGGAGTATGAGGTGAATACGCTGCATACCGCCAACGGCCAGACGCCTTTTGTGACCTTTGGCTTCGGCCTTGGCACCAGCTGGGCGGCACGGCTGGTGCAGCAGTCCATTTTGCGCAACCGCATTGCCGGGCTGGGGAAAAACCATAAAACGGCGGTGTTCCCCAAGCTGGTCTTCGCCATCAAAGAGGGGCTGAACCGCTCGCCGGGCGACGCCAATTACGATATCAAACAGCTGGCGCTGGAGTGCGCCAGCAAGCGCATGTATCCCGATATCCTTAATTATGAGCAGGTGGTGAAAGTGACCGGCTCGTTTAAAACGCCGATGGGCTGCCGCAGCTTCCTGGGCGTGTGGGAAGAGAACGGCGAACAGGTGCATGAAGGGCGTAATAATATCGGCGTGATTAGCCTGAATCTGCCGCGCATCGCGCTGGAGGCGGCGGGTGATGAAGCTCGCTTTTGGGATCTGCTGGACAGCCGTCTGCGGCTGGCGAAAAAAGCGCTGATGACCCGTATCGCCAGGCTGGAAAACGTCAAAGCGCGCGTGGCACCGATCCTCTATATGGAAGGCGCCTGCGGCGTGCGGCTGAAGGCAGACGATAACGTGGCGGAAATTTTCAGACACGGACGCGCTTCGATCTCGCTGGGCTATATCGGCATTCATGAAACCATTAACGCCCTGAGCGGCGGCAAAACCCATCTTTACGATGATGCGGAGCTGCGGCGCAAGGCGCTGGCTATCGTCAGCCGCCTGCGCGAAACGGTCGAGGCCTGGAAAGAGGAAACCGGCTACGGCTTCAGCCTTTACAGCACGCCAAGCGAGAACCTGTGCGACCGCTTCTGCCGTCTGGATCGCGCGCAGTTCGGCATCGTCAAAGGCGTGACCGACAAAGGCTACTACACCAACAGCTTTCATCTTGACGTCGAGAAGAAGGTTAACCCCTACGACAAAATCGATTTCGAAGCGGCCTATCCGCCGCTCGCCAACGGCGGTTTTATCTGTTACGGCGAATATCCCAATATCCAGCATAACCTGAAGGCGCTGGAGGATGTCTGGGACTACAGCTACAGCCGCGTGCCCTATTACGGCACCAATACCCCGATCGACGAATGCTACGAGTGCGGCTTTACCGGAGAGTTTGACTGCACCAGCAAGGGCTTTACCTGCCCCAAATGCGGCAACCACGATCCTGAACGCGTTTCCGTCACCCGGCGCGTCTGCGGCTATCTGGGCAGCCCGGACGCGCGGCCGTTCAACGCCGGCAAGCAGGAGGAAGTGAAGCGCCGCGTTAAGCATCTGGCCGCAGGCCAGCTGGGGTGAATATTCATCAATATTACCCGGTCGATATCGTTAACGGGCCGGGTACGCGCTGCACGCTGTTCGTGGCCGGCTGCGAGCACCAGTGCGTCGGCTGCTATAACAAAAGCACCTGGCGGCTCAATTCCGGCTATCCCTTTACCGTGCAAATGGAAGAGCAGCTGATTGCCGATCTGAACGATACGCGCATCCCGCGCCAGGGTCTGTCGCTGTCGGGCGGCGATCCGCTGCATCCGGCTAACGTGGCCGATATTTACCGGCTGGTACAACGGGTGCGTCGCGACTGTGCGGGAAAAGATATCTGGCTGTGGACGGGCTACTGTCTGGCGGAACTGAGCGCAGAACAGCGCCGTGTGGTAGAGCTGCTCGACGTGCTGGTGGACGGTAAATTTATTGAGGCGCTGCGCGATCCGGCGCTGCGCTGGCGAGGCAGCAGCAATCAGGTTATCCACTATCTGCGCTAAGGACGGCGCGGCTTGCTTATCCCGTTCGCCTTTCCCGGCACGGCTAAATCTTATTTACCGACGCGGGCGGGACGCTGTAAATATCGAACTGACCGCTCCATGCGGAGCAGCTACTCACAGTGTTTGCAGATCGCCGACGCAGCGGTCACATTACTATGTCGTTTCGGTCGCGCTTACCGCGCGCGCGGGATCGCTGACGACTCGATGACGGTGACCTCCTGCCGTGCTGGCGCAAAAGCTTCGCGCAGCATCACGGCGGCGACGTCTCTGGCGGCAACGGCGCGCCAGTTGCCCGGCAGCAGACGAAACAGCGGCGCCATCAGCGACTCGCCCGCGCGGCTGTTTTCTCTTTCGCCCAGCAGCAGCGACGGCCGGATTAAGGTCAGGCGCGGCCAGCCCTGCTTTTGCAGCGCGTTCTCCATTTCGCCCTTCACCCGATTGTAGAAGAAAGGCGAATGCATATTTGCGCCATGCGCGCTGACCACCAGCAGATGTTTGGCGCCGAGCCGCTGACCGGCAATGGCCGTATCCACCACCAGCGCATAGTCGACGTGGATAAAGGCCGCCTTGCTGCCCGCCTCGCGCCGCGTGGTGCCCAGACAGCAAAAGACAATATCCAGCGGCGTTTGCAGCGGGCCCAGCACGTCGGTGAGATCGGCCTCCACCAGGTTAGTTACCTTGTTCATCTCCGGCAGCTTACGTCTTGTTGGCGCCACGATCTCGCTGACGCGCGGATCGTCAATCAGCAGGCGCAGAAGATGTTGTCCCACCAGGCCGGTCGCGCCGGTAATCAGTACTCTCATCCGTTTCTCCTTTTTACTGAGTGTAGCCTTCGCCTCCCAAAGCGGTTAGCGGCAGCTAACTCCCCCCTGTAATCAGTAACATGCAGCGCATTACTTCGACGCGGCTTGATTTTTCAGTGTTTTCAACCAGGCTTAACTGACTTCACAATAATAACCGGAGGAAAAGATGAGCAAGAAGATTGCTGTCCTGATCACTGATGAATTCGAAGACTCCGAATTTACTTCGCCAGCCGAAGCCTATACCAAAGCTGGCCACCAGGTTGTGACTATTGATAAAAAAGCGGGCGTCACCGTCACGGGCAAGCAGGGTAAAGCCCAGGTGAAGATCGATAAAGATATCGACCATGTAAACGTGGACGACTTCGACGCGCTGCTGCTGCCGGGCGGTCATTCGCCGGATAGCCTGCGCGGCGACGATCGCTTTGTAAACTTCACCAAAGCCTTTGTGGATGCCGGTAAGCCGATCTTCGCTATCTGCCACGGCCCACAGCTGCTGATTAGCGCCAACGCCACGCGAGGCCGCAAAATGACCTCGGTGAAGGCTATCGCTATCGATCTGAAAAATGCCGGTGCCGACTTCTACGACAAAGAAGTGGTGGTGGACAACGACAAGCTGGTCACCAGCCGTACGCCGGACGATCTGCCTGCGTTCAACCGTGAATCGCTGCGCATTCTCGAAACCGTTTGAGAGTAGCGGCCAGGTTCGCCTGGCCGTTCTTTTATTCCCGCCGCCAGCTCAGCTTTTTGCCAAATCCCAACGCGTTATCCACCATTTTCAGCTCGCTGACGGCGATTTCCCAAAGGGGCGCTGAAGCTGCCGCCGCGACCGGAAATCGTTTGATATAGGCCCTACGTGCTTTCTCTTCTGCCGCCCCCGTCAACAGGCTGACCTGCCCCGTATACTGCACGCCTTTGATTAACATCACCGACTTCGGCTGGCCGTTAATCGTGCCTGCAACCTGCGGATCGCGGACAAACTGGCTGCCGTGACGCGTTTTCTCCTCCGTCATCAGCCAGAACGCAACGTTCTCTGCATCAAAGACATAAAAACAGTTGGCGCACCAGACGGGGCTACCGCCGCACACCGACAGCACATGCTGCTTTTGTAAATAGCGGGTGATGGCCTGTAACGGCTCTGGTTCGGACATGATGACTCCCTGAAAACTACGCAAAAAACCTTTCGCGCCGTGCGCGAGCTGATAAACTTTCGGCCACGACTGGCGACGGGCAATAACGGATGGCAACACAGGCAACAGCGCCCTGGCACCTTTATATCGTGCAGACAGCAGGCGGCGCGCTCTATACCGGCATTACTAATGATGTGCCGCGACGCTTTAAGCAGCATCAGGCGGGCACGGGCGCGAAGGCGCTGCGCGGCAAAGGGCCGCTGACGCTGCTGTTTCACTGCGAAGCGGGCGACCGCGCCAGCGCCTCCAGGCTGGAATACCGGATAAAGCAGCTGAAACGGCAGGAAAAAATCAGGCTGGTGACACACCAGCCTGTTTCACTTGAAGCCTGGCTGACCGATCTTACTGGCGGTTAAACGGCGCCGCGAAATCGATCTGGCCTTCCACGCCGCTAAAAGCATCATCCGCCAGCTTGTAGACCTGGAAAGCGGCTTCACCGCCCTGCCAGCGGCAGCGTAGCTGATGGCGGGCGGCCGGTTCAAAACCGTAGCGCCCGTAATAGTCGGGATCGCCCACCACCACTACGGCGGCGTAGCCGAACTCGTTAAGCGTATCCAGCCCTTCGTAAATCAGCTGCTTGTCTAACGGCTGGTCGCGTACGCTTTCATCCACCACCAGCGGCGCCAGGCCTACCCACTGCTTGTCTTCGCCATTCAGGGTGACCGGGCTGAAGGCAGCATAGCCCAGCACCTGTCCTTCATCATCGGTCGCCACAATGCCCAGCGTCAGTAAGCCATCTTCACGCAGCTGCTGTACCAGCTCCGCCTCTGCGGAGGTGGGAAAGCTGCGGCGCAACAAACTGTCTATGCTGGCCGCATCGACGCCGATTTCCGTACGAATTAACATGTTACACCTGCGCGATCTGCTGTCGCAGCCGCGTCCTCAGTCAGTCCTGCCTCAATAAAATCAGCCAGCTGCATCAATCCGATTCGCAGCGGCTTCGGCATAGTCTCAAGCTCGATAGCATCCATCAGATTTTTGACTTCCAGCCCCAGCTCGGTATCGCCTTCAATCACCAGCCGACGCTGAAAAAACAGCGTATCCGGATCGCGCCGACGCGCCGCCACCAGCAGCAGGTCGTTGACGTCGCCGCGAAACCACACATCCGCCTCGGCCCGATCGGCCACCCGTAACGCGCCCTGCTCAACGGTGGTTGCCCAACTCAGCCCCAGATCGCGGATTTCAACACCTAACCAGTGCCCCTGCAAAAAGTTTAACTCACCTTCCGCCAGTGCATAGTGAAATTGCCAGCTCAGCAGCTGCTGCAAAAAATGTTTTTTAGCGGCAAAGGGGGCAAATTGTAGCGGCAGACGCAGCCACTGCGGGCCTTTGCGAACCAGCTGCGCGCGTAACGGGTTAAGCACCATTATCACTCCTTCAGATAAAATTTCAGCTATTTTGCCATATTGCAGGATCCTGTAAGGCAGATGGATCAACAAAGTGCGCAAACCTTGCCGGCTTCGTCATAAAAATTATGGCGATCGTTACGCTTTTCACTGCCCTGCATCAAAAAATGGCACGGTGGAGAAGCGTAAACTTCTTTGTTCTCTTGCTTACGGGATCTTATATGGAACTGCTTTGTCCTGCCGGTATGGAACTGCTTTGTCCTGCCGGCAATCTACCGGCCCTGAAGGCGGCCATCGCCAGCGGCGCAGATGCTGTCTACGTTGGGCTGAAAGATGATACCAACGCCCGTCATTTCGCCGGCCTTAACTTCACGGCAAAACGGCTGGAAGAGGCCGCTCGCTACGTTCATCAGCATAGACGCAAACTGCATGTTGCGATTAATACTTTCGCCCATCCATCCGGCTATGCCCGCTGGGAAAATGCCATAGACAGCGCGGCCGACGCGGGCGTGGACGCACTGATCCTGGCCGATATCGCCATGCTGGAATACGCAGCAAGCCGCTATCCTCACATCGAGCGACACGTTTCCGTGCAGGCTTCGGCCACCAACAGCGAAGCGATAAAATTCTATCAGCGCCATTTTGACGTTGCGCGCGTAGTGCTGCCGCGCGTGCTTTCCGTGCATCAGGTTCGCCAGCTTGCCCGCACGTCGCCCGTGCCGCTGGAAGTGTTCGCTTTCGGCAGCCTGTGCATTATGGCCGAAGGTCGCTGCTACCTCTCTTCCTGGCTGACCGGTGAGTCGCCTAATACCGTAGGCGCCTGCTCGCCCGCCCGTTTTGTTCGCTGGCAGCAAACGCCAGACGGGCTGGAATCCCGCCTGAATAACGTGCTGATTGACCGCTACGGCGCTCAGGAAAACGCCGGCTACCCTACGCTGTGCAAAGGCCGTTATAAGGTGGAGCAGACGGCTTACCACACGCTGGAGGAGCCGACCAGCCTGAACACGCTTGAGCTGCTTCCCACGCTGCTGGGCATGAATATCGCCTCGGTGAAAATCGAAGGCCGTCAGCGCAGCCCGGCCTATGTGCAGCAGGTGACGCAAATCTGGCGACAGGCAATCGATCGCTGCAAGGCCGATCCGCAGAATTTTGCCGTGCAGCAGCACTGGATGGCCGCGCTCAGCGCCCTGAGCGAAGGGACGCAAACCACGCTGGGTGCTTATCATCGTCAATGGCAGTAGGAAAAATCATGAAGTATGCGTTAGGGCCGGTGCTTTGGTACTGGCCGAAAGAAGATCTGTTCGCTTTCTACCAGGCCGCCGCCGCCAGCCAGGCGGACATTATCTATCTGGGCGAGGCGGTGTGCAGCAAACGCCGCGCCGTTAAATTTGCCGACTGGATGGCGCTGGCGAAAGAACTGGTCGGCGCGGGCAAGCAGGTTGCGCTAAGCACGCTGGCGCTGGTTGAGTCGCCTTCCGAGCTGACCGAGCTGAAGCGCTATGTCGATAACGGCGAATTTCTGATTGAAGCCAACGATATGGGCACGGTGCATATGGCCGCGGAAGCGGGCCTGCCTTTTGTCGCCGGTCATGCGCTGAACTGTTATAACGCCATGACGCTGCGCCTGCTGCATAAGCTGGGTATGGTGCGCTGGTGTATGCCGGTCGAGCTTTCGCGCGACTGGCTCTGCGCGCTGTTAGCCCAGTGCGAAGAGCTGGGGATCCGCGGCCGATTCGACGTAGAGGTGCTGGGGTACGGCTATCTGCCGCTGGCGCTCTCCGCCCGCTGCTTTACCGCCCGCGCAGAAGATCGCAGCAAAGACGATTGCCAGACCTGTTGTATTAACTACCCTCACGGCAGAGCGGTGCGCTCTCAGGAAGATCAGCAGGTGTTTGTGCTGAACGGTATCCAGACCATGAGCGGCTACTGCTATAATTTGGGGAACGATCTGGTTTCCATGCAGGGATTGGTGGACATTGTCCGTTTCTCACCGCAGGGAACCGACACGCTGGAAGTGATAAATGCCTTTCACGCTAATGAAACGGGCCATGCGCCGTTAACGCTGATTGACCAGCAGCACTGCAACGGCTACTGGCGGCAAATGGCCGGTCTGACGCTGGTGGAGTAACGCGCCGTCGGCCAGCCGCCATTTCGTTTAGCGCAGTAGAGGCACACTTATCTTTCTTCACGTCCCGGGCTCGCGTAAAGTGCTGCAAATTGCCAATCCGCTTCCCTGAAGATCGCTTAGGCTGTGTATTTGCGCAGGCGCGTAGCCTGGAAATAAAGTGAGCGATTATGTCTGATAAAAAAACTGCCTCTCTGTCCGTGCTCGATCTGGCCCCGATCCCTCAGGGCGCGACCGCGCGTGACGCTTTTCATACCTCGCTGGCGATGGCGCAGCAGGCGGAACAACTGGGTTTCAACCGCTACTGGCTGGCTGAACACCACAATATGACCGGCATCGCCAGCGCGGCGACGTCGGTGCTGATCGGCTATCTTGCCGCTAATACCAGCACGCTACGGCTCGGCTCCGGCGGCGTGATGCTGCCAAACCACGCGCCGCTGGTGATTGCGGAGCAGTTCGGTACGCTGGAATCTCTCTATCCGGGACGCATTGATTTAGGCCTGGGACGCGCGCCCGGCTCCGATCAGCGCACCATGATGGCGCTACGTCGGCATATGGGCGGTCACGTGGATAACTTCCCGGCCGACGTGGCGGAGATAGTCGGCTGGTTCGACGCCGAACAGGGCGAGGCGCCTGCCGTTCAGCCGGTGCCGGGCCTGGGCCTGAAAATCCCCGTCTGGCTGCTTGGCTCCAGCCTTTACAGCGCCCAACTCGCGGCGAAGCTGGGCCTGCCGTTCGCTTTCGCCTCGCATTTTGCGCCCGAGATGCTGTTCCAGGCGCTGCACCTTTATCGCGAAAACTTTAAGCCTTCGGCTCGCCTGGCGCAGCCGCACGCGATGGTTTGCGTTAACGTGGTCGCCGCCGACAGCGAGCGCGATGCCCGTTTCCTGTTTACCTCCATGCAGCAGCAGTTCGTCAATCTGCGTCGCGGTCAGCCGGGCCCGCTGCCTGCGCCGGTGGAAAATATGGATAACCTGTGGTCGCCTTCCGAGCAGTATGGCGTGCAGCAGGCGTTAAGCATGTCGATTGTCGGCGATCTGGATAAAGTGCGTCACGGCCTGTCTGCACTGATGCGGGAAACCCAGGCGGATGAAATCATGGTAAACGGCCAGATTTTTGATAAAGAGGCGCGGCTGCGCTCGTTTGCGCTGGCCATGGAAGCCTACCGCTCGCTGTAACAAAAATGGCGGGGGAAGCCATTCCCTCGCCCGCTGTTAAAACGATTCCCGCCTGACGTACTCGCCCCGCTGCAACTATTCGCTTTCTTAAAGGCAAAAAAAATGCCGGTCACTTTTCAGTGACCGGCATCAGACTGGCTAGCAGTGATTAGGCATCACGACGACGAGTCGGCGCTGCGCCGTCTTCACGACGTGGTGCACGACCGTCACGGCTGAAGCCGCCCGGACGACGCTCGCCGCTACCGCTGCGCTCGTTGCTGAAACGACGACCGCCTTCGCTACGTCCGCCTTCGCTACGCGCGCCGCCGAAACCGCCGCGACCTGGCGCACCGCTACCGCGACGCTCACCGCCACGATCGTTGCTGCGAGGCTGCGCATCACCAATCAGCTGCATATTCATCGGCTTGTTCAGAATACGCGTGCGGGTGAAATGAGACAGAATGTCGCCCGGCATGCCTTTTGGCAGTTCGATAGTTGAGTGCGTACCAAACAGCTTGATGTTGCCGATGTAGCGGCTGCTGATATCGCCTTCGTTAGCGATAGCGCCAACGATATGACGAACTTCAACGCCGTCATCACGACCCACTTCGATACGGTAAACTTCCATATCGCCAACGTCACGACGTTCACGACGTGGACGATCGCCATCACGGGCTTCGCGAGGACCACGGTCCGGACGGTCGCCGCGACGATCGTCACGCTCTTTGAACTCACGACGCGGACGTGGAGCCGGATCTGCCGGTACGATCAGCGGACGTTCGCCCTGCGCCATTTTCAGCAGCGCGGCAGCCAGCGTTTCGATATCCAGCTCTTCTTCCGCAGGCTGCATTTTGCTCAGCAGCGCACGGTACTGTTCCAGATCGCTGCTTTCCAGCTGCTGCTGAACTTTAGCGGCAAACTTGGCCAGACGACGCTGACCCAGCAGCTCTGCGTTTGGCAGCTCTACTTCAGGAATAGTCAGCTTCATGGTGCGTTCGATGTTACGCAGCAGACGACGCTCGCGGTTCTCAACGAACAGCAGCGCACGGCCGGCACGACCTGCACGACCGGTACGGCCGATACGGTGAACGTAAGATTCGGCATCCATTGGGATGTCGTAGTTCACAACCAGGCTGATACGCTCAACGTCCAGACCACGTGCCGCTACGTCGGTAGCGATCAGAATATCCAGACGGCCGTCTTTCAGACGCTCCAGGGTCTGCTCACGCAGCGCCTGATTCATATCGCCGTTCAGGGCCGCACTGTTATAACCGCTGCGCTCCAGCGCTTCGGCCACTTCCAGCGTGGCGTTTTTGGTGCGCACGAAGATAATCGCCGCATCAAAATCTTCCGACTCCAGGAAGCGTACCAGCGCGTCGGTCTTACGACCGTAAGCGGTCCAGTAGCTCTGGCTGATATCAGGACGCGTGGTCAGGCTTGACTGAATACGCACTTCCTGTGGATCTTTCATGAAGCGTTTGGTGATACGACGAATCGCTTCTGGCATGGTGGCAGAGAACAGCGCGGTCTGATGATCGGCCGGGATCTGCGCCATAATCGTTTCAACGTCTTCGATGAAGCCCATACGCAGCATTTCATCGGCTTCGTCCAGCACCAGGCCGCGCAGGTTAGAAAGGTCTAACGTGCCGCGTTTCAGGTGGTCCAGCAGACGACCAGGCGTACCCACAACAACCTGTGGACCCTGGCGCAGCGCACGCAGCTGTACGTCGTAACGCTGGCCGCCGTAAAGGGCCACTACGTTAAGACCGCGCATGTGTTTAGAGAATTCAGTTACGGCTTCCGCAACCTGAACCGCCAACTCACGAGTTGGTGCCAGCACCAGGATTTGTGGCGCTTTCAGGTTGCTGTCAATGTTGTGTAGCAGTGGCAGCGAGAACGCTGCGGTTTTGCCGCTACCGGTCTGTGCCATACCCAATACGTCACGGCCCGCCAGCAGATGTGGGATACACTCTGCCTGGATCGGAGATGGCTTAACATAGCCCATGCCGTTAAGTGATTCGAGGATGGATTCGTTCAGACCCAGGTCAGCAAAAGTGGTTTCAATTTCAGTCATGTAGTACACGTGCCTCTTAGATTGCGGCGGCCAGTCTACATAACTCGTCGTGAAAACATTCAGTCATTTTCATCAAAAAGTGTGAACCGGCTCAAATTAGTGGTTTCGACGAACAAGAAAGCCCTCACCCGTGAAGATGATGACATTTCAAAAATCAGGCAAAAAAAGTTCGTCAGCTATTGCTGGTCAGATTCTGATAAATCGTCTTGTGTCTGGCCGAGTAGCGCCAGCTCCAACAATGCATATCGGTGCTCAACAAAGTTATGGACGTTGTTGGCAACCGTCAGCTTGAACAACGCTTCTGCGTTGTCCTTCTCCCCCAGACTTAGGTAGTGCTTACCTAAATAGAAGTTGGTTTCACTGAGATGTTCAGCGAGCGAGGTGTTATCCGTTGCGTCCGCCTTGAGCCTCTCCATCAGCGTTTTTTCGCTGATACGGCCCAGGTAGAACTCGACAATATTCCATCCCCATTGGTCTCTGTCCGCCTTATCGTAACGCTGCTTCAGCGCCACTTCTGCCTTGTCGGCGCTCATCTCACGTTCATCGAGATAGAGCCACAGGCTGCGGAAAGGATCGTTAGGATCGTCTTGATAAAACGCCAGCAGATCATCTTGCGCTAGTTTAAATCTTCCACCGTAGTAGAGTGCGATTCCGCGATTTAAACGCGCGTAATTGTAAGTTGGATCAAGCTCAAGTACAGAATCAAACGCTTCGTAGGCAGCATCAAAATTGCCTGCCTGCGTCAGATATATGCCTAAGTAATTGAATACTTCCGGCATATCCGGTCTGACAGACAGCGCTTGTGAAAAATCATTTCGCGCCAGTGCTCTCAAACCTAAACTATCATACAACACTCCGCGCTCATATAACAGCTGTGCGCGTTCATCATCGGTTAATGCCCGACTGGCAAGTATTTGTTCCATGCGCGCCAGGATCACTTCCTGCTGCAACGTAGGCTGTAGCGGAACAGCCAAAACCTCGTTGTTACGCCAATCCGGGTTGCTGCATCCTGCCAGCGTTAAAGCTGTCGCAACGAAACACCAGCGCAAAAAAGGCTTCATTCACCACTCCCAAATACAAACAATGGGATGATCATCCTTTCATCCGCCTGCCGTGCACAAGGTGTCGTCCTGTCCTCGCGATGGAACAGCTCTTCGCGTCGCCGCGAAGAGCTTAGTGTGCTGCTTATTCTGCTGAAGCTTCTGGCGCAGGCGCCGCAGCCGCTTCCGGCTCGGCCGCTTCCTTGATGCTCAGGCGCACGCGGCCCTGACGATCAACTTCCAGAACTTTCACCGGGACTTCCTGACCCATCTGCAGATAGTCAGTGACTTTCTCAACGCGCTTGTCGGCGATTTGAGAAATGTGCACCAGACCCTCTTTACCGCCGCCGATAGCGACGAAGGCGCCGAAGTCGACGATGCGGGTCACTTTACCGTTGTAAATGCGGCCCACTTCGATTTCTGCCGTGATCTCTTCGATACGGCGGATAGCGAACTTCGCTTTGTCACCGTCGGTCGCAGCGATTTTCACGGTGCCATCATCTTCGATTTCGATGGTGGTGCCGGTCTCTTCGGTCAGCGCACGAATAACAGAACCGCCTTTACCGATCACGTCTTTGATCTTGTCCGGGCTGATCTTGATGGTATGGATGCGCGGAGCAAACTGCGAGATATCGCCGCGTGGCGTGCTGATAGCCTGTTCCATTACGCCCAGGATATGCAGACGCGCGCCTTTAGCCTGGTTCAGCGCCACCTGCATGATTTCGCGGGTGATGCCTTCGATTTTGATGTCCATCTGCAGCGCGGTAATGCCTTCACGGCTACCGGCTACTTTGAAGTCCATGTCGCCCAGGTGATCTTCATCGCCCAGGATATCTGACAGCACGACAAAGTTATCGTTGTCTTTAACCAGACCCATCGCGATACCGGCTACGGCCGCTTTGATCGGCACGCCCGCGTCCATCAGCGCCAGTGAAGCGCCGCATACGGAAGCCATAGACGATGAACCGTTGGATTCGGTGATTTCTGACACTACACGTACGGTGTACGGGAACGCGTCGCCTTTCGGCATTACGGCCAGCACGCCGCGCTTCGCCAGACGACCGTGACCAATTTCACGACGCTTAGGCGAGCCAACCATACCGGTTTCACCCACGGAGTACGGAGGGAAGTTGTAGTGGAACAGGAAGTTGTCGGTGCGTTCACCCATCAACTCGTCCAGGTTCTGTGCGTCACGCGCGGTGCCCAGCGTCGCCGTTACCAGCGCCTGAGTTTCGCCACGGGTAAACAGCGCGGAGCCGTGAGTACGCGGCAGCACGCCGGTGCGCACGTCCAGACCACGGATCATATCTTTTTCACGACCGTCGATACGCGGCTCACCACGCAGAATGCGGCTACGCACCACGTTCTTTTCCAGACCGTGCAGGATATCGCTGATTTCGCCTTCGTCCAGGCTTGCGTCTTCCGCCAGCAGCGCCGCTGTGGTTTCAGATTTGATCACGTCAACCTGAGCGTAACGCTCCTGTTTTTCGGTGATGCGGTAAGCGTCGCTCAGACGGGATTCGGCCAGCGCGGCGATGCGGCTGTTCAGCGCTTCGTTAACCGCTTCCGGCTGCCATTCCCAGCGAGGTTTGCCCGCTTCGGCAACCAGTGCCTTAATGTTTTCGATAACAACCTGCTGCTGCTCGTGGCCAAATACCACGGCGCCCAGCATCTGATCTTCGCTCAGCAGTTCCGCTTCGGATTCCACCATCAGCACGGCACCTTCGGTACCAGCAACAACCAGATCCAGCTTGCTTTCTTTCAGCTCGTCGGTGGTTGGGTTCAGCACGTACTGGTCGTTGATGTAACCCACGCGGGCAGAGCCGATTGGGCCGTTGAAAGGAATACCGGACAGGCTCAGCGCGGCAGAAGCGCCGATCATCGCTACGATATCAGGGTTAACCTGTGGGTTAACGGAAACCACGGTGGCAATCACCTGGACTTCGTTAACAAAACCTTCCGGGA
Source organism: Erwinia sp. PsM31 (assembly GCF_030433775.1). NCBI lineage: Bacteria > Pseudomonadati > Pseudomonadota > Gammaproteobacteria > Enterobacterales > Erwiniaceae > Erwinia > Erwinia sp. PsM31. Next base: position 248,507 of record NZ_JARUWZ010000001.1, read on the forward strand.
ACAGCGGACGAAGCGGGCGGTCAATCAGACGCGCAATCAGCGTTTCGCCTTCGCTTGGACGGCCTTCACGACGGAAGAAGCTGCCCGGGATACGACCAGCAGCGTAGGTACGCTCCTGATAGTTGATGGTCAGAGGGAAAAAGTCCTGACCCGGCTTGGCTTTTTTCTGGCCAACTACGGTTACAAATACAGCGGTGTCGTCCATGCTGACCATAACGGCAGCGGTGGCCTGACGAGCCATCATACCGGTTTCAAGCGTGACGGTATGCTGACCATACTGGAATTTTTTTACGATCGGATTCAGCAAAATAATGTCCTTAACGTTCCTGGCAAGAGCTTTCTCCTGCCGTGACTCTTAAATCTTCATTGCATCCTCGCGACTAATGACAACCCTAATCCCTTATGGGACAAAGCCTCTCATTAGCCGCGCGAATCTCTGCAACTGAAGATCACACTCAGCAACAATACAATAGTTTGGCCTGGATTGCTGCCGCCCGACTGAAAAAAGGGGCCATAAAGGCCCCTTTTTAGCGAAACTCGCACAAATCTGCCTTTTTCCCCCTTTTCCTTCGTCGGACGACGAAAGCGAGGAGAGCAGACTGTAAGACTTAGCGACGCAGACCCAGACGCTCGATCAGGCTGGTGTAACGTGCAACGTCTTTACGCTTCAGGTAATCCAGCAGCTTACGACGCTGTGAAACCATGCGCAGCAGACCGCGACGGCTGTGGTGGTCTTTTTTGTGCTCAGAGAAGTGACCCTGCAGATGGTTAATCTGAGCGGTCAGCAGAGCAACCTGAACTTCGGTAGAACCACTGTCGTTAGCATCACGGCCGTAATCAGCAACGATCTGCGCTTTGTTTTCTGCACTTAGAGACATTTTACTACTCCAAATTTTAAGATAAATGTACAGGCGCCGATCTCTAATTCAGCCACCCAATGTAAAGCCGCGCCATTCTACTCTGAGCCTGAGGCTTTCGCAAATGATGCATCGGAATATTCTACAACCAGCCGACGCGGCGCAACGCGGCCATCTTCCGCCACTTCCGCCATGCCGATAAACTGACGCGCCTCGCCTTCCGTGACGCGCACCAGCCCCGAGTCCGGCACGTTCGCCGCCTGCACCGGCATGCCCTGTTTGAAGTAAGCCGCCGCGCTGACAGGCAGGTTCACCTCAGGATAAGCCGCCGCCGGGCTGTCCATCGGCATCAGCAACGGGTCGAGCAGCTCTGCCGCCGGACGCTCGTTACGCGCGGCCTCTTCGCTAAGCGCCTGCAGCTGCTCCAGCGTGACCATTGCGTCGATCGGATAGGTCGCGACCTGCAAACGACGCAGGAAAATCACGTGCGCACCGCAGCCCAGCATTTCGCCTAAATCGTCCGTAATGGTGCGGATGTAAGTGCCTTTTGAGCAGTGAATTTCCAGCTCCAGCTCGTCGCCTTCAAGGCGAATAAATTTTAGTTCGTAAACGGTAATGCTGCGTGCTTCACGCGGGACTTCAATGCCTTCACGCGCATATTCATAGAGCTTGCGCCCCTGATACTTGAGCGCCGAATACATTGACGGCACCTGCTGCGTTTCGCCACGAAAGTTATCCAGCGCGGCGTCAAGCTGCGCCTGCGTGAAGTTCACCGGTCGTTCGCTGATGATCTGACCGTCCGCATCCGAAGTATCGGTACGCTGGCCTAACCGCGCGATCACGCGATAGCGCTTGTCGGAATCGAGCAGATAGCGGGAAAACTTCGTCGCTTCGCCCAGGCATATTGGCAGCATACCGGTCGCCAGCGGATCGAGCGCGCCCGTATGGCCCGCGCGGTTGGCGTTAAACAGCCGCTTAACTTTTTGCAGCGCGTCGTTAGACGACAGGCCGCCGGGCTTGTCCAGCAGCAGGACACCGTGAATATCGCGTCCGCGACGACGAGGACGACTCATTACTCCTCCTTGTCGTCTTCCGCAGGGCCACGGCGCTCGGCGTCGTTGCGAACCACGTTAGTGACAAGGTTAGACATGCGCATCCCTTCAACCAGCGAGTTGTCGTAGAAGAAGGTCAGTTCAGGCACGATACGCAGGCGCATCGCTTTGCCCAGCAGGGAGCGGATATAGCCGGAAGCGTCGCCCAGCGCGCGCAGGCCGCCTTTGATGGCGTCTTCGTCTTTATCGTTTAAAAAGGTAACGAACACTTTTGCATAGGCCAGGTCGCGGGAAACTTCCACGCCGGAAACCGTGACCATCATGCCCAGACGCGGATCTTTGATCTCACGCTGTAAAATAATCGCGATCTCTTTCTGCAGTTCCTGGGAGACGCGCTGCGGGCGACCGAATTCTTTCGCCATAATTATTCTCTCCAAATAAATACGGGAGGCGCAAAGGCCTCCCGAACAGGTTGGTCAGGCAACCATTAAGCGATGGTACGCTGGATTTCGATGATCTCGAAGACTTCGATCATATCGCCAACGCGCACATCGTTGTAGTTCTTCACGCCGATACCACATTCCATGCCGTTACGGACTTCGTTAACGTCATCCTTGAAGCGGCGCAGGGATTCCAGCTCGCCTTCATAGATAACCACGTTGTCGCGCAGCACGCGGATTGGGTTGTGACGCTTGATGTTGCCTTCCGTCACCATACAGCCGGCAACCGCGCCAAACTTAGGTGATTTGAACACGTCACGCACTTCGGCCAGGCCGGTGATCTGGTGCTTGTATTCCGGCGCCAGCATACCGCTCATCGCCTGCTTCACTTCGTCAATCAGGTTATAGATGACGGAGTAGTAACGCAGATCCAGGCTTTCTGAATCGATCACGCGGCGCGCAGACGCGTCGGCACGAACGTTAAAGCCTACCAGGATGGCGTTGGAAGCCGCAGCCAGCGTGGCGTCGGTCTCGGTGATACCACCTACGCCGGAGCCAACGATTTTCACTTTCACTTCGTCAGTGGAAAGCTTCATCAGCGAGTCGGCGATAGCTTCGACAGAACCCTGTACGTCCGCTTTCAGCACGATGTTCAGCTCGGAAACTTCGCCTTCGGTCATGTTAGCAAACATGTTCTCCAGCTTGGATTTCTGCTGACGCGCCAGCTTAACTTCACGGAATTTGCCCTGACGATAGAGCGCCACTTCACGCGCTTTCTTCTCGTCACGCACCACGGTCGCTTCATCACCGGCAGCAGGAACGCCTGACAGGCCCAGGATTTCGACCGGGATCGAAGGACCCGCAGTCAGCACTTCGCGGCCCAGCTCGTCACGCATCGCACGCACACGGCCATACTCGAAGCCGCACAGCACGATATCGCCTTTGTTCAGCGTACCTTCACGTACCAGCACGGTAGCAACAGGGCCGCGACCTTTATCCAGGAAGGATTCGATCACGACGCCGCTGGCCATACCCTGACGAACAGCGGTCAGCTCCAGGACTTCAGCCTGCAGCAGGATAGCGTTCAGCAGGTCGTCGATACCGGTTCCGGCTTTCGCGGAAACGTTAACGAACATGTTCTCGCCGCCCCACTCTTCCGGAATGATACCGTACTGAGTCAGTTCGTTTTTAACGCGATCCGGATCGGCTTCTGGCTTATCGCACTTGTTCACCGCAACCACAACCGGCACTTTCGCCGCTTTGGCGTGCTGGATAGCTTCGATGGTCTGTGGCATCACGCCGTCATCGGCGGCGACAACCAGGATAACGATATCCGTTGCCTGAGCACCACGAGCACGCATTGCGGTAAACGCGGCGTGGCCAGGGGTATCCAGGAAGGTCACCATACCGTTGTCGGTTTCGACGTGGTAAGCACCGATGTGCTGGGTAATGCCGCCCGCTTCGCCAGAGGCGACTTTAGTGGAGCGAATGTAGTCCAGCAGTGAGGTTTTACCGTGGTCAACGTGGCCCATGATGGTCACGACCGGCGCACGGGATTCCATGGCCGCATCGGTATCACGATCGCTCATTACCGCTTCTTCCAGCTCGTTCTCGCGGCGCAGCGTCACTTTGTGACCCATCTCTTCCGCGACCATCTGGGCAGTTTCCTGATCGATAACCTGGTTGATGGTGGCCATAGCGCCCATTTTCATCATCGCTTTGATGACCTGGGAGCCTTTCACCGCCATCTTGTTAGCCAGTTCCGCTACGGTGATGGTTTCACCGATAACCACGTCACGGTTAACAGCCTGAGCCGGCTTGTTGAAGCCCTGCTGCAGCGTACTCTTACGCTTGCCGCCTTTACCGCCACGGAATTGCGCACGCGCTTCTTCACGGTCGGTTTTCGCTTCGGAATGCTTGTTGCCTTTCTTACGCTGTGGGGCTTTAGCCGGACGAGCAGCGCGAGTGCGGCGATCGCCTTCAACCTGCGCATCGTTCTCGTCTTCTGCCGCACGGGCGTGGGTAGAGGTGGTCACGTGATAGTCAGAAGTGTCTTCCACTTCTTTCTCCGCTTCCGCCCATTCTGAACCTTTTTCTTCCGCCATTTTACGGGCCTCTTCCGCTACGCGCTTCGCTTCTTCTTCGATCTTGCGACGCGCTTCTTCTTCAGCTTTACGCTTCAGTTCAGCGGCTTCCGCTTCACGACGGGCTTTATCAGACTGTTGATTGCGGGTCATATCGTCGGTTTGTTGGTTGCTCACTTTGTCTTTTTCCGCTGCTTCACGCCTGGCTTTCTCTGCCGCCTCACGTTTAGCCTGCTCCTCGGCTTCACGCTGCGCTTTTTCTTGAGCTTCGCGCTGGGCTTTTTCTTCAGCCTCGCGACGAGCCATTTCTTCCGCTTCGCGCTGTGCCTGCTCTTCTGCTTCTGCCTGAGCGGCTTCTGCAGGATCGCCTTTTACATAGGTGCGTTTTTTGCGGACTTCGATTTGCACCGATTTACTTTTACCGCCGGTGCCCGGAATATTCAAGGTGCTGCGCGTTTTGCGCTGTAAGGTCAGTTTACCAGAACCGCCATTGTTGTCGCGATTCAGGTGCGTCAGGAGCGTCTCTTTTTCCTGCTGGGTCACAGAGTCGGTTTCAGACTTGCGGATCCCTGCATCAGCAAATTGCTGTACCAGGCGTTCTACCGGTGTCTGAATCTCTGCCGCCAGCGATTTTACAGTTACATCTGTCATGCTGTTCCTTCCTGCTACAGTTTATTACGCGTCGTCGCCGAACCAGCAGATATTTCGTGCAGCCATAATCAGCTCGCCGGCCCTTTCGTCGTTCAGGCCTTCAATATCTGTCAGATCGTCAACACCCTGCTCGGCAAGATCTTCCAGCGTGCAAACGCCAATCGCTGCCAGCTTAAATGCCAGCTCACGGTCAAGACCTTCCAGGTTCAGCAGATCTTCTGCCGGCTGTTTGTCGCCCAGACTCTCGGCTTTTTCCAGAGCAAGGGTGGTTAACGCATTTTTCGCACGATCGCGCAGCGCTTCTACTGTCTCTTCATCCAGACCGTCGATTTCCAACAGCTCGTTGATAGGCACGTATGCCAGCTCTTCCAGAGAAGAGAAGCCTTCTTCAACCAGCACGGTTGCGAAATCTTCATCAATATCGAGATGTTTGGTAAAGACGTCGATGGCAGCGTGGGCTTCAGCCTGGTGCTTGGCCTGCAGATCGTCGACCGTCATCACGTTCAGCTCCCAGCCACTCAGCTGCGAAGCCAGACGCACGTTTTGGCCGTTACGGCCAATCGCCTGAGCCAGATTTCCGGCTTCTACGGCGATATCCATGGTGTGATTATCTTCATCCACCACGATAGAGGCGACGTCCGCCGGGGCCATCGCATTGATCACGAACTGCGCAGGATTGTCATCCCACAGCACGATATCAATACGTTCGCCACCCAGCTCGCTGGACACCGCCTGAACTCGCGCACCGCGCATACCCACGCAGGCGCCGACCGGGTCGATACGCTTGTCGTTGGTTTTTACGGCGATCTTGGCACGGGAGCCTGGATCGCGCGCGGCAGCTTTAATCTCAATCACTTCTTCAGCAATTTCCGGCACTTCAATGCGGAACAGTTCGATTAGCATCTCCGGTTTGGAGCGCGTAACGAACAGCTGTGCACCACGCGCTTCCGGCCGTACTGCATAGAGTACGCCGCGGATGCGGTCGCCCGGACGGAAGTTTTCACGCGGCAGCATATCTTCACGAATGATTACCGCTTCCGCATTGGTATTAGAACCATCGGTTGGGCGCACTTCGAGAGAGATGTTGTCGCGGTTCACTTTCTTCACGACGCCGGTGATGATCTCACCTTCCTGCTCGCGGAACTGGTCAACGACCATCGCGCGTTCTGCCTCGCGCACTTTCTGCACGATAACCTGTTTTGCCGTCTGCGTGGTGATACGGTCAAAGGTGACAGATTCGATCTGATCTTCAACATAATCGCCCAGATTCAGCGATTCGTCTTCGAATCGCGCGGCATCCAGGGTGATTTCACGCGTTGGCATGGTGACTTCGTCAACAATGACCCAGCGGCGAAACGTGTCAAAATCGCCGCTTTTGCGATCGATGCTGACGCGGACGTCGATTTCCTGCTCGTACTTTTTCTTGGTAGCCGTGGACAGCGCGCTCTCCAGCGCTTCGAAAATCTTCTCGCGCGGGAGGGATTTCTCGTTCGATACTGCCTCGACTACAGCTAAGATTTCTTTGTTCATCCTGGTATGCCTCAATCCGGACTTTTAAAAGTGGGGAACCAGGTTCGCCTTCTGGATGTTACTCAGCGCGAACACTTCGTCGTTACCCTCAACGGCAACGGTTACCATTTCACCATCTACGGATTTAATGATTCCCTGCCACTTGCGGCGGTTCTGTACGGCCATACGCAGCACCAGGCTTACTTCCTCGCCGGTGAATCGCGCGTAGTGCTCTGCGGTAAAGAGTGGGCGCTCAAGGCCTGGCGAGGAGACTTCAAGGTTATAAGCCACGGTGATGGGATCTTCAACATCAAACACCGCGCTGACCTGGTGGCTGACATCAGCACAATCATCAACATTGATGCCATCTTCACTATCAATATAGATGCGCAGCGTAGATGTGCGACCGCGAACGAACTCAATGCCAACCAGCTCGTAGCCCAGCGCTTCTACCGGTGCCGTAATCAGCTCTGTTAATTTTTGCTCTAATGTGGACAATCCCACCCCCAAGACATAAAAAAAGGGCTTAATAGCCCAGTATGCTGTTTCCTGATAACAAAAAACCCCGATAAATCGGGGCTTTATGCGACTGGACCCTGTACGCCATAAATGGCGGTTCGGCACAATCCATAGAATTTTTTTCAAAATTCGCTGTTAGCGCCGTGCAATGCATACAGTATATTTGAAAAAGAACTCTAAGGGAAAGTGGTTGCGGGGGCCGGATTTGAACCGACGACCTTCGGGTTATGAGCCCGACGAGCTACCAGGCTGCTCCACCCCGCGTCCGAAAACGTGGCAAATACTACGCCGATCTTGCATAAAATGCAAGCAAAACTGAGATTTGGTACCGAGGACGGGACTTGAACCCGTAAGCCCATGCGGGCACTACCACCTCAAGGTAGCGTGTCTACCAATTCCACCACCACGGCACTAAAAGGTTGCGACTTTTTCTTTTCTGTCGCGTCGAAATTTACCGCTTACTGTGGGATATCGCTACCCGGCGCGGCCGGTTTCGCTGGCTGACTCTGCTGCTGTGCAGGCTGAGACAGATTTTCCCACTCGCTTCCTTTCTGCGTTTTGTTGCTGTTCAGGTTGCCCAGGATCAGACTGATTACAAAGAACAGCGTCGCCAGCACTGCGGTCATACGGGTCATAAAGTTGCCAGAACCGTTAGAGCCGAACAGCGTTGCTGAAGAACCTGCACCGAACGATGCGCCCATATCAGCGCCTTTACCTTGCTGCAGCATGATCAGACCTACAAGGCCGATTGCCACAATAAGGAAAACTACCAAAAGAGCTTCGTACATAATCAACCTGTTTCCTTGCGCGTTATCGCGCATTTAAGCTTCAAAACCAGTGAGCAGATAGCGTTGTCGCTACCCATCAGAAGCGGGTGTGAATACTAACCAAAGCGGCCTGATTGCGCAAGGGCAATTTAGCACGGCCACGTCAATTGCAGAAAAAAGCGGCAAAAGCGACGGCAAAGCTGAAAAAAGCGCCAACTATCACACGGCTACGACGCTTTCAGCCGGGCACCCTGTCGTGCCCGGCCCGGTTATTATTTGCCTCAGACAGCCTTGACCGCATCGGCAATGCGGTGTGCCAGCGACGTGACCTGCGCTTCGTCTTCGCCTTCCACCATCACGCGGATCAGCGGCTCGGTGCCCGATTTACGCAGCAGGACGCGACCACGCCCTTTCAGTTCTTTTTCCGCTTCGGCCGTCACCGCTTTCACCTGCGCATCTTCCAGCGGATCCGTTGCGCCGCTAAAGCGCACGTTCACCAGGATCTGCGGCAGCAGCTTCATGCCGCTGCACAGGTCGTGCAGGCTCATATGGTTGCGTACCATGGCAGTGAGTACCTGCAAACCTGCCACAATGCCGTCGCCGGTAGTGGTCTTGTCCAGCAGGATAACGTGACCGGAGTTTTCCGCGCCCAGCCGCCAGCCTTTCTCCTGCAGCTTCTCCAGCACGTAGCGGTCGCCCACTTTCGCCCTGGCGAAAGGAATGCCCAGCTGTTTCAGCGCCAGCTCAAGCCCCATATTGCTCATCAGCGTGCCTACCACGCCGCCGCGCAGCTGGCCCTGGCGCAAGCCTTCGCGAGCCACGATATAGAGGATCTGATCGCCGTCGACCTTTTCACCCAGGTGATCGACCATCATGATACGGTCGCCGTCGCCGTCATAGGCCAGCCCGATATCGGCTTTTTCGGCCACTACGCGAGCCTGCAGCTGGCGAAGATCGGTTGCGCCGCATTCCTTGTTGATGTTCATTCCGTCCGGATTGACGCCAAGGGTAATCACTTCCGCCCCCAGCTCGCGCAGCACGTTTGGCGCAATGTGATAGGTGGCGCCGTTGGCGCAGTCCACCACGATTTTCAGGCCGTTCAGGCTCAGCTCGCTGGGGAAGGTGCCTTTACAGAATTCGATATAGCGGCCTGCGGCATCCACAATACGGCTGGCGCGTCCCAGCTCGGCAGAGTCAACGCAGGTAATGGGCTTTTCCATTTCCGCTTCAATCGCTTCTTCGACCTCATCCGGCAGCTTGGTGCCGTCGATCGAAAAGAATTTGATGCCGTTGTCGTCGAAAGGGTTATGCGACGCGGAAATCACAATACCCGCTTCCGCGCGGAAAGTGCGGGTCAAATAGGCGATAGCGGGTGTCGGCATTGGGCCGGTAAAAGCGGCTGACAAACCTGCCGCCGCCAGGCCTGCTTCCAGCGCGGATTCCAGCATGTAGCCGGAAATACGCGTGTCCTTACCAATAATAATTTTTTTTGAGCCGTTGCGCGCCAGCACTTTGCCTGCCGCCCAGCCCAGCTTCAGAACGAAGTCTGGGGTAATCGGCGTTTCGCCGACCTTGCCACGAATGCCATCTGTACCAAAATATTTACGGTTGCTCATGCTACTTTTCCTTCGCTGACAGTGTCGCCTCGACGACGCGCATCGCCTCAACGGTTTCTTTAACATCGTGAACGCGCAAAATATGCGCGCCCTGCATAGCGGCAATAACCGCGCAGGCCAGGCTGCCCGTCAGCCGCTGCGTCGGCCCGACGTTCAACAGCTGCCCAATCATACTTTTGCGTGACATGCCGACCAGCAGCGGCAGCCCAAAGCGGTGAAAATCGGCCAGGTGCGCTAACAGTTGGTAATTGTGGGAGAGATTCTTACCGAAACCGAATCCCGGATCGAGCAGCAGCTGCGTTTTTTTGATCCCCGCCGCCTCGCAGCGAGCGATCTGCTCCACGAAAAAGGCGTCCACTTCCTGCAACAAATGACGATACTGAGGGGACTGCTGCATCGTTTTAGGATCGCCCTGCATATGCATCAGGCAGACCGGCAGCCCCGTCTCTGCCGCCGCTTCCAGCGCGCCGGGTTTCTGCAGGGAGCGGATATCGTTAATGATATGCGCGCCAGCCTTTGCGGCTTCCCGGATAACCTCCGGGCTGGAGGTATCCACAGAGATCCATACCTCAAAGCGCTGCGAGATAGCTTCCACAACGGGGATAACGCGCGCCAGCTCCTGTTCAACGCTGACCTCATCCGCTCCAGGACGCGTAGATTCGCCGCCGATATCAATGATGGTCGCGCCAGCGTTAATCATGCCGTTAGCGTGCGTCAGGGCCTGCACTAAATCGTTATGCTTGCCGCCGTCCGAAAAAGAGTCCGGCGTCACGTTCAGAATGCCCATAACGTGAGGATGAGTCATATCGAGCACGGAATCTCGGGCGTGAAGCTTCATGGCGGCGGTTCTCCTTCAGTGTGGTGAGATAATCATAAAAAAAAACCCCGGTCATCGCCGGGGTTTGTTGTTGCTCGGTCACGCTTACATGGTGTTACCAGGGTTTGGCGTACGCGGTTCGTCGACCGGACGCGGCGCCTTAGGCGTACCGTTGTCAGAGCTGCTGCTGCCCGGATCTTCCCAACCGGCTGGCGGACGCACTTCGCGGCGAGCCATCAGGTCGTCGATCTGAGGCGCATCAATGGTTTCATACTTCATCAGCGCGTCTTTCATCGCGTGAAGGATGTCCATATTCTCGTTCAGGATACGGCGGGCGCGCTGGTAGTTGCCTTCGATCAGCGCTTTCACTTCCTGATCGATAATGCGTGCCGTTTCATCAGACATATGCTTCGCTTTCGCGACGGAACGTCCCAGGAACACTTCGCCCTCTTCTTCCGCATAAAGCAGCGGACCCAGCTTCTCGGAGAAGCCCCATTGCGTAACCATGTTACGTGCAATGGAGGTCGCTACTTTGATGTCGTTAGACGCGCCGGTAGACACATGCTCTACGCCATAGATGATCTCTTCCGCCAGGCGGCCGCCGTAAAGCGTGGAGATCTGGCTTTCCAGCTTCTGACGGCTGGCGCTGATAGCATCGCCTTCCGGCAGGAAGAAGGTCACGCCCAGCGCACGGCCACGTGGAATAATCGTGACTTTGTGTACCGGATCGTGTTCTGGCACCAGACGGCCGATAATGGCATGGCCCGCTTCGTGATAAGCGGTAGATTCTTTCTGCGCTTCCGTCATCACCATGGAGCGACGTTCCGCACCCATCATGATTTTGTCTTTCGCTTTCTCGAACTCAACCATTGAAACCACGCGCTTGTTGCCGCGGGCGGCAAACAGAGCGGCTTCGTTCACCAGGTTCGCCAGATCGGCACCGGAGAAGCCCGGCGTACCGCGTGCGATAACCAGCGCATCAATGTCGGTAGCCAGCGGCACGCGACGCATATGCACTTTCAGGATCTGCTCACGGCCACGCACGTCTGGCAGACCGACCACAACCTGACGGTCGAAACGGCCCGGACGCAGCAGCGCAGGGTCAAGCACGTCAGGACGGTTAGTTGCCGCGATGACGATAATGCCTTCGTTGCCTTCAAAGCCGTCCATCTCAACCAGCATCTGGTTCAGCGTTTGCTCACGTTCATCGTGACCACCGCCCAGACCCGCGCCGCGCTGACGACCTACCGCATCGATCTCATCGATAAAGATGATGCACGGCGCCGCCTTCTTGGCTTGTTCAAACATATCGCGTACGCGGGATGCGCCCACGCCGACAAACATTTCAACGAAGTCAGAACCGGAGATAGTAAAGAAAGGCACTTTCGCTTCACCCGCGATGGCTTTCGCCAGCAGGGTTTTACCGGTACCCGGAGGACCGACCATCAGCACGCCTTTTGGAATTTTACCGCCCAGCTTCTGGAAACGGCTCGGCTCGCGCAGGTATTCCACCAGCTCGGCGACTTCCTCTTTCGCTTCGTCACAGCCTGCAACGTCCGAAAACGTCGTCTTGATCTGATCTTCCGTCAGCATACGGGCTTTGCTTTTGCCGAAGGACATCGCGCCCTTGCCGCCGCCGCCCTGCATCTGACGCATAAAGAAAATCCACACGCCGATCAATAGCAGCATCGGGAACCATGAAATGAAGATGGAAGCCAGCAGGCTTGGCTCTTCAGGCGGTTCGCCTACCACTTTGACATTTTTGGTCAACAGGTTATCGAGCAACTTAGGATCGTTGACGGGGATGTAGGTGGTGTATTTGTTGCTGTCTTTTTTGACAACGTTGATTTCACGCCCGTTAATACGTGCCTCGCGGACCTGATCCTGGTTCACTTCCGACAGGAAGGTTGAGTAATCAACCCTACGGCCATTTGACTCGCTGGGCCCAAAGCTCTGGAAGACCGACATCAGCACGACTGCGATGACTAGCCAGAGAATCAGGTTTTTCGCCATGTCACTCAAGGGATTAACCTCTTATTACAACTGTGTTAACAGACAGCGTAGGGTACTATAGTTTGCGCCCTGTCGCTACAATGTACACTTCACGTGAACGAGAACGTGAAGCGTCCGGCTTACGAATTTTCACTTTCGTAAACAGGGAGCGAATTTCCCGGAGGTAATCTTCAAAGCCATCTCCCTGAAACACCTTCACTAAAAAACTGCCGCCGGGTGCCAGAACGTCCCGGCACATCTCCAGCGCAAGCTCAACCAGATACATTGACCTTGGAATATCTACCGCCGGCGTTCCCGTCATGTTGGGCGCCATATCGGACATTACTACCTGCACTTTGGTATCGCCAACGCGATCCATAAGCGCTTTCAGCACCAGTTCATCACGAAAATCGCCCTGAAGGAAATCGACGCCGACGATAGGATCCATCGGCAGGATATCACAGGCAATCACGCGACCTTTTGATCCAATTTGCGTCACCACATACTGAGACCATCCGCCTGGCGCCGCACCGAGATCGACAACCGTCATCCCCGGCTTAAACAGCTTGTCACCCTGCTGTATTTCATCAAGTTTAAACCAGGCGCGCGAACGCAGCCCTTTTTTCTGCGCCTGCAGCACATATTTATCGCTAAAGTGTTCCTGTAGCCAGCGGCTGGAACTGGCCGAACGCTTTTTACCAGTCATACAATTTCCAACTATGATTCAACGTATGCGATAAATAAACCGCACAAATCAGCATGCCGATTTGGTGATATACCCGAGATGGCGGTAGAATGACCCGTTTTCAATCCCAATGTAAGTAAAAAATACGATGAATCTGAGTACCAAACAAAAACAGCACCTGAAAGGACTGGCCCATCCGCTGAAGCCTGTCGTGATGTTAGGCAACAACGGTCTGACCGAAGGGGTGCTGGCCGAAATCGAACAGGCACTGGAGCACCATGAGCTCATCAAGGTAAAAATCGCGACGGAAGACCGTGAGACAAAAACCCTGGTGGTAGAGGCTATCGTGCGCGAAACCAAAGCCGCAAACGTGCAGGTTATCGGCAAGACGCTGGTGCTGTACCGTCCGACGAAGGAACGTAAAATCGCTCTTCCTCGCTAAAAGCTAGCCGCAGAAGAAAGTGACACGCTCGTGATGTCAGGAAAAGGCCGCAAAGCGGCCTTTTTCTTTTCTTTACACTATGTCTGAAAAATAGCTTAAGAGTAAATCAGATATACTCTATTTTCAGAATTTCATACTCAACGTCGCCGCCCGGCGTTTTGATGATGGCCACATCATCCACTTCTTTGCCGATCAAACCGCGCGCCATCGGCGAGTTAACAGAAATCAGATTTTGTTTAAAGTCCGCTTCGTCATCGCCCACGATACGGTAGGTCGACTCCTCATCCGTGTCCACGTTCAATACGGTAACGGTAGCACCAAAGATCACGCGACCATTCGCATTCATTTTAGTGACGTCAATCACCTGAGCGTTGGACAGCTTGGCTTCGATTTCCTGAATACGACCTTCACAGAAGCCCTGCTCTTCGCGTGCGGCGTGGTACTCTGCATTTTCTTTCAGGTCGCCATGCTCGCGTGCTTCCGCGATAGAGGCAATAATTCTGGGGCGTTTAACGGTTTTCAGCTCTTCAAGCTCTTCGCGCAGTCTCTCGGCGCCCCTTAGCGTCATCGGAATCTGATTCATCTCAATACCTCGTCAACTGATCCTGTGCAAAATTTTCGTCATCCTGACAGGTAAGTGCAGAAAAAGCGTTCTGCGGCGCTTGCCACTGATTTACAAACGAAAGAAACCTGGCCCGGAGGAAACCCAGGGCCTGGTGGTTTTGCATTTTGATACGTATTTTACCCCAGAGTTCCCTATGGGTCATCGTTTACTTTCCACCATGATGCACCGTAGTATGGCAACATCACCTGCCAGTAAACGCGAGATTATGCGATTTTCACGAATTGTTACCGGCTTAGCTTGCGCATTTATGCTGAATGCCAACGCGGCCACGGTCGAAGACTATATGCAGTATCTGCCCGATGGCGCGAATCTGGCGCTGATTGTGCAAAAAGTCGGCGCGGATACGCCTTCTATTGATTATCACAGCAAGCAGATGGCGCTGCCCGCCAGTACGATGAAAGTCATTACCGCGCTGGCCGCCCTGCTCCAGCTTGGGCCGGAATACCGTTTTCATACGCAGCTGGAAAGTAAAGGCTCCATCAGCAACGGGACGCTAAAAGGCGACCTTGTGGCGCGATTCGGCGGCGATCCGACGTTAACGCGTCAGGATCTGCGCAATATGGTTGCCGTCTTAAAAAAGCAGGGCGTCGACCATATTCAGGGTAACCTGGTGATCGACACCTCGGTGTTCGCCAGCCATGATAAAGCGCCGGGCTGGCCGTGGAACGATATGACGCAGTGCTTCAGCGCGCCGCCCGCAGCCGCTATCGTGGATCGTAACTGTTTCTCCGTTTCGCTCTACAGCGCGCAGACGCCGGGCGAAAAAGCCTTTATTCGCGTGGCTTCGTTCTATCCGGTCAATATGTTCAGCCAGGTACGCACGCTGGCGCGCGGTTCGTCGGAAGCGCAATATTGTGAGCTGGACGTGGTGCCTGGCGAGCTGAACCGCTTTACGCTGACCGGCTGCATGAGCCAGCGCGCTGAACCTCTGCCGCTGGCCTTTGCTATTCAGGATGGTGCCAGCTACGCCGGTGCGATCCTGAAAGGAGAACTGCAACAGGCCGGTATCGACTATTCCGGGCATCTGGTGCGGCAGACGCTGGCGACGCCGCCGGCCACCGTACTGGCTGAGACGCAGTCCGCGCCGCTGCACGATCTGCTGAAGATTATGCTGAAGAAGTCGGACAACATGATTGCCGATACGGTGTTCCGCACCATTGGTCATGAGCGTTTTGGCGTTCCCGGCACGTGGCGAGCCGGTTCTGATGCTATCCGTCAGATCCTGCGGCAAAAAGCCAATATCGATATGGGCAACAGCATTCAGGTGGATGGTTCCGGCCTGTCACGTCACGACCTGATTTCGCCCGATACCATGATGCAGGTGCTGCAATACATTGCGCAAAACGATCAGCAGCTGAACTATATTTCTATGCTGCCGCTGGCAGGCTACGACGGTACGCTGCGCTATCGCGGCGGCCTGCATGAGGCGGGCGTGGACGGCAAAGTCTCGGCGAAAACGGGATCGTTACAGGGCGTGTATAACCTGGCGGGCTTTATTACCACCGCCAGCGGTAAGCGGGTCGCCTTTGTGCAATATCTTTCGGGCTATGCGGTGCCGCCGCAGAATTTCAAGCAGCGTCGCATTCCGCTGGTTCGCTTTGAAAGCCGCCTTTATAAAGATATTTATCAGAATTACTAAGATTAAGGGCGGGATTATCTCCCGCCCTTTTTATCAAAAATGTGTATTCAGACTCATATAATAAGTCCTGCCTGACTCGTTAAAGGTATTGGCGCCTGCGCCATACATATAGGCGCCGGTCGTCGAATTACCCGTGGTTTGCGCATTGCCCTCGCGGAAATGACGCTTATCGAACAGGTTATCGATACCGACGGTCACGCTGGCGTACTTATTCACATCATAGGTGCCGCTAAGTCCCAAAATGGAATACGGGCTGACCGTGGATTTTTCTGTTCCGCTTACCGCTTCTCCCTTGTAGTTATACTTCTTCGGCGTCTGCCGACCGTACCAGGTAAAGGTGGTTTGCAGCGACAGATCCTGCGTCGCCTGCCAGGAGAGCGTCGAATTCAGCGTATATTCCGGGATAACAGACAGGCGATCGCCCGTGGTTTTGTTTTTGCTTTGCAGCATATAGGTCAGGTTATTGTTCCAGCTGATGGCTTCCGTCACCGGCAGGTTCACCGTTCCTTCCAGCCCTTCCACCACGGCTTTTGGCACGTTTTCCCATTTGTAAATGTCGGTGCTGCCGGTAGAGCGTGTCGGCACGTAACCCGATTCGATCTTGTCGCGGTAGTCGTTGCGGAACCAGGTCAAACCGGCCTGATAGCCCTCATGCTTATACTCCACGCCCACTTCTTTATTGATGCTGGTTTCGGCTTTAAGGTCGTCGTTACCCATCAGGTAGCAGGCGCCGGCGCTGTCGGCACAGCCCTGACCACGGCTGTAAAGCACGTAGTTCGGGTTGGTTTGGTAGAGGCTCGGCGCTTTATAGGCTCTGGCGATCCCCAGCTTCAGCGTAAAGTCGTCCGCCAGGATCTGCGAAAGATTCAGCGACGGGCTCCAGTTATTGCCGACGATGCTGTGATGATCGAAGCGCAGCCCCGGCACCAGCGTGGTGCTGTCGGTCAGTTCCATATTGTCTTCCGCAAACAGCGAGAAGATTTCTGCCGAGGAGTAAGGGCTGCGGTTGCTGCTGCTGATGCCGTCGATAGCGCCGCCAGAGAGCGCCTGAGTATTAGAGGCGCCATCCTTCATATGCTGCTGGTTCCATTCGGCGCCAAACGTCGCGGTCTGGTTAACCAGAAACTCAAAGGGCACGCTGACTTCGCTGTGCAGCAGCACGTCGTTGAGCTCGATAGTGGAGAACCCGCTGTCTGAGAAGATCCCTTCCGTACCGCCTGCCAGTCCTTCGTTCATCCGCGAGTTGCGCGTATTCTCATACTGAGCATAGCTGCGCGTGCTGACGCCATTATCCCAGACGCCGGTCCAGGTGACCGCATAGTCCTGACGATAAAGGCGGTTGGTTTCGTCGCCGTATTTGCTCTGCACCAGCGCGCTGGTATTGGTGTTTTGGGTATCGCCTGCATAGAGATTACCCTGACGGCTGTAGCCCGCGCTGAACTCCAGGTTCTGATTGGTCGCAAACTCCCAGCGCAGCTTACCGTGTATATCTTTATTCACCACGCCTTCGCGTCCCGCCGGAACGGTATCGGCATAGGTGCCGGTGCGCAGCGACTGATGACCTTCGTTAATAAACTGCGCGTCCGCCTGGGTCTTGCTCAGGTTGCCCCACAGCGAGAAGCTGACATCATCGCCCATCGGGCCGCTCAAAGAGAAGTTAGAGCGTTTGGTGGAGCCTTCGGATTTATGCTCCGGCATATTCAGGTAGGTGTTCCAGCTGCCGTGCCACTCGTTGCCGGTCTGTTTGGTGATGATATTCACCACGCCGCCCGCCGCGCCGTTGCCATAGCGTGCCGCCGCCGGGCCGCGGATCACTTCGATATGGTCAACCATTTCCGGCGGCACCCAGTTGGTATCGCCACGCGTGTCGCGTTCGCCGCGCCAGCCCAGACGTACCGAGTTGCGGCTGGCGACCGGCATTCCGTCGATCAGGATCAGCGTATTTTCTGGCCCCATACCGCGAATGTCGATCTGACGATTATTGCCGCGCTGGCCGCTGGTGGAGTTGCCGGTAAGGTTAACGCCCGGCATGGTACGGATGATTTCAGAAAGATCGCGTGAAGGCGGACGTTTTTTGATTTCGTCGGCGGTGATGGTGGATACGCCCGGCGCCTGCAAGTTCTGCTGCTCCGCCGTGACCATCAGGGTGCCGCCTTCCGCATCGACATGTTCGCCGGAGGCCGCCGCCGCGGGCGCCCCTGCTTCAGCGTTAGTTTGGGTGCTATCGTCCGCCGTTGCGCCTGCCATTGCGCCCAGGCCAAGCAAAATTGCCAGTGAGAGTCTTGATAATGTGTTCAACGTTCTCATTCCCTGTAGATCCGCCTCCGCCAGTCTCTACAGAGGCAAGTAGATAAATAAACAGGCGTTGCTGTCCGCCCACGCCTGGTTTGCGGTACGCACGGGCGTCTCTGACCAGGCGGCCATACATTATTTCAAATGCAAACAATTATCAATTCGATTGTTTGTCGTATTCTTATTAGCGTGATGATTTTGTGAGCAGGCAGGAAAACGCAGCGGAGAGCGGATGCCTTCGCGGACGCGAAGGCATGAAAAACTATTTGCCGGAAAACAGCTGTTCCAGGCGGGTCAGGACATTGTTGGCGCTGTAGTAGTCCAGCCGGAAGCTGTCTTCGCCCAGCGCATAAACCTGCTTGTTTTTTACCGCCGGGGAGTTGGCGACCAGCGGCTCGGCCAGCAGCGCCGCCTGCTCTTTATCACCTGCGGCAAACATCAGCACGGACCGCCCCGTCAGGCCGGTGACCAGATTTTCTCCGCTTATGGGAATAATATCCCGACGCTTAAGGCGCTGGCTGGCCTGACGTACCACGGCCGTCGGCTCAGCCAGGGTAAAGCCCAGCGATCCCAGTAGTTTTCCCTGGGCAGATTCCGGCGTCCAGAGATTGACCAGATGGATATGAGGATTATAAACCAGCGCGGAAACGGGCTGCGGCGGCAGTTGCAGCTTCGCTTTGACCTCTTTCTCCCGCTGCGCGTAGCGTTGAATCGATGCCTCCGCCTCGGTTTCTTTACCTGTGGCCTGCGCCAGCACGCGCTCTACTTCCTGCCAGCTTTTATCGTCGTAGTTAACGACCAGCGTCGGCGCCAGCGCGGCCAGACGATCGTAAAACGGCAGCGCGGAGTCGTTTCCCGTCGCGCTGACGATAATCAGATCCGGATTTTCTGCGGCAATCGCTTCAAGGTTAGGTTCGCCGCTGTAAAGGCGCTTAACGCCCTTCGCCGCCGCCACGTTCCCCCACTGACGGAAAAATCCCTGGCCGTCGGCGATACGATGGCCTGGCATGGTGGCACCGCTGGCGATAACCGGCGCGTCTATCGCCAGCAGCGAGCCGGTCAGCGTCACGCTGGTAGAGACAATCCGTTCAGGCTGCTTCTTTAGCACCATTTCGCCCTTAACGCTGGTGATATGCCGTGGCCAGCCTTCTTCGGCACGCGCTGCACCGCTCGACAGCAGCGAGAGAGCAAAAATTATCAGGGGAAACATTTGGATGGGAGTGCGCATGGATCAACTCATTCAGACGGGGCAAAGCGCGGGGCTTCGCGAAGGATCGGATAGAGCAGATGATAATGATTATCTTTATTAGCGGGAAGAAATAATTACTGCTGCGAAGGTCAACGCTCATGAAGCTGGGTTCCTGCTCAGTGAGGCTGCCATCGGTACTCCGTGCGGTTCCCATAACAGAAAGGGCGCCGATTGGCGCCCTTCAGGGATTAACGCTGGTAGATGATTTCGACGCCTTCGTCGTCTTCGTCATCCCAGTCGTCATCCCAGTCATCGTCTTCTTCCACCGCCGTTTCAGCTTCTTCCAGCTGCTGGCGATGATAGTCGTCCCACATGAACTCCACTTTTTCCGGCTGCTTCTCTTCCACTTCCGCCTCTTTTGGATTGGCGTTCAGGAAGGACATCACGTCCCAGCAAAGCGGCGTTACGCCAACGCGGTTGGCGGCAGAAATCAGATAGTATTTATCCGTCCAGCCCAGCGCATCGGCAATGGCTTTCGCACGGGATTCCGCTTCTTCCTGATCCAGCAGGTCGACCTTGTTGAAAACCAGCCAGCGAGGCTTATTAAAAAGCTTCTCGCTGTATTTTTCCAGCTCGCCCAGAATGATGCGGGCGTTTTCTACCGGATCGGTTTCATCAATTGGCGCCAGGTCGATGGTGTGCAGCAGCACGCGGCAGCGCTCAAGGTGCTTAAGGAAACGAATACCCAGACCTGCGCCGTCAGAAGCGCCTTCAATCAGGCCCGGAATGTCGGCGATCACAAAGCTTTGCTCGCTGTCCATACGCACCACGCCCAGGCTAGGTACCAGGGTGGTAAACGGATAGTCGGCTACTTTAGGCTTCGCGGCGGAAACGGCGCGGATAAAGGTGGATTTACCCGCGTTCGGCAGGCCCAGCATTCCGACGTCGGCCAGCAGCATCAGCTCCAGCTGCAGATCGCGCTTCTCGCCCGGCGTTCCCATCGTTTTCTGACGAGGCGTACGGTTAACGGAAGATTTAAAGCGGGTGTTCCCCAGGCCGTGCCAGCCGCCTTTCGCGACCATTTGCAGCTGACCGTGCTTCATCATATCGCCCAGCGTTTCGCCAGTGCCCTGATCGATGATACGGGTGCCGACCGGCACTTTAATAATAATGTCTTTACCGCGTTTACCGGTGCAGTCACGGCTCTGGCCGTTCTGCCCGCGCTCGGCACGGAAAGATTTTTCAAAGCGATAATCGATAAGGGTGTTCAGGTTCTCGTCGGCCTGCATATAGACGTCGCCGCCATCACCACCATCGCCGCCGTCCGGGCCGCCTCTGGGAATATATTTCTCACGACGGAAACTGACGCAGCCATTGCCGCCATCACCCGCAGCAACGAGGATCGTCGCTTCATCAACAAACTTCATGTTACTTCTCCGTAAATCATTTGCCCGCTGCTGGCAGGATGATCCGTCGTGGCTCGCAGGCCTTATGACGGCTGTCCGGGGGCGCAGCCCTCGCGTCATTTCCAGACAGGGGATCCGCCTTAAGACATCATGCAGCTGAATACAAAGTGTACAGCAAAGGGTTTTACTGGCAACCTGATTGGCGCGCCAGATGCAGAATGTAAAAAGCCCCGCAATCATAGCGGGGCTTTTTGATTCGCTGCTGAAAGCGGTATCAGGTACCGCCTTCAGGCACGAAAACCTTACTCAGCAACGATGCTGATGTATTTACGGTTGTTCGGGCCTTTCACTTCAAACAGGACCTTGCCGTTTGCCGTAGCAAACAGGGTGTGGTCACGGCCGCAGCCTACGTTGGTGCCCGCGTGGAATTTGGTGCCACGCTGACGAACGATGATGCTACCTGCCAGAACGCTTTCGCCACCGAAACGCTTAACGCCCAGGCGTTTTGCGTTGGAATCGCGGCCATTTCGAGTGGAACCGCCAGCCTTTTTATGTGCCATTTGTCAGATCTCCTCTTAGGCGCTGATGCCAGTGATCTTCACATCAGTGAACCACTGACGGTGACCCTGCTGCTTACGGTAGTGTTTACGACGACGAAACTTAACAATCTTAATTTTGTCGCCACGACCGTGAGCAATAATTTCTGCTTTGATCACGCCGCCTGAAACTAAAGGTGCGCCGATCGTTACTTCTTCGCCGTTGGCAATCATCAGAACCTGGTCGAATTCAATCGTTTCGCCGGTTGCGATGTCCAGCTTTTCCAGGCGAACGGTCTGACCTTCGCTCACTCGGTGTTGTTTACCACCACTTTGGAAAACCGCGTACATATAAACTCCGCTCTCGCGCTTGCCGTCTTGAGTTCAGGCTGCGCTATAAATATTCACAATAGGGCGCGAATTCTACGCAACTTCGCACGCGATGACAAGTGCCAGGTAGCGGGTATTGCAGAAAAAAAACGCAAAGCACAGCCAAATGTTTCACAGTCGCCATTTTCAAGTACAATCTGTTATACATTACATGCCGCAGGCACGGGTAAAGACGCTTATCATAGCCGCAAAGTGGGCAATAGCTGAAAAGACTGATGAACTTAGAACAGATAAACGAACTCACCGCGCAGGACATGGCGGACGTCAATGCAACCATACTCGAGCAGTTGAATTCTGAGGTTTCCCTCATCAATCAGCTGGGTTACTACATCATCAGCGGTGGAGGCAAACGCATCCGCCCAACGATCGCCGTTTTGGCCGCGCGCGCGCTGAATTACTCCGGTAAACAACATGTTACCGTAGCAGCCCTGATAGAATTCATTCACACTGCCACCCTTCTGCACGATGACGTGGTGGACGAATCGGATATGCGCCGCGGCAAAGCCACCGCCAACGCTGCTTTCGGCAATGCGGCCAGCGTGCTGGTCGGCGATTTTATCTACACGCGTGCTTTTCAGATGATGACCAGCATTGGTTCGCTGCGCGTGCTGGAGCTGATGTCGGAAGCGGTTAACGTGATAGCGGAAGGCGAAGTGCTGCAGCTGATGAACTGTAACGATCCCGATATTACCGAAGAGAGCTATATGCGGGTGATCTACAGTAAAACTGCTCGCCTGTTTGAAGCCGCCGCCCAATCTTCCGCTATCCTGGCCGAGGCCACGCCGGAGCAGGAAAAGGCGTTGCAGGATTATGGCCGCTATATCGGCACCGCTTTCCAGCTTATCGACGATCTTCTTGATTACAGCGCCGACGGTAAAACGCTGGGTAAAAACGTTGGTGACGACCTTAGCGAAGGCAAACCAACCTTACCGCTGCTGCACGCCATGCGTAACGGCACGCCGGAGCAGGCAGCGATGATCCGCAGCGCGATTGAGCAAGGTAACGGTCGCCATCTGCTGGAACCCGTACTGGAAACCATGCAACAGTGCGGCTCGCTGGCCTGGACACGGGAATCGGCAGAACGCGAAGCAGACAAGGCCATCGCCTGTCTGAATGCCCTACCGGAATCGCCGTGGCGCAGCGCGCTGGAAGCGCTGGCGCATATGTCGGTGCAGCGCGAATTTTAATCCCTGAGCGCGGTCAGCCGCGCTTTTTCCCTTCTGTACAACGCCTCCTGGATCCCTTTTTGTAATGTAATGCATCACGCTGTTACGTAACTTTTGCGCATTACGCCTCAAAAACAAAACGCTGCTTAAATTTTATTGGAAATATCTTAGCGATTATTGTTATAAATCTGACTGCGATATTTAAAGGCTAACGCCTTAAATATTCACATCATGTTCGCAATCCCTGCCGTAGAGACGGCAATGTTGCGTCCTGATGTTTCCAGAAATAGCGATGCGTCCATGGAGGAAAAAGCAGATGCTAGAGAAGAAAGCGGACTGGCATAACGCGGATATTATTGCAGGTCTGAAAAAGAAAGGCACCACGCTGGCCGAGGTATCACGAGAGGCCGGATTAAGCTCGTCCACGCTTGCTAACGCGCTGTTCAGGCCGTGGCCTAAAGGCGAATGGATTATCGCCAATGCCCTGAACATCCATCCGGCCGAGATCTGGCCCAGCCGCTATTACGATCCTGTCACCCATGCCCTGCTCGACCGTAAAAAGCTTATTCGCTCATAAAGAAAAGGCGGTAGATTTCTACCGCCCCGTTGCCAGTCAGCTTCAAACGGCGTTATTCGTCGCCGCTTACGCGCTCGATATTAGCGCCTAATGCTTTCAGCTTGTCTTCGATGTGCTCATAACCGCGATCGATATGGTAAATACGATCCACAATCGTGGTGCCTTCCGCGATGCAGCCAGCCAGCACCAGGCTTGCGGAAGCGCGCAGATCGGTGGCCATGACCTGAGCGCCGGACAGTTTCTCCACGCCGTGGCAGATCGCCGTATTGCTTTCAATTTCCGCATGCGCGCCCATACGGATCAGCTCCGGTATGTGCATAAAGCGGTTTTCGAAGATGGTTTCGGTGATCACGCCCGTGCCTTCCGCCACCAGATTCAGCAGGCTGAACTGCGCCTGCATATCGGTTGGGAAGCCAGGATGCGGCGCGGTGCGGAAGTTGACCGCTTTTGGCCGCTTGCCGTGCATATCCAGACTGATCCAGTCCTCGCCGGTTTCGATATCTGCTCCCGCTTCACGCAGCTTGGCCAGCACCGCGTCCAGCGTAGCCGGCTGCGTGTCGCGGCAGACAACTTTACCGCCGGAAATCGCGGCGGCGATCAGGAAGGTGCCGGTTTCAATACGATCCGGCAATACGCGATAAACGCCGCCGCCCAGGCGCTCAACGCCTTCGATAGTAATGCGATCGCTGCCGGCACCGGTGATTTTCGCGCCCAGCGTATTCAGGAAGTTCGCCGTATCGACGATTTCCGGCTCGCGGGCGGCGTTTTCAATCACGGTGGTGCCGGTAGCCAGCGTGGCGGCGCTCATGATGGTGACGGTTGCGCCTACGCTGACCTTATCCATCACGATGTGCGCGCCTTTCAGACGGCCGTCGACGGACGCTTTAACATAGCCTTCTTCCAGCTTGATCTCGGCACCCAGCTGCTCAAGGCCGGTAATGTGCAGATCGACAGGACGTGCGCCGATAGCGCAGCCGCCAGGCAGAGAAACCTGCCCCTGACCGAAACGCGCCACCAGTGGGCCAAGCGCCCAAATCGAAGCGCGCATGGTCTTTACCAAATCGTAAGGCGCGCAAAAAATATTGACGTTACTGGCATCCAGGTGCACCGAGCCGTTGCGCTCCGCTTTTACGCCCAGCTGGCTCAACAGCTTCATGGTAGTATCGATGTCCTTAAGCTTCGGGACATTCTGAATTTCTACGGGATCGGACGCCAGCAGAGCAGCGAAAAGAATCGGCAGCGCAGCGTTTTTAGCACCGGAAATGGTCACTTCCCCGCTTAAACGGGTCGGGCCCTGCACACGAAATTTATCCATTAAACCTGCTCTCAATTAATCAGCAATAGAGTACGGCCGCTTCACCGCCCGAAGCGATGAAAACGGCGACTTAAAAACCGTTCAGCTTACGGTCACGTGCCCATTCTTCCGGCGTATAGGTTTTGATGGACAGCGCGTGAATACGGTTGTCGGCAAGATAGGCCGCCAGCGGCGCGTAAATCGCCTGCTGCTTTTTCACGCGGCTCAGTTCACCAAACATCTCGCCTACGGCGATCACCTGAAAGTGGCTGCCGTCGCCGGTTACAATGGCTTCCTGCAGCGGCAGCGCGGCCATCAGCACGGATTGGATTTCACTAGTTTCCATGGGATTTTCTAAATTCGGTTGAGGATAAACAGGCCTACATAGTAGTGGAAAGCGGAGCTATCTTAAACAGGCAAAAAAGCCTCCGCGTGTGCAGAGGCTTTTTCATCAGGAACGGGCGCGGGCCGTCAGCGTTCGGCGGTAATAAACTGCTGCAGATTATACAGCGCGATCAGCGAACGCAGTTTGTCGGTAATACCGGTAAATCCCGGCGCTTTCCCCTGCCCCAGCGCGATCTGACGCAGGTGCACCAGCAGCGCCAGCCCGGCTGAATCGACTCTGTCCAGCGCGGAGACATCAATGGTATCAATCTGTTTCATGACCGTTTCGCGCTGCTGCCACAGTGCGGCCAGCGTTTCCCGCTCCAGCTCGCCCGCCAGATGCAGGCGGTTGCCCTCGATGCGCCAGTTAAGCTGATCCATTACTGCTGCTTGTCCAGCGTAATCGGCTGGCTGGCCGCGTTTTTCAGTACGTCAGTCAGGCCGTCGACGCCTTTCTGACGCAGAATGCCCGCCCACTCGTTCTGCTTGGTGGAGATCATGCTGACGCCTTCCGCGATCATATCGTAGGCCTGCCAGTCGCCGGTGCGGCTGTTCTTACGCCACTGGAAGTCCAGGCGAACCGGCGGGCGGCCGTTAGGATCGATGATGGAGACGCGGATGGCAATAATATTGGCATCGCCATAGGGCTGCTCAGGTGCGATCTGGTAAGTCTGACCGTGGTAGAGCGCCAGCGCCTGGCCGTAAGCCTGCGCCAGGTAGTCGCTAAAGGCTTTGAAATAGGCTTCGCGCTGGGCAGGCGTCGCTTCTTTGTAGTAACGTCCCAGCACTAACGCGCCGGCATATTTAATCTGCACATAGGGCAGCAGCTCTTCACGCACGATTTGGCGCAGGTAGTTGGGATCCTGCTTGATTTTAGGCTGCTCGTTTTTAAGACGGGTAAAGGTTTTCTCCGCCGCCTCGTTCATCAGCTTGTAAGGGTTGGTCTGGTCGGCGGCAGCGTTAGCCGCGACCGGGGCGATGATTAACATGGCCACCATCAGGAAACGTTTAAACATTACTGCTCCTCTTAAGGGTTAGTCGCTGCGGCCGGGGCAGGCTCGCCGCCGTTCTCCGGCGCCGCGTTTTTACTCTCGTTACCGTTGCCGCTCTTATACAGGAACTGGCCTATCAGATCTTCCAGCACCATTGCCGACTTGGTGTCCTGAATGGTGCTGCCATCCTTAAGCATAGCCGTTCCCATCTCCGGATCGTCAAAACCGACGTTGAGCGCCAGATACTGTTCGCCCAGCAGGCCAGAGGTTCTGACCGCCAGCGAGCTGGTATCCGGCAGCTGATTATATTTGTCTTCGATATCCATCGAGACGCGCGGCAGATAGGTTTTCTCATCCAGGCCGATATCCGTCACGCGGCCAACTACCACGCCGCCAATTTTCACCGGCGAACCGCTTTTCAGCCCGCCGATATTGTCAAAGGTAGCGTAGAGCCGCCAGGTGGGTTCGCTGCCCAGGGATTTCAGATCCGCCACGCGCAGGCAGAGAAACAGCGCCGCGCAAAGCGCCAGCAGTAAAAAGACCCCTACCCAAATTTCGCTTTTTTTCGTTTGCATCGAATCAGTTCCCAAACATCAGTGCTGTCAGCACAAAATCCAAACCGAGCACAGCCAGAGAAGCATGTACTACAGTACGCGTCGTCGCCCGGCTAATGCCTTCAGAAGTCGGCACGGCATCGTAGCCGTTAAACAGGGCAATCCAGGTGACGGTAAAGGCGAAAACGGCGCTTTTGATCACGCAGTTGACGATATCGGTACGGATATCCACGGCGTTTTGCATCGCCGACCAGAAAAAGCCGCCGTCGATGCCTTTCCAGCTGACGCCCACGATAGCGCCGCCCAGTATACCTACCGCGACGAAAATTAGCGTCAGCAGCGGCATACTGATAAAACCGGCCCAGAAGCGAGGAGAGATAATCCTGCGCAGCGGATCGACCGCCATCATCTCCATGCTGGAGAGCTGCTCGGTCGCCTTCATCAGACCGATTTCCGCCGTAAGCGCCGAGCCTGCCCTGCCGGCAAACAGTAGCGCCGTGACGACCGGCCCCAGTTCGCGCAGCAGCGACAGCGCCACCAGCATCCCCAGGCTGCTGTCGGCCCCGTAGGTATTCAGCACCAGGTAGCCCTGCAAACCCAGCACCATGCCGATAAACAGGCCGGAAACCACGATAATCAGCAGCGACAGCACGCCAATGCTGTACAGCTGCTTGATCACCAGCGGCGCATGTTTGCGGAAGCGGGGAATGCCTATCAGCGCGTGAAAAAGCATCAGCCCGGCGCGGCCAAACGAGGCGCAAATATTGATCCCCTGACGTCCGACGGACGCCAGTGCACGTAGTAACATCAGATTAACTCCCTGAGCCGGTTAGATCCTGCAGATAGTCGCCTGCGGGAAAACGAAAAGGAACCGGGCCGTCGGCGATGCCGTCGATAAACTGGCGAACCCGGGCATCTTCATTTTCATGCAGCGCGCTGGCCGTTCCCTGAGCGATAACTTTCTGTCCGGCGATAATGTAGGCGTAGTCGGCAATGCTCAGCACTTCCGGCACGTCGTGCGAAACCACAATGCAGGTCATGCCCAGCGAGTGGTTCAGCTCGTCAATCAGCTTGACCAGCACGCCCATGGTGATCGGGTCCTGCCCGACGAAAGGCTCGTCGAACATAATCAGATCCGGCTCCAGCGCGATAGCTCTGGCCAGCGCCGCGCGCCGCGCCATGCCGCCGGACAGCTCGGAAGGCTTTAGCTGAGCCGCGCCGCGCAGGCCGACGGCTTCCAGCTTCATCATCACCGTGCTGTGCAGCAGCGCGGGCGGCAGCTGCGTATGTTCGCGCAGCGGCCAGGCGACGTTGTCAAACACCGTCAGATCGGTAAACAACGCGCCGGACTGAAATAACATGCTCATTTTTTTACGCGCTTCGTAGAGGCGCGAGCGCGAAAGCGCGGGGATATTTTCCCCGTTAAACCAGATTTCGCCGGCATCGGGACGCAGCTGACCGCCGATCAGACGCAGCAGCGTGGTTTTACCAATGCCTGAAGGGCCCATAATGGCTGTGACTTTCCCTTTCGGCACCGTAAGCGAGATGTTATCGAAAACCGGGCGATCGCCGCGAGCGAAGCTGACGCCCCGAACGTCCACCAAATTCGTCTCCGTCTGGCTCATTGTGACCTCTTATCCTCTTTTCCAGGCATTTCATCCTCTACCGATGGTAACGTATAACCAGCGGAACTGGACACTTTTACAGAAACTTATCCGTCTGACGTAGCGAAAGTTGGCATAAGTTTTACTTTTTGCTTTCAGACCGTCAAAATCAGCGCGTTCGCGGCCATTTTACCGGCCCGTTTTGCTCGTCGTGCAAGGCAAGCCGACGATTATACCCGATCAAAGGACATTTCATGCTTGTAGCTACCGCACTATTGATTATCGGCCTGGTCCTGCTGGTATATGGTGCAGATCGTCTGGTGTTCAGCGCGGCTATCCTGTGCCGCGCAATTGGCGTTCCTCCGCTGATTATCGGCATGACCGTGGTCAGCATAGGCACCTCGCTGCCTGAACTGATCGTCTCTTTCTCCGCTTCCCTGCACGGCCAGATGGATTTAGCGGTTGGCACGGCGGTCGGCTCCAATATCACCAATATTCTGCTGATCCTCGGCGGTGCGGCGCTGCTGCATCCCTTAAGGCTGTATTCCAGGCTGCTGGCGCGCGAGCTGCCGTTGATGCTGCTGATTACATTAATCAGCGGCCTGCTGCTGTTTGATAATATGCTAAGCCGCAATGACGGCCTGATCCTGATTGCCTTTGCGGCAGGCTACCTGTTGTTTATTATCAACATTGCCCGCAAAGCGGAGCGTGGCGATACGGATTCGCTGACGCGCGAACAGCTTGCCGAACTGCCGCGTGACGATACAGGCAACACGGTGGCGTTTCTCTGGCTGGGCGTGGCGCTGATTATTTTACCGATGTCGACCCGTATGGTTATCGACAACGCAACGGTTATCGCCAATTTTTTTGGCGTCAGCCAACTGGTGATCGGCCTGACGGTGATCGCTGTCGGCACCAGCCTGCCGGAGCTGGCTACGGTGATTGCCGGCGCGCTGAAAGGCGAAGATGATATCGCCATCGGCAATCTGATCGGCTCTAACATCTACAATATTGCCATTGTACTTGGCATTCCGGCGCTGCTGCATCCGGGCGCGGTGGATATGCATGCTTTTGCCCGCGACTACTGGATCATGCTGGGCGTCAGCGCGCTGTTTACGCTTATCTGCCTGCGCCGTAGCCGCTGTATCGGCAGAGTGGCGGGCGCGCTGCTGCTGACAGGCTTTGTTGCCTGGGTCGCGTTACTCTACTGGCTTCCTTCGGCCACCTTTTGGTAAAAGGATTAGAACCTATGTCACCTGTTACTCTACGGCCCGACTTTGATTTTCAGCAGGCGGGGAAAGATGTTCTGACGATTGAACGTCAGGGACTGGAACAGCTCGATCGGTACATTAACGAAGACTTTACCGAAGCCTGTAAGCAAATTTACAACTGCCACGGCAAAGTGGTGGTGATGGGCATGGGGAAATCGGGCCACATCGGCAAAAAGATGGCGGCCACCTTCGCCAGCACCGGCACCCCGGCGTTTTTCGTGCATCCGGCAGAGGCCAGCCACGGCGATCTTGGCATGGTCAGCTCGGGCGATATTGTTATCGCCATTTCCAACTCCGGCGAATCCTCCGAGATCCTGGCGCTGATCCCGGTGCTGAAGCGGCTGCGCGTCTCGCTTATCTGTATGACCGGCCGTCCCGACAGCGCGATGGGCCGCGCGGCAGATATCCATCTCTGTGTTAAAGTACCGCAGGAAGCCTGTCCGCTGGGGCTGGCGCCGACCACCAGCACCACGGCAACGCTGGTGATGGGCGACGCGCTGGCGGTAGCGCTGCTGAAGGCGCGCGGCTTTACGGCTGAGGATTTCGCCCTCTCCCATCCGGGTGGCGCACTGGGCCGCAAGCTGCTGCTGACCGTTGACGATATTATGCATAGCGGCGATGAAATTCCTCGCGTCGGCCGTGACGCCTCGCTGCGTGACGCCCTGCTGGAAATCACCCGTAAGAATTTAGGTATGACGGTAATCTGTGACGATTTGATGAAGATCGAAGGGATTTTCACCGATGGCGATCTGCGACGCGTCTTTGATATGGGCATTGATATTCAACATGCCAGTATCGCCAGCGTTATGACCTCGGGCGGCGTACGGGTGCGGCCCCATACGCTGGCGGTCGATGCCCTGAATCTGATGCAGAGCCGTAATATTACCGTTTTAATGGTAGCCGACGGCGATCGGCTGCTTGGCGTAGTGCATATGCACGACATGCTGCGTGCCGGCGTGGTTTAACAAGGAATAAAAAATGGCTGGCGCAAGCTGGATAAGTACCTGTTATGGCGACGTGAGCGAGACCGTGATGGCGCGCGCGCGTGAAATTAAGCTGTTGATTTGTGACGTAGATGGCGTGATGTCCGACGGTGTGATTTACCAGGGCAATAACGGCGAGGAGCTAAAAGCCTTCAACGTGCGGGACGGCTACGGCATTCGCTGCCTGCTGACCTCGGACGTGGAAGTCGCTATTATCACCGGTCGCAAGGCAAAGCTGCTGGAAGATCGCTGCGCCACGCTGGGCATTACGCATCTTTACCAGGGCCAGTCGGATAAGCTTTTGGCCTTCCGCGAACTTCTGGATAAACTGTCGCTGATGCCGGAGCAGGTCGCCTACATTGGCGATGACCTGATTGACTGGCCGGTAATGGCGGAAGTCGGCCTGAGCGTGACCGTAGCCGATGCGCATCCCGTGCTGCTTCCTCGTGCCGACTACGTTACCCGCCTCGCGGGCGGACGCGGCGCCGTACGTGAAATTTGCGATCTGATCCTAATCGCGCAGGATAAGTTTGATAAGGCCAAAGGGCAGTCTGTATGAGTAAAACAAGGCGTTGGATTACGCTCCTGCTGGCGCTGGTAGCGATCGTGCTGATTGGCTGGAACCTGGCCGATACGGATAAGCCTGCGCCCGCGGCCAGCAACGCGCTGGAGCCGACCTATACGAGCCAGTCGTCCAATACGGTGGTGTATAACCCGGAAGGCGGACTGAGCTACAAGCTGGTATCCGAGAAAGTAACCTACTTTTCCGCCGACGCGGTAAGCTGGTTCGATAATCCGGTCATGACCACCTATGACGAAAACAAAGTGCCCACCTGGTCGGTACGGGCAGACAAGGCCAAACTAACCAATGACCGTATGCTCTATCTTTACGGCCACGTCGAGGTCAACAGTCTGGCCCAGGACGCCCAGCTACAACGAATTAAAACCGATAACGCCGTAGTGAACCTTGTCACGCAGGACGTTACCTCAGAAGATCGGGTAACCTTATACGGCAACAGCTTCAGCTCTAGCGGCATGAAGATGCGTGGCAATTTACGGAAGAAAACCGCCGAGTT
Organism: Erwinia sp. PsM31; assembly: GCF_030433775.1. NCBI lineage: Bacteria > Pseudomonadati > Pseudomonadota > Gammaproteobacteria > Enterobacterales > Erwiniaceae > Erwinia > Erwinia sp. PsM31. Next base: position 279,916 of record NZ_JARUWZ010000001.1, read on the forward strand.
GATTGAAAAGGTCAAAACCTCCTATGAAATTCAGAATGCGAACCAACCTTAAGTTTTTGACGCTCGGCCTGCTGCTGACTGCCAGCCTGCCCGCTCTTGCCCTGACGGGCGATTCGGATAAGCCGGTCAACGTGGACTCCGAAAATCAGGCGCTGGATATGCAGGGCAACGTGGCGACCTTTACCGGCAACGTCATCGTGACCCAGGGCTCGATCAAAATCACCGCGGATAAGGTTGTGGTCACGCGTCCGAACGGCGACAGCAACAAAACCATCGTGGATGCCTGGGGCAATCCGGCAACGTTTTATCAGATGCAGGACAACGGCAAGCCCGTTAAAGGCCATGCGCAGAAAATGCACTACGAGCTGGCGAAGGATTTCGTCGAGCTGACGGGCAGCGCTTATCTGGAGCAGCTGGACAGCAACGTCAAAGGCGATCGCATCACCTATCTGGTGAAAGAGCAGAAAATGCAGGCCTACGGCAATACCGGCAAGCGCGTCACTACCGTGCTGGTGCCTTCGCAGCTGCAGGATAAAAACGCCTCCTCCCCCAAGAAGAGTAACTAAGCCATGGCGACTTTAATTGCGCAAAATCTGGCGAAGGCCTACAAAGGCCGACGCGTGGTGGAAGATGTCAGCCTGGAGGTAAAATCCGGTGAGATCGTCGGCCTGCTGGGCCCGAACGGCGCCGGTAAGACCACCACGTTTTATATGGTGGTGGGCATTGTGCCGCGCGACGCGGGCCGCATCGTTATCGACGATGAAGATATCAGTATTCTGCCGCTGCACGCGCGCGCGCGTCGGGGCATCGGCTATCTGCCGCAGGAAGCCTCTATTTTCCGCCGCCTGAGCGTGTACGACAACCTGATGGCGGTGCTGCAAATCCGTGAAGATTTAACGGCGGAACAGCGAACCGATCGCGCCAACGAGCTGATGGAAGAGTTCCATATCGCGCACCTGCGCGACAGCATGGGTCAGGCGCTTTCCGGCGGTGAACGCCGTCGCGTAGAGATCGCCCGCGCGCTGGCGGCGAACCCTAAATTCATCCTGCTGGATGAGCCTTTCGCAGGCGTCGATCCGATTTCGGTTATCGATATCAAAAAGATTATCGAACACCTGCGCGACAGCGGCCTGGGCGTGCTTATCACCGATCACAACGTCCGTGAAACGCTGGCCGTCTGCGAACGAGCCTATATCGTCAGTCAGGGACACCTGATCGCTCACGGCTCGCCTGAGCAAATCCTCCAGGATGAACAAGTTAAGCGCGTCTATTTGGGCGAAGAGTTCAGACTCTGATAAGGTGTTCAGACCGGTCAAGATTTTTAAGGAATAAGTATCCTGAATATGAAGCAAGGTTTGCAGCTCAGGCTTAGCCAACAGCTTGCCATGACGCCACAACTGCAGCAGGCGATACGTCTGCTGCAACTCTCTACGCTTGAACTCCAGCAGGAAATTCAGCTGGCGCTGGAAAGCAACCCGCTGCTTGAACAAACCGATCTTCACGAAGAAGTCGACAGCCGCGAATATCAGGAAAAAGAGGCGCTGGATACCCGCGAGGCGCTGGAACAAAAAGATATGCCGGAAGAGCTGCCGCTCGACGCCACCTGGGACGAAATCTACACCGCCGGCACGCCGTCGGGCACCGGCACCGACTACCACGACGACGAGCTGCCTGTTTATCAGGGCGAAACCACCCAGTCGTTGCAGGACTACCTGATGTGGCAGGTAGAGCTGACGCCTTTTACCGATACCGATCGCGCCATCGCCACCGCCATTGTCGACGCCGTGGATCCGACCGGCTATCTGACCGTTTCTCTTCAGGAGATCCAGGAGAGTATCGGCAACGAAGAGCTTTCTGCGGAAGAAGTCGAAGCGGTACTGAAGCGCGTTCAGCGGTTCGATCCGATCGGCGTCTGCGCACGCGATCTGCGCGACTGCCTGCTGGTGCAGCTGTCGCAGTTCGTGGATGACACGCCCTGGCTGAAAGAAGCCAGGCTTATTGTCAGCGACCATCTGGATCTGCTGGCTAACCACGACTTCCGCAGCCTGATGCGCGTCACGCGGCTGAAAGAGGACGTGCTGAAAAACGCCATGCAGCTGATCCAGTCGCTTGACCCGCGTCCCGGCCAGTCGATTAATACCAGCGAACCGGAATATGTCATCCCGGACGTGCTGGTGCGTAAAATCGGCGCCCGCTGGGTGGTGGAACTGAATGCCGACAGCGTGCCGCGCCTGAAGATTAACCAGCACTATGCTTCGCTGGGCGGCAGCTCTCGCAGCGACAGCGACAGCCAGTTTATTCGCAGCAATTTGCAGGAAGCCCGCTGGCTGATAAAAAGTCTGGAGAGCCGCAACGATACGCTACTGAAGGTCACGCGCTGCATCGTCGACCAGCAGCAGGCTTTCTTCGAGCAGGGTGAAGAATTTATGCGTCCTATGGTGCTGGCGGATATCGCCTCCGCCGTAGAGATGCACGAATCGACGATTTCACGCGTTACCACGCAAAAATACCTGCACAGCCCACGCGGTATTTTTGAACTGAAATATTTCTTCTCCAGTCACGTGAACACCGAAAGCGGCGGCGAAGCCTCTTCCACGGCCATTCGCGCGCTGGTGAAGAAATTGATCTCGGCGGAGAATCCCGCCAAGCCTCTTAGCGACAGCAAGCTGACCACCCTGCTCTCCGACCAGGGGATCATCGTGGCCCGCCGCACCGTCGCGAAGTACCGAGAGTCTTTATCCATCCCGCCCTCAAATCAGCGCAAGCAGCTGGTCTGAACGAACAGATAAGGAAGAGCTTATGCAACTCAATATTACCGGGCAGAATGTTGAAATTACCGAGCCTTTACGTGAATTCGTGGTGGCTAAATTCGCCAAGCTGGAGCAATACACTGACCGTATCGGGCAGGTTTATATTGTGCTGAAGGTGGAAAAGGTGACGCAGGTCGCCGATGCGACGCTGCACGTCAGCGGTGGTGAGTTGCACGCCACCTCGGAAGAAAAAGATATGTATGCGGCGATTGACGGCCTGATTGACAAGCTGACACGCCAGCTGAATAAACATAAAGACAAGCTGAAGCAGCATTAATTACCCTTGCAGCATTGATTATTTTTTCGCCACCCTTATCTGATAAGAATGTGGTGTAAACTAACCGGCTCGTCTTCTGATTGCAGAAGGCGGGCCGTTAATCAACGGGCATAATGCATTCGACTGATGGCCTGCCGAACGATCGGGCAGCGCCGTTTTGCCAGGCGGAAGTGAATACCTAAGTGAACCTATGATGAACAATGACCTGACACTGGAACTGAGCTCGGTCCTGAGCCTTTCCTGTACCCGCAACGGCGTGCACTGCCAGAGCAAAAAGCGGGCGCTGGAGATTATCAGCGAGCTGGCGGCCAAACAGCTTAATCTGCCGCATCAGACGATCTTTGAAGCGATCCTGACGCGTGAACGTATGGGCAGTACCGGCATAGGTAACGGCATCGCGATCCCACACGGCAAGCTGGTGGAAGATACGCTGCGCGCGGTAGGCGTGTTTATCCGTCTCGATCAGCCGGTAGCCTTCGACGCTATCGATAATCAACCGGTCGATCTGCTTTTCGCCCTGCTGGTGCCTGCCGATCAGTGTAAAACGCATCTGCACACGCTCTCGCTGGTCGCAAAACGTCTGGCCGATAAAACGGTCTGCCGCCGACTGCGCGCTGCGCAAAGCGATGAAGAGCTGTTTGCTATCATGGCAGAGGAACCACAAGCCGCCTCTTAAGCCTTTAGTGGGCCGGTCTGTCGGCCCGAGCGTATGCACAGGGAAGTTCCCCGTCCCTTTGGAAAGGCTTCAAATCAGGAGAATAAGTCATGGTGCTGATGATCGTCAGCGGGCGTTCTGGTTCCGGTAAGTCCGTCGCGTTGAGGGCGCTGGAGGATATGGGCTTCTACTGCGTGGATAATCTGCCCGTGGTGCTGCTGCCGGAGCTGGCCAGGTCACTAGCGGATCGTAACATCTCGGCGGCCGTCAGTATTGACGTGCGCAATATGCCAGAGTCGCCGGAAATCTTTGAGAAAGCGCTGACCGGCCTGCCCGACAGCTTTTCGCCGCAGCTGTTGTTCCTGGATGCCGATCGCAATACGCTGATCCGGCGCTACAGCGATACCCGACGCCTGCATCCGCTTTCCAGTAAAAATCTTTCGCTGGAAAGCGCCATCGATGAAGAGAGCGATCTGCTGGAGCCGCTGCGCTCGCGTGCGGATCTGATCGTCGATACCTCGGAGATGTCGGTGCACGAGCTGGCCGAAATGCTGCGCACGCGCCTGTTAGGCAAGCGGGAACGTGAACTGACGATGGTGTTTGAATCCTTCGGCTTCAAGCACGGTATTCCGATCGATGCCGATTACGTGTTCGACGTCCGCTTTCTGCCGAACCCGCACTGGGATCCGAAACTGCGGCCGATGACGGGGCTGGATCGTCCGGTGGCCGCTTTCCTGGATCGTCATACCGAAGTGCACAATTTTATCTATCAGACGCGCAGCTATCTTGAACTCTGGCTACCGATGCTGGAAACCAACAACCGCAGCTATCTTACCGTGGCGATTGGCTGTACCGGCGGTAAGCATCGCTCGGTTTATATTGCCGAACAGCTTGCTGACTATTTCCGCTCGCGCGGCAAGAACGTGCAGTCCCGTCATCGTACTCTGGAAAAGCGCAAATCATGACCGTTAAACAAGTGGTTGAGATCAAAAACAAGCTGGGTATGCACGCCAGACCGGCGATGAAGCTGTTTGAACTGGTGCAAAGCTTTGATGCCGAGGTGCTGCTGCGCAACGAGAGCGGCACGGAAGCGGAAGCCAGCAGCGTTATTGCACTGCTGATGCTGGATTCGGCGAAAGGCGGACAGATTGAGATTGAAGCCAGCGGGCCGGAAGAAGAAAAAGCGCTGGCGGCGGTGATCGAACTCTTTAACGCCGGCTTCGACGAGGATTAATCAGCCGCTCAGACGCGCTCAGCGCCCCTGAGCGCGGTTCTTGACCCTCAAGCGTACCTTTTCCTCTCGACGTGGCTTATTACGCCCCTGAGCGCTGTCCTTGCTCTTGATGCTCTGCACACACTTGCGCGCCCCTGAGCGCGGTGCTTTCTCCACAGCGTACCTTTTCCTCTCGGCGTGGCTTATTACGCCCCTGAGCGCTGTCCTTGCTCGTGATGCTCTGCACACACTTATGCGCCTCTGAGCATGGTTATTTCTTTCAGGCCACCTTTCTGTCAGCGTAGCTTATGCGCGTTCAGAAAACCTTCTCCGCCCAGCTGGCGCATCTGGCGTAAGATCCACTGCTGCCGCTGGCGCACATAGGCCGACGGCGCGTCGGCGCGAAAACGGATCGGGTTCGGCAACACGGCCGCCAGCAATGCCGCTTCCGCCATCGTCAGGCGACTGGCGGGCTTATGAAAATAGCGTTGCGATGCCGCTTCTACGCCAAATACGCCCTCGCCGAACTCCGCTACGTTCAGATAGACCGTCAAAATGCGCCGTTTTGTCCACACGGTTTCGATCGCAACCGTCAGGCCCGCTTCCAGTCCCTTACGTATCCAGCTACGCCCGTCCCATAAAAAAACGTTCTTTGCGGTCTGCTGCGATAGCGTAGAAGCGCCGCGCATGCGGGTCTCTTCACCATCCAGCACCGACTGGATCGCCTGTACGTCAAATCCCCAGTGGTCGGGAAATTTTTGATCCTCTGAGGCGATAACCGCCAGCGGCATCCAGGGAGAGATATTTTTCATCTCTACCCAGTCTGAATGCGCGACATAACGGAAATCGCCGCTCAGCCAGGCGCCAATCTGCCTTTCTGCCATCACGGCAGAGAAAGGTACGGGCAAAAAAGAAAAAAGCAGAATCCCGGCGATCGCGATCCCGGCCAGGCCGATCGTCACTCGTAACGCCCAGGTTTTTAGCCGCTGTCCGCTGGTGTTTTTGCGCTGCTTCATTAACATTTATCCATAATGATCTTATGAATTCCTGTAACAGGAATCCGTTCGTACAATGTAAAAAAGCGATGCGGGGCGCAACGCATTTGACTTAATGTAAACGTTTGCATGCGCTTACAACTTGAAGCACTTTGTAAATGTATTAAGTGCTTCAATCACTTCCGCACATTCGGAATCGGTTCCATGCCGTAAACGAACCTGTAGCGATGAAGAAACAATCAACGCGGTCCGTCCGCACAATGCCAGCCAATTCATTCATGAACCTTATAAATTGCGTGAGTTAGCTTTTGCTAATTTTATCTTAAAGGCCCCTCAGAATGGCTGTGGGCCCAGGTTATGCTTTTCGGTTGGTGAGCGAAAATTACGCCTTAAGTTAAAAGGATTACGATAAAAACATGTTTATTAATCGTTAATTCCTTCCAATATCACTTTCCATTTTGTTGTACCGTGCGGTTTCACAAGAGAGACACCAATCTCACAAAAAGAACATGTTTTACATGGAGTTAAATATCTGCCAGGCGAGGTGAAATTCTTTTAGCATCACTGCTAGCGATCAATGGAACCGGTTACCTGAATACGTCAATCAAAACCGGACAAAAACTGGCACAATTGTGCAATTTTTGCGCAAGATCGCGAATAAATTCATTCCGTGCTTGACTGTATCATCAAATTAATGTTTTCTGTCTGGAAACGCTGCTCCACATCACACATTTTAATGAATCTTGTAACATGTGATGGGAGTTTTGCTAAGGTAGTTCCTGAGCGTTTTACCCAATACCGCGCCTGCGCTTCGATACTCTTACTTTAAGAACAGCGTAGGCCTCAAGTTTCCCTGGTGTTGGCGCAGTATTCGCGCACCCCGGCCTCGGTCGGGGTCATTTTTTTTGGGCCTTTGATACCCATTCCCGCAGTACCGCAACGTCGTTACGCCACTCGTGTTTCAGCTCGTCAATCCACTCCTGCACATTGTCCCACCACGCCGGTAGCTCAGGGCTTTGGATCTGTTTCGCCAGCTGCTGTAAATGGACCAGACCAACCGATCCCGCCGCGCCCTTGATCTTGTGCCCTTCTTCCGCAATGCCTTTTTGATCGCGCGCGGTCATGTTCAAATCCAATACTTCCAGATAACCTGGCATCATCTTTTCAAACATTTCCAGACTCTGCACAATCAGCTGCGGCCCAACCAGCTCGATATACTGCTCCAGCATGGTGATATCCAGCAGCACGGGCGCGTCAGAGTGAGAAGCTTCCGCCGGCTCGTCCTCCTGCTCCTGGTAGTCCCAGTACTTCTGGATAATGGCGGTCAGCGCCGGTACCGCCAGCGGTTTACTCAGCACGTCGTCCATGCCCGCGTCCAGATACTCTTTTTTATCTTTAAGCACGTTAGCGGTCAGCGCCACCAGCGGCGGCAGCTGTTGATGGCCGTAGCGCCGATGGATTTCCCTCGCCACGTCAAGGCCGGTCATATCCGGCAGCTGAATATCCAGCAGCACCAGATCAAACTCTTCGGGATCGAACATCGTCAGCGCTTCTGCGCCCGTCATGGCCACTTCAACGCTGTTGCCCAGCTTCTCCAGTACCGAACGCGCTACGACCACGTTCAGCTCGATATCCTCAACCAGCAGGACGTGCAGCGCCGGTAGCGGCATATCGTCCGCAGGCTGCTCGGCCTCATGCTGCGTCACGACGCGCGGCGCATTAACCGTCAGCGTAAAGCAGGAGCCCTTACCGGGCGCGCTGCGCACGCTGATATCTCCGCCCATGCTCTGCGCCAGACGACGCGAAACCGCCAGCCCAATGCCGGTGCCGGTCGCCGGTTTGCCGCCATGCTGATCTTTCACCTGATAATACATGGCGAAGATTTTGTCCTGCTCATCCTGCGGGATCCCCATGCCGGAATCTTCCACCTCAAAGCGCAGACAATCCTCGCCCTGATAGGCCACCCGCACGATAATGCTGCCCTGCTGGGTAAATTTCACTGCGTTACCGATCAGGTTCCACAGGATCTGACGCAGCCGCGTGCCGTCGGTGATAATTTTATGCGGCAGCGGCGGATGGGCGTCGAGCACGAACTTCAGTCCTTTCGGCTGGGCCAGCAGGCCGGAGAGATTCTCCAGATCCGCCAGGAAGCCGGTAAAATCAACCGGCTGGTTATCCAGCTGCACCTTGCGGCGCTCGATCTTATCCATTTCGATAACGTCATTGAAAATATTGCCCAGCGTGATGGCCGAGACGTGGATGGTTTTCAGGTATTTCAACTGCTCCGGATTCAGCTCGGTATCCAGCAGGATACGGCTCAGACCGACGATGCCGTTAAGCGGCGTACGAAGCTCGTGGCTGATCGTAGAGATAAAGGTGGTCTTTTCCCTGCTCGCGTTCTCTAAAGCGTCCTGATAGCGTTTACGCTCGGTTATATCGCGTCCAAAGCCCATCAGCCCGCTGCGTTTACCTACGCGGTCGTAATAAGGCACTTTACGGATCTCAAAGCAGGCCTTGCGGCCATCGGGATACTGCAGCCACTGCTCGTAGGTCAGCGAAACATTGTGGCGAAAGACCTTCTCGTCCGTTTCCAGCACTTTGGTGGCGGCATCACGATCGTAGACATCGTGCGGCGTCAGGCCAATAAGCTGCTTCTCGCTTTTGCCCGTCAGCAGCTCCATGGCCCGGTTGCAGCCGGAAAACTGCTGATCGATATTACGGTAGAACACCAGATCGGGCGAGGCGTCCAGAAACGAACGCAGGAAAGAAGACTGCTGCTCCAGCTCAATCTGCGCCTGCTCGCGCCTGGTCATCTCTTCCGTCAGTTTGTCCATCACCTGCAGGCGCGCTTTTTCCGCCTTGATACGATCGGCGATCTCCTGATTAAGCTGGGTAATGTTCTCCTTCATCTGCTGGTTTAGCTCCAGATCGCGATGGCGCATCTCTTCCAGCTTATCCACCAGGCGCGCCAGGCGCTGCCGCGACTCCTCCAGCTGCTCAACCACCACCGACAGGAAATAGACGGCCCATGGCGTTATCAACAACCCGAAAAAGACCGAGCGAACCATATCGATGCTTTCTACATGTCCGCGCAGCACCATCGTGACCGCCATCTGCACGATCATTGCCAGCACCACCAGCGCAGAAGCCAGCAGCAAAGAAAAGCGCACCAGCCCCAGCTTCACCATTAAATCGACGTAGTACTGGGCTAACAGACGAATTTGTTTCATAAAAGGTCCCTTCGAGAGCAATACCGTCAATCATACCGCAAAAGCTTAAAAGACAAAGGTTACGGCCCCCTGCGCAGGCTGCACCACTGCGGTGCAGCGTGAAAGCAATGCCACGATTGACGTTCCGCGCGCCTGTCAAAAGACAGGTCAGTATCGTCTCCGGCCATCCGCTAAGCCTGCCGCCATTTAGCGCTGGGGAAGCATGACCGTCTGGCGAACACCGCCGCTGTTTTGCGCTATTAAGCGTGACCGCGACCCGCGCGGCCGTTGACTTTGGTTACCAACAGACTTTGTAACAGCGGTACAGGGTATACGCGGTTGAGCACCATCGGTACGCGAAAAGTGATGTTTAACCTGTGCATAGCCCGTTTTGCTTTAAGTGCATTATCCGTTTTTGCAATTCATAGCGATAAGCGCCTGCCGCCGCGCTTTCGCCTGAAACGCAATGAATAAAAATTCACATTAAACGTGGATGCACTCAAAACCAGCCTGATTAATTTTACTAATGATGCACGGGCGTTTAATTCAAATAAGCCTCTCCGTTAAAAACAGCCGCTTTCAATGATTAAGGCTACTTTATTAGCATTTTCTGCTGGCAATACCCCCAGCACCAGCATGGTGCAGAGATTTGCGCCCTGCACTACAGTGAGACAGTTCACACTTCCTGGGGGGTAAATGACGAAACTATACACAGAAAAAATCGGTATAAAATATATAAAAACAATAACTTACCTAAAAGACACCTCCACAAAGCCCCCCTAAGCGCGCTATTTGACCTGAGTACGCTTTCCCGATAAGTTGGAATTTCGCTGGAAGCGTTCCTGACGGGCCAGTGTCTCGGCATATCTATGCAGCAAGAAGACTCCCCAGGCTTTCTCCTCTCAGAGACCCGGAAAATAACGAGCAGCTCCCTTCAGCATGGCCTGAAGAGAACATGCCCGGCGCACAGTCGCCCACTTAAAAGCAGTCAGGAAAAAAACGATACAGAGCCAGGGGAGTCTTCTCCATTGCATTCTGTGCCTGAAATAACGTAGGTAATGTCAAAGAAGTCAGGAGGTCTGCCATGTCCAATCCAAAAGCGTTTCCCTATGGTCTGTATGACCCATCGAAAGAAAACGACAGCTGCGGCGTCGGTTTCATTACCCGTAAGGACGGCGAGCAGACCCATGAAATTCTTCAGATGGCGCACAGCGCGCTCTGCACCGTGCCGCATCGCGGCGGCATGTCTGCCGAGGGCGTAGGCGACGGCGCAGGTGTTAACGTTGATATTTCACTGCACTTTTTCCGCAAAATTACCGGCATGCCGCTCAATTCCGGTCGCTTTGGCGTCGGTAACTTTTTCGTGCCGAAAGACGATGCGCTGCGCGCCAACGCCGAAGGGCTGGTAGAGGAGACGCTGGCCGCACACGGGCTGGAGGTGATCCTTAAGCGCGAGCTGCCGCTGGATACCAGCGTATTGCGTCCGGCCGCCCTTCAGTTCCAGCTGCCTATCGTTCAGTGGATTTTTAACGCGCCTGCCGATGTGGCAGACCAGACCGCCTTTGAAAAACGTATTTATCGCGCCCTGCTGGCTATCGAAGCGCGCGCCTTTACCGAAAGCGAATTCGGCGGGCTTTACCCGCTTTCTCTTTCGTCACGTACCCAGGTGTTCAAAGCGCGCCTGAACTCCAATGAAGTGATCCCCTATTTCAAAGATCTGACCGATCCGGATCACCAGGTGCGCGGCCTGTTTTTCCATACCCGTTTCTCGACCAATACCGATCCGCATACCACAATGGCTCAGCCGTTCCGCCTGATGGCGCACAACGGCGAGCTGAACACAGATCGTAAAAACCGCATCGCCGAAGCCGCGCTGGCGCTGGCTCGCGGCAAGAAGATCGTCCGGCCGAAGGGGCAGTCCGACAGCTCGCGTCTGGATCAAAGCATCCACAGCCGTCTGATGGAAGATAACCTCGATTTAATCAACGCCGTGGTTTCAATGATGCCGCCCGCGTGGGAAAACGACGATACGCTGTCGCCGGAAGTGCGCGCTATGCTGGAGTATTTCTCGCTGTACGAAGAGAAAAACGATGGCCCGGCCGCGCTGATTTTCGGCAACGGCGACGTCATCGGCGCGCGTCTGGATCGTCTTGGCCTGCGACCGCTGCGCTCGGTGGAAACCGCCGAGTATATCGGCGCGATGTCCGAAGCCGGCCAGATCGCCTTCCCGCCGGAGAGCGTGCTGCGTCGCGGCCGTATCGAAGCGGGCGGGATGCTCTATTACGATCACAGCGAAAAGCGCAGCTACACCACCCTGGAGGCGCTGGAAAAACTGGCGGCGGAAAAAGATTATCCGACGCTGCTGGCGCAGGCGCGCGTAACGCTGAGCGATCTGCCTGTGGTGCCGGCGGAAATTCAGGGTTCGCCTTTGCGCTACGGCGGCGACCTGAAAACCTATCAGCGCTTTGTGGCCTACTACTACAACCAGGAAAGCTTCAAGTTCATGATGGATCCGATGCTGGCGACCGGCGCGGAGAAAATTTCCGCCATGGGCTACGGCAACGCCATCAACGGGCTTTCCGATCATGAAGGCGGCATGGCGCACTACTTCTCGCAGCGTTTTGCGCAGGTAACCAACCCGCCGCTGGACTCCATCCGCGAAGTGGACGGCATGACGCTGCGCGTCGCGCTGGGCGCCAAGCCGCATCTGGGCCGGAGCAAAGGCCGGCAGATTATCGTGCCGACGCCGATCCTGACGCATCTGGATATGTTGCAGCTGCGCGAGCAGGACGTGGCGCCATACGCCCGTTTCGATATGCTTTATCGTCCGGTCGTGGGCAGCGATGCGCAAAGCCGTGCCGATAACGCCGCCGCGCTGGAGCAGGCCATTGACGATCTGGCGCAGCAGGTGGTGGATTTTGCCCGCGAACAGGGCGGGATCGCGGTGCTGACCGACCGTCATATCTCGAGCGAGCGCGCCGCCATACCGATGCTGCTGGTGGTTTCCGCCATTAACCAGCGTCTGGTGCAGGAAGGCCTGCGTCTGGACGTGTCGCTGGTGGTCGAGAGCGGACAGAGCATCTCTTCGCACCATATCGCCGCCGCGCTGGGCTTTGGCGCGTCCGCTATCTATCCACTTGGCGTGCAAATGCGCGCCGAGGAGAAATATGGCGAAGGCGAAGAAGGCAACAAAGCCTTTAAGCGCTATGCCAAAGCGGCTGAAAAAGCGCTGATGAAAACCATGGGCAAGGTTGGCCTCTGTACGGTTGAAAGCTACAGCTGCGGCGAATTCTTCGAGCCTAACTTCCTGGATACGGAAGATCGGGTGCTGAAGAAATATTTCCCGAATATCAAAACGCCGGTCGGCGGCGCGGGCTTCGCCACTATCGCGCAAATGGCCGTGGACTGGCACCAGAGCGCGCTGAGAATTCAGGGCGAATCAGAGGTGCCGCTGCTGGGCCTGTTTAAAGAGCGTGCCGAAGGCGCGGGTCACTCTTACGGCACTATCGCGGTGCGGACGTTTATCGATATGACGGAGCAGCCGCTGCGCTTTGTCGACAAGCCGCGTGAAGAAGATGAGTTTATTCGTCTGCTGACGCTGGCCCGTCTGGATAACGCTTTTAATATCAAGCCGGACTCCTTCGCCGACAGCAGCTTTAAGCGTATCCCGAATGCGACCATCGACAGCTTTACCATCACGCAGGACTACCGTGAGTTCTCCAGCCAGATGCAGGAAGAGCGTAAACGTCGTCCGGCGGCGCTGCGCGATATCCTGACCTTCCCGGCGGATCTGACCCACGTGGACAGCGAAGCGGAGTTTTCGCGCAAGCTGGGCCGTTACTCGCTGATCAACAACGGGTTTGCCGTGCGCGGCCTGCTGTGCGAAGCCACTGACGGCAGCGAAGGCCGCTTTACGCTGCGGCTTTCCGAAACCATCAAGGGGCTGAAAACCGAGGTGGAACGTCTTTCCGCCCTGCTGGGCGCGCTGAAAGGCCGTTTCGCCGACGAGATCGCCAGCGGTGAAGTCACGGCGAACGGTCTGCATATTATTGCCAGCGGCAAAGCGGCGGACTATCTGTCGCGTATGTTTACCACGTCGCCTTCGCTGCCGTTAAGCGAAGTGCAGCCGGCCAGCGAAATCACCCGCACCTTTGCTTCCGGCGCAATGAGCCACGGCGCGCTGGTGGCCCCGGCCCATGAGGCGGTGGCGCACGGCACCAATATGGTCGGCGGCATGAGCAACTGCGGCGAAGGCGGCGAGCACTATTCGCGTCACGGCACTATCCGCGCTTCGCGCATCAAGCAGCTGGCCTCCGGTCGTTTCGGCGTTTGGGCAGCCTACCTGGCGGATCCGATGCTGGAAGAGCTGGAAATCAAAATCGGCCAGGGCGCCAAGCCCGGCGAAGGCGGTCAGCTGCCTGCGGCCAAAGTCACCGTGGAGATCGCGGCAGCGCGCGGCGGCACGCCTGGCGTGGAGCTGGTTTCGCCGCCGCCACACCATGACACCTATTCCATCGAGGATTTGGCGCAGCTGATCCACGACTGTAAAGCGGCGCGCGTGCGCGTTATCGTCAAGCTGGTGTCGTCTGAAGGCATCGGCACCATCGCCGTCGGCGTGGCGAAAGCGGGCGCGGACGTGATTAACGTGGCGGGCAACACCGGCGGCACCGGCGCGGCTTCGGTCACCAGCCTGAAATATACCGGCCGCGTGGCGGAAATCGGCATCGCGGAAGTGCATCAGGCGCTGTGCGCCAACGGCCTGCGTGACAAAGTGCTGCTCCGCAGCTCCGGCGCGCAGCAAACCGGCAGCGACGTGGTGAAATCCGCGCTGTTGGGCAGCGACAGCTTCGAATTCGGCACCACGGCGCTGATGATGCTGAAGTGCGTAATGGCGAAAAACTGCAACGTGAAATGCCCGGCCGGTCTGACCACCAACGCCGAAGCCTTTGACGGCGATCCTCGCCAGCTGGCGCAGTATTTTATGAACGTGGCGCATGAAGTGCGTGAGATCCTGGCGCGTCTTGGCCTGCGTTCGCTGCGCGAAGCGCGCGGCCGTTCCGATTTGCTACACCTGATGGATCACCCGCTTGAAGTCGGCAAGCTGGATCTGCGCGCCATGCTTACCGTGGTGCCGGAAATCAAAATCATGCAGCCGGTCTATCTGGAAAAAGATTACGAGCTGGACGATGGCTGGATCACGCAGGTAGAGCGCGCGCTGGCAACGGCAAGCGTTATCGAACTGGGCAACGGCATCACGCTGAACAACCGTAACAAGAGCGTCGGCGGCCAGCTGGCTATCGATATTGAACGCCTGCTGAACCATAAGCTGAGCAAAGCGGAACTGGCGGCGATGCCTGCCGCGCTGGCCGACGATCGGGGCCGCCACTATCTGGCGCCGGAAACGGTGAAGATCGCCACGTCCGGCTCGGCCGGGCAGTCCTACGGCGTCTTCTGCAACGACGGCATGCAGCTGCGCCATCGCGGCACCTGTAACGACGGCGTGGGCAAAGGCCAGTGCGGCGGCGAAATCGTGGTGATGTCGCCAGGCGGCGGCTCGCAGGATGCGGAAGGCAACGTATTAATCGGTAACTTCGCGCTGTTCGGCGCCACCGGCGGCCGACTGTTCGTTCAGGGACAGGCGGGCGACCGCTTCGCCGTGCGTAACTCCGGCGCCACGGCGGTAGTCGAAGGCGTGGGCGATTTCTGCTGCGAATATATGACCAACGGCGCGGTGCTGAACCTGGGCACCTTCGGCACCGGCTTCGGCAACGGCATGAGCGGCGGCTTCGCTTATCAGTACGACCCGTACCGCAAGCTGGCGAGCCATGCGGCAGGCGACTCCGTGCTGTTCGGCTCCATCACGGATAACGACGAGATGGCCAGAACCCACAAAGATGCGGTGCTGACCATGCTGCGCTGGCATCTTGCGGCGACCGGTTCGCCGCGTGCGGCCTGGCTGCTGACGCACTGGGAAACCGAGTGCCAGCACTTTGTCTACGTGATGCCGCGTTCGCTGCTGCTTTATCAGGACAGCAAGGAAATCCTCAAGGCGAAAGCGCGTAAGGATCTGCTGGAAGAGCTGTCTACCGCGATGGCCGCCCACCAGGTGGCGAAGTTTAAAGCCGCCTGGCGGAACAAATCCGCTATCGCCAACGGCGCGGTACCCGCTTACGGCGCGACCGATACGCCGGAGATGTTTGTCCTGCTGAACAACTACACCGTGCTCAGCTTTGCGCAACAGCTCGCGCTCTCTCGCCTGCCGAAAGGCACCTCGGTGAATAACGTCGCCGTGGAAAAAGCGGTACGCAACCTGCTGATGACGGAAGATTTCGCGCTGGTCAGCAAGCTACAGCGTCATGCGCGCTCGGCAATTGAAAACTACAGCGATGACGAGCTGGCCTGTCTGATTGCCGCCAAACGCATGGCGGATTACAAAGCGGCGCTGACGCAGCGCAATATCCGCTCGATGGATAGCCTGGCGACCTATGGCTGGATTATCTATCAGGATGCGCGCAACCGCGAAGTGTTGGGAGGACTGCCGGACTTTGAGGAGCTGTTCGCCCGCGCCGCGCTGCCGGAGATTGCTGCTGCCGTCGGGAAACTCTCCTGACGACCGGCTCCTGTTTATATGACGGATCGAGTAAAGAAAACAGATGAAAATTCCTTACATTCCTGAAGACGCGCCGTTTAACGGCGAGCAGAAATACTGGCTGGCGGGTTTCCTTGCCGGATTACATTCACGTCTGCTGGTGCTGGAAGAGCGCCCGCAGGCCGACAGCGGCACCGGCGCGGCGGCCACCACGCAGCTGCATATTCTGTTCGGCTCGCAAACCGGCAATGCGGAAGCGCTGGCGCAGAGCGCGGCGAAAGCCGCCCGCGACAGCGGGCTGGTGCCGGTGGTACAGGCGCTGGGCGAAGTGGACATTGAGATTTTCGCCTCGATGCGGCACGTGCTGGTGATCACCTCAACCTATGGCGAAGGCGAAATGCCGGATAACGCCCAGCTGTTCTGGCAGGCTATCTCCGCCAGCACCGCGCCGCGTCTTGAGCAGATGAACTTCGCCGTGCTGGCTATTGGCGATACCGGTTATGACGGCTTCTGCCAGGCGGGTAAATTTATCGATATGCGTCTGGAGCAGCTGGGCGCGAAGCGTCTTTACGATCGCATTGACTGCGATATTGACTATGAAGAGCCTTCGCACCAGTGGCTGACCGCCTCTATGCCGCAGTTTGCCGCCAGCGCGGGCAGCAGCGGCAAAGCGCTGGAAAACCGTCCCGAAGCGCCGGTTATTCCGGGCAGCAACAAGCAGAATCCTTATGCGGCCGCGCTGGTTACCAACCGACGCCTGTCGGGGCCGGATTCTGATAAAGATATCCGCCACTATGAGTTCGATCTCACCGATAGCGGCCTGAAATATGAAGCGGGCGATGCGCTGGGCGTTATCCCGGTTAACGACCCGACGCTGGTTAGCCTGCTGCTGGCACAGCTGAAGGCAGACTACGATACGCCGGTATCCGGCTATGACCGCAGCCTGGGCGATCTGCTGACCTATCAGTTTGAAATTTCCGAACCTTCACGCAAGCTGATTGAGTGGGTAGGCCAGAACACCACCAACCAGGAGCTGCGTCACGTGCTGCAGCATGACGATAAAGATGCCATGGGCGTCTGGCTGTGGGGCAAAGATTCGCTGGATCTGCTGCAGCTGGAGCTGGCGCGTTCCATCGGCATTCCTGAGTTTGTGGCGCTGCTGCGTCCGTTGCAGCATCGCGCCTATTCCATCTCGTCCAGCTCGAAGGCGCATCCAAACCAGGTGCATCTCACTATCGCTTCGGTGCGCTATCACAGCGCGGGTCGCGCGCGCAGCGGCGTCTGTTCCACCTATCTGGCGGAACGCGTGGGTCGGGGCGAAAAACCATCGATCTTTATTTCGCCTAACAAAGCTTTTCGCGTTCCCGCAGACGGCAATACGCCGCTGATTATGGTTGGCCCCGGCACCGGCATCGCGCCCTTCCGCGCCTTTTTGCAGGAGCGTGAGGCAACCGGCGCTAAAGGTAAAAACTGGCTGTTCTTTGGCGACCAGCGCCTTGAGCATGACTTTATCTATCGCGACGAGCTGCTGAACTGGCAGGAAAAAGGCGTGTTGAACCGTCTGGATCTGGCCTTCTCGCGCGATCAGGCGAAAAAAATCTACGTGCAGAACCGTATGATGGAACAGGGCGCGGAGCTGTATGCGTGGCTACAGGAAGGCGCCTGTTTTTACGTCTGCGGCGATGCGTCACGAATGGCCAAAGATGTGGATAAAGCGCTGTACGAGGTTATTGCCCAGTTCGGCGGCCTGTCGGCAGAGCGCGCGGCGGACTATATCGATCAGCTGAAGAAAGAGAAACGCTACCTGCGCGACGTCTATTGATCTTCACTGCTGGCTGGGCAGCCGCTCAGCCAGCCGTTTCTTTCTGCTCTTCCGTAAGATATCTCACCACGACAGCGGGATTACCTGCTGCAACCGCGTAGTCCGGGACGCTGGTTCTTACCACGCTGCCCGCGCCAATCACCGCATGTCGCCCCACCGTGACGCCAGGCAGAATAATGGCATTCATGCCGATCCAGCTGTGTTCCTTGATCAGTACCGGCCTGACGGGCGTTCTCGCCGCCTCGTCGTCCGTCCCGCGAGCAAGCAGCGGATGACCGCTGCTGTCCATCAGCGTGACGCCTGGCCCAAAGGTTACATGATCCTCAACCGTCACGTTCTGCCAGGCGATAATGGCGGTTCCCTGCAGCACGCAGCCGGCACCGATAATAATTTTCCCCGCCTCAAAGCCGTTACGCTTCACCAGCGTCAGCTTAACCCGCCCGCAGTGAAAGGCTACCCGATCCAGCGACTCCAGATAAGCGCCCTCGCCCAGCGAAATGCAGCGGGAAAAATCCGCCAGATCGATATAGTCTTTGTGGTACGTTTTATCTTTTACCCAGGTGAGCGTAATATCAGGCTCGCCAGAGAAACTCACCCCTTTAGCTACCGAAGAACAGTGTTTAAAAGCGGTCGATTCAGGCGTGATAGAGATATTTTCGTATAAAGGCATCGTTTTCTTCCCGGTTTTGATCGGCATAGTGGCGGATAACTTTATTTAGCGAAAACTTGCTTTCGCCCAGATCGCAGCCATAAAAAGCGGTCTGCCAGAGCTGATATTTCTGATGAATTTTCTTGCCGGCAATTTCCGATTCGTTTTTATGGTCCGCAATCTGTTTTTGATGCGGGCAGTGTACCGAACATATTTCCCGGTCAACGATAAATCGGTTGTTTTGTAAAAACAGCCGCACGCCTAAATCCACATCTTCACCGCCCCAACCGTTAAAATCCTCATCAAACAGCCCGGCTTTTATCAGCGCCTGGCGCTCCGCCGAGACGTGGCACGTCCAGAAAATATCAAAGGGTGCGGGCCAGGAAGAAATATTATAGCCCAGCTCGTTATACTGCTGTTGTCGAATATCTTCTGCCTTCATCTCTTTAAAAAAGTTTACGGAAGCGCCGACATCCTCTGCACGAATAAAAGCATCCAGATCGGCCAGCATGGCGTCCGGCATTTCAAAACCGTAGACGTAGCCGATGCAGACGCCCGGCGTGCGGCTTTTCCGATGAATGCCGAGGTGCTTTTCCAGCGCGTCCTGCCGCAGCAGCACGCCGGAATCAATCAGCACGATATAGTCGCCTTCCGCCGCCGTAATACCGATGTTCCGCGCCTTTCCCGCGCGAAAACCGTTGTCGTACTGCCAGTAATAGCGAATATTCAGGCAGTCCTGATAGTCCTGACAAAGCTGACCGGTATTATCGCTACCGCCGTCATCCACGACGATAACTTCAAAAAAACGTTTATCCAGCGTTTGCCGCGTCAGCGCCTGTAGCGTTTTATTCAGCAATGCTTCTCGGTTATAGGTGGGTATAACTACGCTTACGGCTATTTCCATTCGCTGTATTCCTTAGCGCGCCACAAATCACCTGACAGTGAGTCAGTCAGAAAACATAAACAATAATTAACCTTTCCGTCTATTTCAATAATGTTAATTAAAGGAAATAATATTTATTGCTGTTTTTTGATAATGATCAATTGAATAATAAAAGTAATAACGCATAAGGAACACAGAAAAGAGTAATTAAGGAAACTACTGTAATTTATTTTCTGAATAATCGTTTCTCAACAAGATAAAAAAATAGAATATTTTCAGAAAATGCTGGAGCGAAATTTAATTTATTGTTGATTACCAGACATAAAAAAACCGGCCCTGTTCGGGGGCCGGTTTCGCTGTTACGTCTACTTCACCACGCGCAGCGCCGGGCGTCCGCCACGCGGCGGCGGCTCGTCATTGCCGTCATCATCCTGACCACTGTCGTCAGGGCGATCGCCGTCAATAACCGACATCACCGTTTCCGGTGACTCATCCTGCGCCGTAGCCGGGTTATATTCGCCCGCCTCTTCGTAGGCCGGTTCAGGCTCGAACATCGTGCCCGCGCCGTTTTCACGCGCGTAGATAGCCATCACGGCCGCCAGCGGCACCGAAACCTGACGCGGGACGCCGCCAAAGCGCGCGTTAAACGTCACCTCGTCGTTACCCAGCTCCAGATTGCCTACGGCACGAGGCGCAATATTCAGCACGATTTGACCGTCGCGTGCATACTCCAGCGGCACCAGCACGCCGGGGAGGTTGATATCCACCAC
This sequence comes from Erwinia sp. PsM31, assembly GCF_030433775.1. Taxonomy (NCBI): domain Bacteria; kingdom Pseudomonadati; phylum Pseudomonadota; class Gammaproteobacteria; order Enterobacterales; family Erwiniaceae; genus Erwinia; species Erwinia sp. PsM31. The sequence goes on from NZ_JARUWZ010000001.1 coordinate 299,788, forward strand.
CAGATGAGGCGTCAGCTGGTTGTCCAGCAGCCACTCGTAAAAGGCTCGCAGCAGATAGGGACGACGTGCGGTAAGTTGCGACATTTCCATATCAGCCCCGCGTATGCAGGCGCATTTCCCGTTCTGCTTCCGTCAGAGAAGCCAGGAAGGAATCACGTTCGAACACGCGCGTCATATAGCCTTTCAGCTCTTTCGAGCCGGCGCCGATCAGCTCGATGCCCATCTGCGGCAGACGCCACAGCAGCGGCGCCAGGTAGCAGTCTACCAGGCTGAATTCTTCGCTCATAAAGAAAGGCGTACGAGAGAACAGCGGCGCAATCGCCAGCAGCTCTTCGCGCAGCTGTTTGCGCGCGGCTTCCGCTTCCTGCGCCGTGCCGTTTTCCACTTTACGCATCAGGCTGTACCAGTCCTGCTCGACGCGATGCATCATCAGGCGGCTTTCGCCACGTGCGACCGGGTAGACAGGCATCAGCGGCGGATGCGGGAAACGCTCATCAAGGTATTCCATGATGATGCGGGATTCATACAGCGTCAGTTCACGATCGACTAACGTAGGAACGGTACGGTACGGATTGAGGTCAATCAGATCCTGGGGCAGGCTATCCATTTCTACCTGCTCGATCTCTACGCTGACACCCTTCTCCGCCAGCACAATACGCACCTGATGGCTAAAAATGTCAGTCGGACCAGAAAACAGCGTCATTACCGAACGTTTGTTGGCAGCGACAGCCATGTAAACCTCCAAGTTTATCCAGAAAATTACTGCGCAAGCCCGCCACACGGCGACCAGACGGCTAAATTGCCCCGGCTAACCCGGACGACGCTTCGTCTGTGCAGCCGCCCGGCTAATAGGCACAAAGTGTCACTCAGTTTACCAGATTTTAGCCAGCTTGTGGGGCAGGAATACGGATTTGACGGGAAAATGACAGAGCCCGTCGCGTTTTTACGAGCCAGGCCGAAAATCAGGCAAGAAAAAACCCGGTGCAGGCACCGGGTTTTTCGATAATCGATTCTGCAAGCGCAGAATAAATTAACGCTTGGAGAACTGTGGACGACGACGTGCTTTACGCAGACCGACTTTCTTACGTTCAACCTGACGGGCATCACGGGTAACGAAGCCTGCTTTACGCAGTTCGCCACGCAGTGACTCGTCATATTCCATCAGCGCGCGGGTGATACCGTGACGGATCGCACCAGCCTGACCAGAAATACCACCACCTTTAACGGTGACGTACAGATCGAATTTACCGACCAGGTCCAGCAGTTCCAGCGGCTGGCGAACTACCATGCGGGCAGTTTCGCGACCGAAGTACTGTTCCAGAGAACGCTGGTTGATAACGATGTTACCACTGCCCGGCTTGATAAATACGCGAGCGGTAGAGCTTTTGCGGCGACCAGTGCCGTAGTTTTGATTCTCAGCCATTGCCTGTAATCCCGATTAAATGTCAAGAACTTGCGGTTGCTGTGCCGCATGGTTGTGCTCGTTGCCCGCGTAAACTTTCAGTTTACGGTACATAGCACGACCCAGCGGGCCCTTTGGCAGCATGCCTTTAACCGCGATTTCAATCACACGCTCAGGACGGCGAGCAATCATCTCTTCGAAGGTCGCTTGCTTGATACCACCGATGTGGCCAGTGTGATGATAGTAAATCTTATCGGTACGCTTGTTGCCGGTTACAGCAACTTTGTCAGCGTTCAGAACGATAATGTAATCACCGGTATCTACGTGCGGAGTATATTCCGCTTTATGCTTACCGCGCAGACGACGAGCCAGCTCAGTCGCTAAACGACCTAAAGTTTTGCCCGTTGCGTCAACAACATACCAGTCACGTTGGACGGATTCTGGTTTAGCTGTAAAAGTTTTCATCTAAAAGCTTACCCAAATTAAGTTACACGTTGGTGAAATCCCAAACGCTTGAATAAACGGTTGAGGCTCACACGACCATCTCGACCAGCAAGCCCACCCCTTCGGATAGAGTTACTGGAACACAAAGAGTTTTGGGAAAAAAACCTTTGCTGTAACGTGGGGTCGCAAGATTATAGAGAAGTCGCCCGCAAAGCGCGACCCCTTTTTACAATTAAATGCGTCCCGACGCCGGGAAATTTAACGACTCATGGCAGGTGCGGCAGTCGGAGATACTCTTCGCTTTGCATCTCCTGCAGCCGCGAAACGCAGCGCTGATATTCAAACTTCAGCCGCGCGCCCTGATAGATTTCGTACAGCGTAGCCTCCGCCGAGACGACCAGCTTAACATGCCGTTCGTAAAACTCATCCACCAACGCTAAAAAACGTCGCGCCTGGTCTTCGGTTTTGTAGATCATCACCGGCACGTTAAACAGCAGCACGCTGTGAAAACGGCGCGACAGCTCAATATAGTCGTGCTGGCTGCGCCCTTCGCCGCACAGCGTCAGGAAATCCATCGCCACCACGCCTTCTGCCACGCCCAGCGTCGGCATCTTACGATGGTTGATCTCCAGCACGGGCTTATCGCTGCGATCGCTGCCGGCCAGCGCAACAAACATGCGGTCCATCTCTTTCGTGGTCGCCTCATTCAGCGGCATCATCCACAGATGGGCAGACGTCAGCGTGCGCAGGCGATAGTCGATGCCCGCATCCACATTCATCACGTCACAGTGTTGCTTTATCATCTCTATGGCTGGCAGAAAGCGTGCCCGCTGCAGGCCGTTGCGATACAGATCGTCCGGCGGAATGTTAGAGGTGGCGACCAGCGTGATCCCTCTGGCGAACAGCGCCTCCATCAGCGTGCCCAGCAGCATGGCATCAGTGATATCGGAAACGAAGAACTCATCGAAACAGAGCAGATCCGTTTCGCTTTTAAAGCGGTCAGCCACGATCTGTAAAGGATCGCTGTGGCCCTGAAGGCCCGTCAGCTCTTCATGCACGCGCAACATAAAGCGATGGAAGTGCAGCCGCTGCTTGCGCTCGCCAGGAATTGCCTGAAAAAACATGTCCATCAGCCAGGTTTTGCCCCGGCCGACGCCGCCCCACATATAGAGGCCGCGAACAGGCGTCTGCGGCTCGTTTTTGCCTTTTCCCATTAGCTTATTCAGCCGGCCAAACAGCCCTTTGGTTGGGGCGGCGGCGACGGGTTCGCGCCGGCTCAGCGCCTGATAAATCCCATCCAGGCGGGTAACGGCTTCACGTTGAATATCATCAGGTTGATACTCGCCGTTTTCCAGCGCCCGTTGATAAAGCGCAAGAGGAGACTTCGTTTGCATAGATTCCCATTCCCTGAATTATTCGGTGCGTCAGGTGATTGATTGTCGAAAAAAAGGCCGTTCTACACTAAGCGATGCAGCGGCAGGATTCCACTTCCATGAGATTAGCGGTTATAGTGGCTGTTAACGGACTGGCATAAGGCCAGAGGTTTTTACGGAACGATGAAGACAACACGGGAGTTATTATGACCTGGGAATACGCGCTTATTGGCCTGGTAGCGGGAGTAATTATCGGTGCGCTGGCGATGCGTTTTGGTAACAAGAAACTGCGCGAGCAGCGCAGCCAGCAGTACGAACTGGAAAAAACCAAAGCCGAACTGGCTGATTATCGCGAAGAGCTGACCAGCCACTTCGCGCAGAGCGCCGAGCTGCTGGATAATATGGCGCGCGACTACCGCCAGCTTTATCAGCATATGGCGAAAGGTTCCAACGACCTGCTGCCGAACCTGCCGGGCGAAAAAAATCCGTTTGCTTATCAGCTGACCGAATCGGAAGCGGATAACGATCAGGTGCCGGTGCAGATGCCGCGTGATTACCCTGACAGCGCTACCGGCCTGCTGCGCGGCGAGCGTACGGCGCACGAGAAATAGAACGGACGCGTCCTGTGGTAAAGGGGGCGTTAATCGCCCCTTTTTACTCTTCTGACCCTTGTGTCCTGGCTTCGTCCCGGATGCTCTCCCCCACTTTTTGCGAGTCTTAGCGATGAAGAAATCATTACTGTTGAGCGCATTAGCCCTGAGTATCAGCATGGGTTCAGCTCCGGCGGCGCAGGCCACGCTGCCGGCACAAATTCAGGGGCAGCCGCTGCCCAGCCTGGCGCCGATGCTGGAAAAAGTGCTGCCTGCGGTGGTCAGCGTCCACGTGGCGGGCACGCAGCCGACGCAAACGCAGGAAATTCCCGAGCAGCTGAAACGCTTTTTCGGGCAGGAAGGTCAGGACGGCGGCGACAGCAGCCAGCCTTTTGAAGGCCTGGCGTCCGGCGTGGTCATTAACGCCGAAAAGGGCTATATCCTTACCAATAATCATGTGGTTAACGGCGCGGATAAAATCAGCGTCCAGCTGAGCGACGGCCGGGAATTTGACGCTAAGCTTATTGGCCACGACGAACAGACCGATATCGCGCTGATCCAGGTCAGCGGCGCCAAAGGCCTGACGCAGGTGAAAGTGGCCGATTCCGACCAGCTGAAGGTCGGCGACTTCGCGGTGGCGATCGGCAATCCGTTCGGCCTTGGCCAGACGGCCACATCCGGCATCGTGTCGGCGCTGGGACGCAGCGGGCTGAATCTGGAAGGGCTGGAAAACTTTATTCAGACCGATGCGGCGATCAATCGCGGCAACTCCGGTGGCGCGCTGGTTAATCTTAACGGCGAACTGATCGGCATTAACACCGCTATTCTCTCTTCTGCCGGCGGCAATATCGGTATCGGCTTCGCTATTCCGGGCAATATGGCGATGAATCTGGCGCAGCAGCTGATCGAGTTTGGCGAGGTGAAACGCGGCCAGCTGGGTATTAAAGGCACGGAGATGACGGCGGAGATGGCGAAAGCCTTTAACGTTGACGCCCAGCGCGGCGCTTTCGTCAATGAAGTGCTGCCAGGCTCGGCGGCGGCTAAAGCCGGCATCAAAGCGGGCGATATTATTACCTCGCTGGATGACAAGCCGGTGGAAAGCTTTGCCGCGCTGCGGGTGAAAATTGGCACCACCGCGCCGGGCAAAGAGGTGAAGGTAGGCCTGTTGCGCGACGGCAAGCCGCAGACGCTGACCGTGAAGCTGGATAACAGCACCCAAACCGCCAGCACAGAGCTGCTGAACCCTGCGCTACAGGGCGCGACCTTGAGCGACGGCGCGGCGAAAGACGGCACCAAAGGCGTCAGCGTGGACAGCGTCGATAAAGGCACGCCGGCCGCGCAGTTCGGCCTGCAAAAAGACGATATTATCGTCGGACTTAACCGCACCCGCGTTGAAAATCTTGCCGACCTGCGCAAGCAGCTGGCGGCAAAACCTTCGCTGCTGGCGCTGAATGTTATCCGCAACGGCGAAAGCCTCTACCTGCTTTTACGCTAAAACTTCGGGCGGACACCTGCGCGTCCGCCCGACTCATGTTATCCTGCCCATCGTCTATTCATTCATCAGTTAAAGCTATGTTTCCTAAACTTATGCGTTCAGTGCTTCTTGGCCTGGTGGTAGCGGGCCTGCTGCTGGTCGCGCTGCCCGCGCTGCGCATCGGCAATAATTTTTTTACGCTAAAAGATGACAGCGCCAGCCAGAAGCCCGTCAGCTATAACGACGCCGTGCGCCGCGCCGCGCCTGCGGTGGTGAACGTCTATAATCGCAGCGCCAACGCGTCGGCCCATAACCTGGAAATCCGCACGCTGGGCTCGGGCGTGATTATGGACGGGCGGGGCTATATCCTGACCAACAAGCATGTGATTAACGATGCCGATCAGATTATCGTCGCGCTGCAGGATGGCCGAATTTTTGAAGCCATGCTGGTAGGCTCGGACAGCCTGACCGATCTGGCCGTGCTGAAGATCACCGCTTCCGGCCTGCCGGTTATTCCTGTTAATCCTAAGCGAGTGGCGCATATCGGCGATCTGGTGATGGCGATAGGCAACCCTTACAACATTGGCCAGACGGTTACGCAGGGCATCATCAGCGCGACCGGCCGCGTAGGCCTCAGCCCTTCCCGCTATCAGAACTTCCTGCAAACCGATGCCTCTATTAATAAAGGCAACTCCGGCGGCGCGCTGATTAACTCACTGGGCGAACTGATGGGCATTAACACGCTGTCGTTCGATAAAAGCAACGATGGCGAAACGCCGGAAGGCATCGGTTTTGCCATCCCTACCGCGCTGGCGGCGAAAATCATGGACAAGCTTATCCGCGACGGCCGCGTTATCCGTGGGTTTATCGGCATCAGCGGACGTGAAATTCCGCAAATGCATGGCCAGAACGGCAGCATCGATCACGTTCAGGGCATTGTAGTGACCAACGTGGCGCAGGGCGGGCCGGCGGCGAAAGCAGGCCTGCAGGTGAACGACGTCATCGTCAGCGTGAACCATAAGCCTGCGGTTTCCGCGCTGGAAACCATGGACCAGGTGGCGGAAATCCGTCCGGGAACGGCGATTGACGTGGATATTTTGCGTAACGATCGCAAGATGACGCTGCAAATTACCGTACTGGAATATCCGGGCAGCTAAACGGCAAGGGCCAGCGAAAGCTGGCCCTGAGTGGCTTACTTCACGAACTCTTCGCCCTGAGCGATATCTTTCTTCAGCGTCTCCAGCATGTTCTGTAGCGCCTGCTCTTCAAACGTACTTAAAGCGCCGATGGGCTTACGCTCCGCAACGCCGTTTTTCCCCAGCAGCAGCGGCTGAGCGAAAAAGCGAGCATGCGCGCCGTCGCCTTCAACGTAGGCGCACTCCACCACGTTGCTTTCACCCTGTAGGGCACGCACCAGCGACAGACCAAATTTCGCTGCGGCCTGGCCCATTGACAGCGTGGCAGACCCGCCGCCGGCTTTTGCCTCAACCACTTCTGTACCCGCGTTCTGGATACGTTTAGTCAGATCGGCCACTTCCTGATCCGTAAAGCTTACGCCCGGCACCTGCGACAGCAGCGGCAGGATAGTGACGCCGGAATGGCCGCCAATCACCGGCACGTTCAGCGCCGCCGGATCTTTGCCCTTCAGCTCGGCGACAAAGGTATTGGAGCGGATAATATCCAGCGTGGTCACGCCGAACAGTTTGTTCTTGTCATAGACGCCCGCTTTTTTCAGCACCTCGGCGGCGATAGCCACGGTGGTGTTAACGGGGTTAGTAATGATGCCGATCAGCGCTTTTGGACAGGTAGCGGCGACCTGCTCAATCAGATTGCGCACGATACCGGCGTTAACATTAAACAGGTCTGCGCGGTCCATACCAGGCTTACGCGCTACGCCTGCGGAGATCAGGACTACGTCAGCGCCCTGCAAGGCTGGCGTCGCGTCTTCACCGCTAAAGCCTTTGATTTTCACCGCAGTAGGGATGTGGCTCAGATCGACAGCCACGCCGGGCGTCACGGGAGCGATATCGTACAGTGAGAGATCTGAACCTGCCGGAAGCTGGGTTTTAAGCAGAAGAGCAAGGGCCTGGCCAATGCCGCCAGCCGCGCCGAGAACTGCAACTTTCATCCTAAACTCCTTATTATTTTGAGGGGGAAGTGCCGTGGAATCATTTGCTTATGAGCATATCTGACCTGCGAGGCCTGAGCGACAGCATTTACCCTCATGCACGACGGCGCATCATACAGGATAAAGCGACAGAGACTGACCGCAATATGCCCGGTAAGGCCATTCGAGGCTGCAGGCAACGCGGTCAACGTTACACTACACCGTTAATACTTAGCCAAACAACATCAATTTTATAACAATCTGTTCACTTATTGTGCGCGACGTCGCGGAATAAGGCGAATTTTTCACGGCCGCGATCTGGCAACGAACGTTAACAGGGTGTAAAAAAGAGGCTTAATTTGCATAAAAATGCAAAAAAGTGCATAATAAGAAGTTATCCCAGCCGGGAATTCTCTTGCGACCTTTAGCGAAAAACTATGCGTAATCCAGCAAAACAAGAAGATCTGATTAAGGCGTTTAAGGCCTTATTAAAAGAAGAAAAATTTAGCTCGCAGGGCGAGATCGTCACTGCGCTCCAGGAACAGGGCTTTGATAATATCAACCAGTCCAAGGTTTCGCGGATGCTGACCCGCTTTGGCGCCGTGCGCACGCGCAACGCCAAAATGGAAATGGTTTACTGTCTGCCTGCCGAGCTGGGCGTGCCGACCACCAGCAGCCCGCTCAAGAATCTGGTGCTTGATATCGATTATAATGACGCGCTGATTGTGATCCATACCAGCCCTGGCGCGGCGCAGCTGATTGCCCGCATGCTGGACTCGCTGGGCAAGCCCGAAGGCATCCTCGGCACCATCGCCGGTGACGACACGATTTTCATTACCCCAGCCCGCCACGTTACCATCAGACACCTGCGTGATTCCGTCCTGAAATTATTCGATCAGGAACTATAAGCCGCCGGTTTTTATGCAGTTCTTTATCGTTTTCCCCGCGCGCCGGCGACCGTTGGCGCGTTGTCTTTTCTCTCTCCACTCCGTTAAAAACAGCATAATACACTGGCTTATTGCGCTGACATCGCCGTTAAACTTTATGGACTCCCGTCTCGCAGTGTGATCTGCCACAAAGAAGCGCACAAATAGTTAAATTGATCTATCTCAATGTTTTTACGCATATTTAACGCAGCCAGAGCAACTTATAAGCGTTTTTTATAACTGAACGTTATTAAAAAGTGGTTAACGGCTTAAATATCGCAACAAAACATTATTAGCCTGCTATTAATATTTTACGTTATCAGATCTATAATCCTTTTCGTGATGTGAATCACACTAACAACACGATAAAAATAATGACGAGGAAAATTTTCATGAACGTAAAAACTACCGTGGCTGCCGCCAGCCTGCTCTCTCTGCTCTCTTTTGGTGCTTTTGCAGCTGAATCTGTTAACGCGGATCAGGCGCAAAACATGCAATCGATCGGCACCGTTAGCGTGAGCGGCGTCAGCGCATCCCCTATGGATATCAATGCCCAGCTGAGCCAGAAAGCCGACGCTCAGGGCGCTAAAGCCTACCGTGTGGTCGAGGCCTATTTAAACGGCAACTATCACGCTACGGCTGAGCTGTACAAATAATCAACCTAACTCTGACGATAACCCCAAGAATAATAAAAGTTTTTTAGCCCTTTCGGTTATCGCCCTACTTCTGGAGCATCTGTTATGAACACGAAATTTACTATCGCCGCACTAAGCCTGGCTTCCGTTCTCTCTTTCGGCGCCAGCGCTGCCAACCTGGTAACCGATCAGCAGGTTGCCAACGAAAATCTGCAGTCTATGGGTACCATCAGCGTTAGCGGCATCGACGGCGCGCCAACCACCATCCGTCAGCAGCTTTCACAGAAAGCCGACGAACAGGGCGCGAAATCGTATCGGGTGATTGAGGCCTACAACAACGGCAACTATCACGCGACCGCAGAACTTTATAAATAAGATGGGCGACGGGCAGGCGTAAAGCCTGCCGCTATATCGACGACCTGACAGGTTTCAGACGCGGGTTGTTGAGGACAATGAGGAAGAAAATCATGAAAACAACTTTAGCCGTATTAAGCCTGCTCTCCGTACTTTCCTTCGGCGCTTCAGCTGCACAGCTGGTTAACGCAGAGCAATCGCAGCATCTACAATCCGCCGGCACCATTTCATTAGGCGGCGTGGCGGGCGCACCGATGGATATTCGTCAGCAGCTGTCGCAGAAAGCGGATGAACAAGGCGCCAGCGCCTATCGCGTTATCGAAGCGCGCAACGACAACACCTGGCACGTCACCGCCGAGCTGTATAAGTAATTCCTCGTCACCGTTACCCTGACGGTTATATGACGAACCTTTTGGCCCCGTTCGCCGGGGCCTTTTTTCGTTTCAGCGCACGTTAAATCGTAGCTGCCCTTCCAGCTCTTCCTCCGCTTCGTCAAACAGCAGGATCAACGCGCCGTAGCGCCGTCTCTGGCCTGTGCCAAGATGCACAAATTCGATCTCCAGCGGTAACGGCAGCGATCTGTCGCTCACCACTTCCCACAGGCTGTCCAAATCGGTAATAAGCCGATCGCCCAGTGAAAAACGATCGCTGAACTGTCGGAAGAAATGCGCCTGATCCACGATTTCATTAAAATCAAAAATTTCTGTTCTCATACTGCCGCTCCACAGGAAAACGGTCGGGCGACGCGTGGCCGCCCGGTGAGTTACAGTCCCCCGATATGCAGGGCTTTGACCTCTAAAAACTCTTCCAGTCCCAGCACCGATCCTTCCCGTCCCAGCCCGGACTCTTTCACGCCGCCAAAAGGCGCCAGCTCGGTGGATACCGCGCACTCATTGATGCCGATCATGCCGCTTTCCAGCGCCGCCGCTACGCGGAAGATGCGCTGGACATCACGGGTATAGAAATAGGCTGCCAGACCAAATTCGGTATCGTTGGCGCGGCGGATTACCTCTTCTTCGCTGTCAAAGCGGAAACAGGCGGCGACCGGGCCGAACGTTTCCTCTTTGGCCAGCTTCATGTTTTCATTGGCTTCGGCAATCACCGTCGGCTGCCAGAAATTGCCGCCGAGCGCGTGCCGGTCGCCGCCGACGACAATCTTGCCGCCTTTCGCTTTGGCGTCTTTAACATGCTCTTCCACCTTATCTACGGCAGAAGCCTCAATCAGCGGCCCGACAATCACCCCTTCTTCCATGCCGTTACCCACCTTCAGCTTGCCTACCTCTTCCGCCAGCTGGCTGACAAAGCGGTCGTAAACGCTGTTGTGAATAAAGAAGCGGTTAACGCTGACGCAAACCTGGCCCGCGTTGCGGAACTTGTTGGCGATGGCGCCTTTAACGGCGGCGTCGATATCCGCATCCTCAAAGACGATATAGGGCGCGTTGCCGCCCAGCTCCATCGACACTTTTTTCATCGTCTCAGCGGCGTTACGCATCAGCAGCTTGCCGACTTCCGTTGAACCGGTGAAAGAGATTTTCCTGACCGTCGAACTGGCCATAATGGCTTCGCTGATGGCTTTGGTATCGCCCGCCACCGCGTTCAGCACGCCGTCCGGCACGCCCGCTTTTTTCGCCAGCGCCACCAGAGCAAAAGCCGACAGCGGCGTGTTATTAGCGGGTTTGATAATGCCGGTGCAGCCTGCGGCCAGCGCGGGGCCAAGCTTGCGCGTCAGCATCGCCATCGGGAAATTCCAGGGCGTAATAGCAGCGACCACGCCGATGGGTTCGCGCGTCGCCAGAATGCGCGATCCCGCTTTGGCCGGCGGAATGATTTCACCGTTAGCGCGCTTTGCCTGCTCGGCAAACCACTGAATAAAGCTGGCGGCGTACTCGACTTCACCCTCGGCTTCTTTTACGGGCTTACCCTGCTCCGCCGTCATCAGTTTGCCCAGCCAGGCTTTGTTGTCGATAATCAGCTGATACCAGCGGTAAAGGATTTCGCTACGCTCTTTAGCGGTTTTCGCCCGCCAGGCGGGAAAGGCTTTGGCGGCGGCGGCAATCGCCCGTTCGGTTTCGTCTTTACCGGCGCGCGCGACCTGAGTAATGACTTCACCGGTGGCCGGGTTCAGTACGTCAAAGGTTGCGCCGCCCTGCTGCCACTGACCGTCGATAAAAAAGCCGGTCTGAAATAAGTCGTTGTCCTGAAGCGAGTTGCTCATACTGTTCTCCCATTGGATTACCGTTGGGATAAGTATAGATGGCGGCCTGCATGACAGGCCGCAAGAAGGGCAAGAAGCGGAGATCTCTTAATCAGATTTGCAGCAGCGTGGTCTGATATTTTTTTAACATGCTCGCCAGGCGCTGCACGGGCTCGGTGACGCTTAGCGGCGCCTCGTAATGCACCAGCTTTTCCTGATAGATAGCCAGTTCCGCCAGCAGCCGCTCGAAGTAGTGGCGTCGTTTGGCGTCGCTGCCTGCCGAAATAACCCGATCCGCCGTATGCCGCAGCTGCTTGTGGAAAGCAGAAAGATCGCTGTTAACCGGGATATCGGCATCGCGCAGGCGCTGGTGTCCGATAATCAACGTCAGCGCGATACGAAACTTGTTGATATCGCCTGGAAAAAGATTCAGCAACATAAACAGCTGCTGGTACAGCGCCGGCAGATGGTTCTCGCGACGGCGGGCCTGATTGGTGGTCATGGCCGCCACGGCGGAATACATAAAGCGGTTCAGCAGCGTGCGTCCGGTCCGCGCTTTTGAGGTGTCGCGAATAAGCAAAATGACCAGCAGCGCCAGGAAACAGCCGATCGCCTGACCGAGCGCGTTATCCAGAAAGGCGCTGACGTTAAAGGTCATGGGATTGTCCAGCGTCAGGATATTGATGGTGCCGACCAGCGCGCCCAGCGTGCCGATCTGACGGCGCTGAATAAGGATGCCGCCGATAAAGGCCATCACGCCCAGGCAGAGGCAGAGCAGCAGCATACTTTGCTGCGTGGCGGGCATCAGCACCATGTAATAGAGCGCCCCTAAGGGGATCGCCACCATCATGCCGTACAGAAAATCCTTCGCCATCATCAGCGGGTTCGGCATCCTCATCGCCAGCGCGGTGATCACCGCGAGCATCACCATTGCGCCGCTGCCCGATGTCCAGCCGCTCCACAGCCAGAACAGCGAACCGACCGCCGTGGCGACAAAAGTGCGCACGCCGTTGATCAGCGCGTGGCGCGTTTCCGCCGAGCGCATTTTTACCACCGGCTCGCCATCCAGCACTTCTTCTTCCATGCCGCTGATGCTGCTGTTGGTTTTTATGCCTTTCAGCAGCAACAAATAGCGTGAAGCCGCGCCGACCCAGTTGCTGACGGTGACCGGCGTGTTTTTGCTGCCGCTGGCGGTGATCACGCGGCGCATAATTTTCATGCGCTTATGGATATCGGCGACGTTCTCAACCGGCTTTTCAAAGAAAAGGTGAAACTGCGGCGGCACATATTCCTGACGGGTATTCTGGATCAGAAAAGTTTCGCAGGCCTGGGTAATCAAGGTCAGCGACAGCGTATTTAACGCGCGCAGTCGCCTGTCCGCTCGCTGCCAGTGGCCTGACTCCATCATCAGATGGGTACGCATTCCGTTCAGCGCGGTGGTGCGACGCACCAGATCGGTCCAGGCTTTGTCGACCTCTTCTTTGTCGCCGTGCGCCACGCAAAGCTGCATCAGCTTGTACTGATCCACCAGCAGCCCGTCGATAGCGCGATCGATATCCTGTTTGATGGAGCGCGGCGAAAACAGCATGTCGGCCAGAATGGCGCAGACGATGCCGATAATGATTTCGCTACAGCGCTCGACGGCAAACTGCGGCGCCAGCAGCACCGAGCCGTTAGCGTCCAGGCTGACCACGATAATCAGCGCCGTATAGCCCGCCAGGCCCAGCGCATAGGAGTTTTCAACTTTGATTAAGGAGGAAAGCCAGACGCAGAAACCGGCCCACAGACAGCACAGCAGCAGCATCACCACCGGCGCGCGGATGGTGGCGATCATAATCGTCAGCGCGGCCAGGCAGCCGATAAAGGTGCCGATAATACGCAGCATCCCGCGATGGCGCAGCGCGCCGGAGAAAGGATCGCCGCCCGCGGCAAAGGCCGTGCCGCCTGCGACGATACAGGCGGTCATTACCGCCCAGCGCGGCGTTTCCAGATTAAAGTGAAAGCCGATCAGCAACGCCAGCAGAATGGCGAAGGTCAGCTTGATCGGAAACCGCAGTTGATACCACATGGCGCTTAGCCGAACTCACGCAGGCGGTGCATCAGCTTCATCGCTGGCGACATCTCCTGCGGCTGACGATCCTGAGCGCCCGTCACAATCACGGTTGCCGTCGTGCCGGCAGGATAAAGATTGCCCTGCTGCTGGTCGAGATGAATACGTACCGGCACGCGCTGCGCCAGACGCACCCACTCCAGGTTGGAATCGATGGTCGCCATGCCTTTGCTGTCGACGGTGCTGCTGCTGTTGGTCACGCCAGCGGCCACGCTGTCAACGGTGCCCTGCAGCACGCGGTTGCTGCCCAGCGGCGTGATCTCCACGCGATAGCCGGGACGCACGCCTTCCAGCTTGGTTTCTTCCATATAGGCCAGCACGTAGAAGGTGTGCTGCTGCACCAGCGCCACGGCGGTAGAGCCGCGCGTGATAAATTCGCCGCGATAGACGTTCAGGTTAGTGATCCAGCCGTCCGCCGGGGCTTTGACCACGGTACGCTCCAGATCCAGCTTCGCGGTATCGCGCGTGGCGACGGCTTTCGCCAGCTGGTGTTCCGTAGTCTGGTAATCGCTGTTGGCCTGCTCGATAGCCTCACGCGACATAGCAGAGACGCCGAGCTGATTGCGGCGGCCTGCCTCACGGCGTTTTTCACTGACCAATGCCTGGTAATAGGCCACGTCCGCTTCCGCCTGGTTCAGCGCCTGCTGATAGCGCGGCTGATCGACCACGAACAGCACCTGGTCCTTTTTCACCAGCTGGTTATCCCGCACGCGCACGTCGGTGATCAGGCCGCTGACGTCTGGCGCGATAGCGACCACGTCCGCCGTGAATTTTGCGTCGCGCGTCCACGGCGATTCTGTGTAGTAAACCCAGACGTGGAAAATACCAACAACGGCAATGACCACCAGGATAAGGGTGATGGCAAACCGGGAAATTTTTCTTGTTAACGCTTTCACTGTGACCTCAGACAAACAATCGGGAAACCAGGTAGAACAGGCAGCAGTAGAGTGCTGTATTAAATAACGCAGGATGCCAGACCAGGTCATAGATCCCGGTGGGCGTAAGCAAACGACGCACCAGCCAGAACAGCATCAATGACACGATAATCTCAAAAAATATGGGCGGGAAGGAGAGCCCAAATATCACAATAACCGGAAGCACGCTCATCTCTTATCCTTGTCGGGTTTACCGGGCGCTCCGCCACAAAAAAACGGCCGCCCCGGACAGGGTGGCTGCTGCTCTACGGATGATGATGTCAGATTAACCGCAGACGGTCTTATCAAAAACCGGCGCTGTATGAATAATAGCGTATTCAGGCGTCAGCATTTCGGCGAGTTGAGTTACGGAATGGTAACCCGGCGATGCTATAGTAACGCGGCTGACTATCTGTTTTCTACCAAATGTGATCTAAATCACTTTTAAGCCAGAGTTAATAATGGAAAGAATGAAGGGCATGTCCGTGTTTGCGCGTGTGGTGGAGCTGGGCTCTTTTACCGCTGCCGCCAACCATCTGCAAATGAGCGTTTCCGCCGTCAGCCAGATCGTGGCGAAGCTGGAGGATGAGCTACAGGTCAAGCTGCTGAACCGCAGCACGCGCAGCCTGGGCCTGACCGAAGCCGGAAAAATCTATTTCCAGGGCTGCCGCAGGATGATGTCGGAAGCGCAGCAGGTGCACGAGCAGCTGTACGCCTTCAACAATACGCCGATCGGCACGCTGCGCATCGGCAGCTCTTCGACCATGGCGCAGAACGTGCTGGCGAATATGACCGCCGAGATGCTGAAAGAATATCCTGGCCTGACGGTGAACCTGGTTACCGGCATCCCTGCGCCCGACCTGATCGCCGACGGACTGGATCTGGTGATCCGCGTTGGCGCGCTGCGCGATTCCAGCCTGTTCTCTCGCCGCCTTGGCTCAATGCCGATGGTGGTCTGCGCCGCCAAAAGCTATCTGGCGCAGCACGGTACGCCGGAAAAGCCTTCGGATATCGGCAACTTTTCCTGGCTGGAGTACAGCGTGCGGCCCGACAACGATTTTGAGCTGACGTCGCCGGAAGGCCTCGCCATTCGCCTTTCGCCGCAGGGACGCTTCGCCACCAACGATTCGCAAACGCTTATCCGCTGGCTGGTGGCCGGAACGGGCATCGCCTACGTGCCGCTGATGTGGATCATTGACGAGATCAACGCCGGTAAAATCGAGATCCTGTTTGCGCACTATCAGTCCGATCCCCGGCCGGTTTATGCGGTTTATACGCAGAAGGACAAGCTGCCGCTGAAGGTACAGGTGTGTATCAATTATCTGACGGATTACTTCCATAAGGTGGCGGACGTGTACCAGGAGTATCGGCAGAAATAAAAAAGGCGAGCCGCTATGGCTCGCCTTTTCGTGGTCGCTATCCGTCAGGCGGTGCCGCCCACGGTCAGCTTATCCAGCTTCAGGGTCGGCTGGCCAACGCCGACCGGCAGGCTTTGCCCTTCTTTGCCGCAAACGCCCACGCCTTTATCCAGCGCGAGGTCGTTGCCTACCATCGAGATTTGCTGCATCGCCTCAATACCGGAACCGATCAGCGTGGCGCCTTTCACCGGTTTGGTCACTTTGCCGTTCTCAATCAGATAGGCTTCCGAGGTCGAGAAAACAAATTTCCCGGAGGTGATATCCACCTGACCGCCGCCGAAGTTTGGCGCATAGAGACCATACTCGACGCTGGCGATGATATCTTCCGGCGTCGACTTGCCTGCCAGCATATAGGTGTTGGTCATGCGCGGCATCGGCAGATGCGCATAGGATTCGCGGCGGCCGTTGCCGGTAGGCTTAACGCCCATCAGGCGGGCGTTCAGCTTGTCCTGCATATAGCCTTTCAGCACGCCGTTTTCGATCAGCACGTTGTACTGGCCCGGCACGCCTTCGTCATCCACCGCCAGCGACCCGCGCAGGCCTTCGATGGTGCCGTCATCGACCACGGTGCAGAGATCGGACGCCACTTTCTGGCCAATCTGGCCGCTGAACACCGAGGTGCCGCGACGGTTGAAGTCGCCTTCCAGACCGTGACCAACCGCTTCGTGCAGCAGCACGCCAGGCCAGCCCGCGCCCAGCACCACCGGAATGCTGCCCGCCGGCGCCGCGACGGCGCTCAGGTTGACCAGCGCCATCCGCACCGCTTCACGCGCCCAGGCTTCCGCACGGGTTTCGCCGGACTCGTCGGCCAGGAAAAATTCGTAGCCGAAACGGCCGCCGCCGCCGCTGGAGCCGCGCTCGCGCTTGCCGTTGTCCTCAACCTGCACGCTTATCGACAGGCGAACCAGCGGACGCACGTCGGCCGCCAGCGTGCCGTCGGTGGCCGCCACCAGCACCATCTCGTAAACGCCGCTCAGGCTGGCGCTGACTTCCTGTACACGCTTGTCCGCCGCACGCGCCGCAGAATCCACGCGATGCAGCAGCGCGATTTTCTCTTCACGGGTCAGGCTTTGCAGCGGATCGGCCGTTGGGTAAAGCGGGCGGTTCATTACCGCGCCCAGCGTGTGCGATTTGCCGTTGCCCTGCTCGCGCACAATACTGCGCGCCGCCGTGGCGCTTTGCGTCAAAGCGTTCAGCGTGATCTGATCGGCGTAGGCGAAGCCCGTTTTTTCGCCGCTGATGGCGCGCACGCCGACGCCCTGATCGATGTTCCAGGAGCCGTCTTTGATAATCCTGTCTTCCAGCACCCAGGATTCGTGGTAGCCGGACTGAAAATAGAGGTCGGCGTAGTCCAGCTTGCGTTCCGAGAGCTGACCGAGAAGGGAAAAGAGATCCTGTTGGTTAATATTATTAGCAGTTAGTAACTGTTCACTTACCAGATTCAGACTCATGTATTCTCGCTCTGTTTGGGAGCCAGTCGCCGCTGGCGTCGTAATCTCTATAGCCTGAGGCAATTCCCCGGTCACGTCAAATTCACTTCGCGCTCTTTTCTCGCGGCTTGCGCAGCACTTCGTCAATTTGCGGCTTATCGAGCGGCCCGGAAAGATGGTAGCGCAGCACCGAGATCTTATTCCACAGCGGCGCCAGCGCCTTGCTGGCGGCAAAGACCGCTGCGCCGACCACCGGATTAACGGCGAACGCGGCGGCGACGCCGACGGTCGCGGAAATTTCCGGCGCGACTACCGCTTCCATATCGATTTGCCGTTTCACCAGGTCGATTTTGCCCTGCATGGCGATGTCGGCTTCCAGGCCATCCACCAGCAGGTTATCGGTACGCAGCACGCCCTTTTCAATCCAGGCAGTGCCGTTAATGGAATCAAAATAGAAGCCCTGACTGAAAGTGTCGGTGAAATCAAGGCGCAGCTTGCGCAGCAGCGCATCGAAACTGACCAGCCGCAGCAGCTGGCCGGCGCGGCCGGTATTCACATCGGCAATTTGTCCGGCGCCCATGTGCGATTTCAGCACGCCGCTCAGCGTCGCCACCGACGGCTGCCACGGCGCGGCCTGCCAGTGAAGATCGTAATCGATGTTAAACGGCGCATCCCGCAGCGGCGAATTCATGCCGAACCAGTTGGTGGCATCGTCAACTTTTTTGCCGCTGAGCGAGCCTTTCAGCGCCGTGCGCTGCGCGCCCGGCTGGTTGACCCATTCGCCTGCCACCTTCAGTTTTGCGCTGCCGATATCGATCAGGCCGTTTTGCAGCTTTAAGGTATCGCGGGTGTGGCTCAGATCCGCCGCCATCCGGCCGAAGCGCTGGCCGCGCAGCCAGCATTCGTTGCAGCTCAGATTAACGGCGGGCCAGCTGCTGAAATCAATTCCGCTGGCCTGCTCGCCGGAAAACGGCGTGGAGCCGCTGGCCGCTGGCCACTGCGGGTTGTAATAGAGGTAGCTGAGCTGGCCCAGCCACGGCGCGTGCTGTCTCATTACCAACTTGCCGTCGATCTCGCGTCCTTTGGCCTGCACCACGTTTTCGCCCGCTACCGTCTGGCTCAGCGTTGCCTCCAGATCGTGCCAGCGCTGCCCGCCCAGCGTCAGCGCCGGCGTGCGCAGCGTGATATCGCCCGGCAGATAAGCCTGTCCGCCGCCTGCGCCTGTGCCGCCCGCCAGCAGCCCCAGCCAGGCTTCACCATCCAGCGGCGGCAGATTAAGCGTCATGCCTGACGTTGCCGGCAGCGGCGGCGTTTGCGTGGCGTCATTTTCCCAGATGCCGCGATCGACGCGTGGCTTACCCAATAGCCAGCGGCTGTTGAAACGGTGCTTTTCACCTACCGCGCCATGCAGCGTAAAGGCCGACAGATCGCCCTGCGCCTGAACGCGGATCGGCATCGGCGCAGCCCGCTCTTTATCCAGCGGCGAAGGTAAGTTACTGCTTACATTTTTCAGATCGCCGGTCAGCGAGACCTTGTAGTTCGCGCCTCCGCCGTGCGGCAGCGTAATGGCGACCGCGCTTTGCCAGCTGGCGCTGCCGTTCAGTTTTTCGCGCAGCGCCTTCGGCACCGCGTCGATTTTGCCCGGCTGCCAGTCGCCTTTAAGATCGACGCCGATAGCGTAATGCTTTTCGCCTTCCTGGGTAGTAAACGTGACGCCCATCGGCTGCCCGAACCAGCTGGCGGTCAGCGGCTCGCTTTGCAGATTGCCGTTGTCGTAAGTGAAGCGGCCGCTCAGCTGTTTGATGGTGCTGTTAAGCGGTTTAATAAACAGCGAATTATTATGCAGAGCCACATCGCCGCTGGCTTTAACTTCCTGCCCATCCAGCGGGATATTCAAATGTAAGCGACCGCTTACATCGCCGCCGATCTGTAGCTCGTCCAGCGCCGCGCCCAGCGTTGGCTTCAGCGGCGTCTGGTTAAAGTAGCGGCCGATTTCCGTGCCCGCCCCGCTGATATCGCTGTCGATAATCAGCTTTTCTTTCATATAGTCAGGAATAACGGCGGCAACGTTTTTGCCCTGCACGTTGCCCAGCATTGCCCGATCCGCCTTCATAAACAGGCCGTCGTTGATAAAGTTCAGGTTGATATCCAGCTTTTCCAGATCCGGCCAGCCGGGCTGGAAGCGATAGGTCGCCTGACGCAGCGGCACCCAAACCTGGAACATACCGTCGTTGTGTTTGAAAGGGAAAAGCTGGGGATTGCCCGCAAACAGCAGCGTGGCGTTTTGCGCCTGCCCGCCTTTGATGGCGCCGCTGAGATAGTCGACCAGTTTGGTGCCCATCAGCGGTTCCGGGAAGTAGCGCCAGGCGTCTGCCGCATCGGTCAGGTTAATGCCGGCCAGAATATCCAGCCGCGGCGCCTGCTCTTTGACCTGCGCCCAGGTGAAGTCGCCCTTCGCCCACAGCGAGCGCGCCTGCACATCCAGATCCCGTCCGGCCAGCGTGACGCCCTGCTCGTCGCTCCGCCAGCTGAAGGCGCCGCTGGCCTGCGCGATTTGCAGCGGCGCGCGGAACATGGTGCCATCGGGCAGCGAGGCATCTTTCAGCCTGAAATTCAGCTTGCCGTCCGTGACGCTGCCGGTAAGCGAGCCGCTAAAATGCTGCATTCCCGGCAGCAGCTCCCAGTGCTGCCAGCTCAGATTTTGCCAGCGGGCCTGAAAGCGGGTTTTCTCCGGCTGCTGTAAAGGAATATCGGCGGCCAGCGCCTGAACTTCGCCGTGCGGCTGCAGCGTGCGCCAGTTAGTCAGCAGCGTCGGCGTCACTTTGGAAAACAGCGGCAGCAGCGCATCGATACGCTCAAGCGCCAGATGGGTGGCGCGTATGCGTAGCTCTTCCGGGCTGGACGAACGTTGCGGCAGCCAGAGCAGCGATACCCGCCCTTTTGGCCAGGCTATGCCGTCGGTATGCAGGCTGGTTCGCGGCATTTCGGCACGCCAGCCCTGCTCAACGCGGCTGATATGGGCGGCGAGGTTATCCACGGTGAAGTGGTGTGCCTCGTTTTCGCCCTGCCATTCCGCGCCGCCTTTCTTTAATAAGATATCGCCGCTGTGGATTTCGCCGTTTTCAAGGCTCATCCAGGCAGCCAGCGAGAAGCGGGCGCTTTTCAGCGTGGTGTTGTCCTGCATCCACTGGCCCAGCCAGGGTTTGACATCCACATCGTCCGCCTGCATCCAGGCGCGCCCGGTATCGAGATAGCCATTGGTGTCGCTGAGATCGAGACGCACCTGTACCACGCCGTGCTGGCCGGTAAAGCTGGACAAACTGACCAGCCCTTCCGCACGGTGACGGTTTTTTTCGTTCAGCCAGGTAAGCTGCGGCATATCCAGCCTGGCGCGCTGCCCGGAAAGCGTCAGAAAACTGATCTGGCTTTGTTGCAAATCGAAGTGGTCAAACTGACGCAGAAAGAGATCGCTGAACTGGCCCGGCTTGAGCTCTACTTTGCCGCTGTCGCCGGCGGTGAGCGGCGTATTGGTGACGAGATCCAGTCGCCAGAAGACGAGATTGCGAAACTGCGGGCGCAGATGCAGCAGCGATTGCCAGACGTCAAAGGCCAGCGAAACGCGATCGACCTTCAGCGAGCCGCCGTCCTTCAGGCCGATATTAAGGGCTTTGATTTCCAGCACCGGGCCGAAATTCTCCCAACGCCCGTTAAGGGAAGCGGCTTCTACCGGCATGTCGATAGCGCTGGAAAGGCGCTGCAGCAGAGGCGTGCGCCAGCTGTTGATATGCGGCATCGCCAGACGCAGGCCGCTGACTATCAGCGCAATAATAACGACGATTATTGCGCCGGTCAGTAGCAAGATCCTCGGCAATTGCCTCACACACCTCTCCTTGATGCCCGTCACTGCGGGCAATAACTGTATTTATCCCCGGTGGGGCGCGCTGGCTTTGTTCTGAGCGGGATAGCCGATGGCTTACATCATCACCACGTCAAACTGCTCCTGAGTATAGAGCGGTTCAATCTGTACTTTCACCTGCTTGCCGACGAATATCTCTACTTCCGCCAGCGCATGGGATTCGTCGGTTTTCAGCGCCTCGCCAACCGCAGGCGAAACGTAAACCAAAAAACGGTCCGAATCGTAGGCGTGATGAACGCGGACTATTTCGCGCATGATCTCATAGCAGACGGTTTCCACGGTTTTCAGCGTGCCGCGTCCTTTGCAGACCGGGCAGTCCTGACACAGCACATGCTCAATGCTTTCCCGCGTGCGTTTACGGGTCATCTCTACCAGCCCAAGCTGCGAGAAACCATTGATGCCGGTTTTAACCCGATCCTTACTCAGCGCCTGCTCCAGCGAGTGCAGCACGCGACGGCGGTGATCTTCGTTATTCATATCGATAAAGTCGATAATGATAATGCCGCCGAGGTTGCGCAGACGCAGCTGGCGGGCGATCGCCTGCGTCGCCTCGACGTTGGTGTTAAAGATGGTTTCATCCAGATTGCGATGGCCGACAAAGGCGCCGGTATTGATATCGATGGTGGTCATCGCCTCGGTTTGGTCGATGATCAGATAGCCGCCGGATTTCAGCTCCACCTTGCGATCCAGCGAGCGCTGGATTTCGTTTTCCACATCGAACAAATCGAAAATCGGCTGCTTGCCGGTGTACAGCTCCAGCTTCGCCGTCATTTCAGGAATGTATTCGCTGGTGAACTCCACCAGATGTTCCCACGTCTGACGCGAATCGATACGGATACGATCCAGGGCGGCCCCGGCGAAATCGCGCAGGATACGCTGCGACAGCGCGACCTCGCCATAAAGACGACAGCGGGTTTTATTGCGCTTTTTGCGCTCGATGACCTTAGTCCACAGGCGTTTTAGAAACGCGGCGTCGGAAGCCAGCTCCTGTTCGCCCACGCCTTCGGCGGCGGTGCGGATAATATAGCCGCCCAGCTCGTCGCAGTAGGCGGCCACCACGGACTTAAGACGCTCGCGCTCCGCTTCGCTTTCTATACGTTGCGAAACGCCAACGTGCGACGCGCCCGGCATAAAGACCAGATAGCGCGAAGGCAGCGTGATATCGGTGGTGAGACGCGCGCCTTTAGTGCCCAGCGGATCTTTCACCACCTGCACCATCAGATCCTGTCCCTGGCGAACCAGTTCGGAAATATCGCGTACGGAAAAGTTTTTACGCTCGTCGCCCGCTACGCATTCGGTATGCGGCATGATGTCGGAAGCGTGCAGAAAGGCGGCTTTTTCCAGCCCGATATCGACAAAGGCAGCCTGCATGCCCGGCAGAACCCGGCTGACGCGCCCTTTATAGATATTGCCGACAATGCCCCGGCGCGCTTCGCGTTCAATATGAATTTCCTGCAGAATGCCGCCGTCAATATAGGCGACGCGCGTTTCCGAAGGGGTAATATTTACCAGAAGTTCAGCCGTCATCTTGTTCCCTTACCTCACGCAGCGCGTGAAACTGGCTCAGCAGCTCAGCCGTTTCCACCAGGGGCAGCCCCACCACCGCGTGATAGCTTCCATTGATTTTTCTGACGAAATTCCCGCCCAGTCCCTGAATGCCATAGGCGCCCGCTTTATCCATCGGCTCGCCGCTGGCGATATAGGCCGCAATGTCCTCCTCGCTCAGCAGGCGAAAAGTGACTTCCGTTACCACCATGCACGCCAGCTGCCGTTGCCGATCGGCCAGCGCGACGGCCGTCATCACCTGATGCGTCTGGCCGGAAAGTTTAGCCAGCATCGCGGCGGCGGCGGCCTCGTCTGCCGGTTTCTCCAGCACTTCGTTGTTCAGCACCACGATGGTATCGGCGCCCAGCACCGGCAGATCCTGCTCCGCCACCGCCACGCCGGCCTGCGCTTTTTCCAGCGCCAGACGCCGGACGTAGGCTTCCGCCATTTCGCCGGGCTGCTGCCGCTCTTCAACCTGCGTGCTTAAACGCGCAAAACGCAGACCAAGCTGCGTAAGTAATTCACGACGACGGGGAGAACCGGAGGCCAGGTAAAGGGATATCATACTCTTCCTTATTGTACGGCAAACTGGCGACGTATTTTTCTCATCAGCAAGAACAGCCAGGGCCACAGAATACCGTCTATTACGCTGCTCCAGAAGATTTCCGGACGAAACGAGACGTTAATAACTAAAAATTCCGCCCAGAAGACAATGACATCCATCGCCAGCGACAGCACCATCACCATCAGCGCCTGCTGCCAGAGCGCCAGATTGCGGAATAGCTGGAATTTAAACGCCACCAGGTAAGCAAGGATGCTGAAAGCCAGCGCACGCACGCCCAGCGTCGAGCCTGAAATCAGATCCATTATAGATCCCATCACAAAACCCGTGCCGACATTCACGCGATGCGGCAGCGCCAGCACCCAGTAAATCAGGATCAACAGCAGCCAGGAAGGCCGGAACATATAGAGCTGATCGGGCCACGGCATGATTTGCAGCACCAGCGCCACCAGAAACGAGCACCAGATAACCCAGCGACCATGGCTGCGATAGCTGCTCAAGGCTGGCCTCTGCGCGAGGCGGGCGCGGCAGCGGCAGGCGCGGCCTGAGCCGCAGGCGTTGTCTGGCCGGTTGTCGATGCGTTATCCGGCGCAGGCGGCCCCATCATTTCGCTGGCGGCCGGCAGCACCTGCGGCATCATCTGCATCAGGCGCTCGTTGGCGACGCGGTGCACTTCATCCGGCGCCATCGGCATGGTGCCGTTGCGATCCGCGCCCCACAGCAGCAGCAGATAGCGCAAGCGTTGCAGGCCCGCCGTCGGACGCGCCTGGATCACGGTATAGGCGCGCTGCGTATCGAGCTTCACGGAGGACACCACGCCGACCGGGTAGCCTTCCGGGAAGCGACCGCCGAGGCCGGAAGTGACCAGCACGTCGCCCACGCGGATATCGGTGTTGCCCGGCAGGTGCTCAAGCTGAAGATCTTCCGTACAGCCGTTGCCCGCCGCAATCACGCGGATATCGTTGCGCAATACCTGAATCGGCAGCGCGTGAGAGGAGTCGCAAATCAGCATGACGCGGCTGGTGATTTTACCGACGGCGACGACCTGGCCGACCACGCCTTTATCGCTGATAACCGGCTGGCCTTCGTAAACGCCGTTTACGCTGCCTTTGTCGATTACCACCTGATCGGTATAGGGATCCGTGCCGGTAGAGATGACCTGGGTGACCATCTTGTGCTCGTCCTGACGCAGCGGCGAACCAAGCAGCTCGCGCAGACGCGCGTTTTCCTGCTTAAATTGCCCCAGCATCAGCAGCTCGCTGTTTTTCAGCATCAGCTCGCGATGCAGGGCTTTGTTTTCCAGCTCAAGCTGCTGGCGAGAGGCCAGCGTGTCGGAAACGCTGTCCAGAATCTGACGTGGCCCGTTGGCCAGAAAATAGAATGGGCTGACCGCCGTATCCATGTAGGTGCGTATCTGGCTGAAAGCGCCCATACGGCTGTCGGCGATAATCACGCCTATCGCTACCACAACTGCCAGAAACAAGCGTAACTGCAGGGATGGGCCCCTGCTGAAGATCGGCTTCATAAACTCGGCGTATTCCTCGACATCATTAACAAGACGCGCGGGACCCGCGCGCCTTCATGGCAAATTATTCTTCGCTGAACAAATCGCCGCCGTGCATGTCGATCATTTCCAACGCCTTACCGCCGCCGCGTGCGACGCAGGTCAGCGGATCTTCAGCCACTACCACCGGAATACCGGTTTCTTCCATCAGCAGACGGTCAAGGTTGCGCAGCAGCGCACCGCCGCCGGTCAGCACCATGCCGCGCTCGGAGATGTCAGAGGCCAGCTCTGGCGGACACTGTTCCAGCGCAACCATCACCGCGCTAACGATGCCGGTCAGCGGCTCCTGGAGCGCCTCCAGAATTTCGTTGGAGTTCAGCGTAAAGCCGCGAGGCACGCCTTCCGCCAGGTTACGACCGCGCACTTCGATCTCACGCACTTCGTCGCCCGGATAAGCGGAGCCGATCTCATGTTTGATTCGTTCAGCGGTGGCTTCGCCGATCAGCGAGCCGTAGTTACGGCGCACGTAATTAATAATGGCTTCGTCAAAGCGATCGCCGCCAATGCGCACGGAAGAGGAGTAAACCACGCCGTTCAGAGAGATCACCGCAACTTCCGTGGTGCCGCCGCCGATATCGACCACCATTGAACCGGTCGCTTCCGAAACCGGCAGGCCAGCACCGATAGCGGCTGCCATCGGCTCTTCAATCAGGAAAACTTCACGCGCGCCTGCGCCCTGTGCGGATTCACGGATCGCACGGCGTTCAACCTGGGTCGCGCCGACAGGCACACACACCAGCACGCGCGGGCTTGGGCGCATAAAGCTGTTGCTGTGAACCTGTTTGATAAAGTGTTGCAGCATCTTTTCGGTCACAAAGAAGTCGGCGATCACGCCGTCTTTCATTGGACGGATAGCAGCGATATTGCCGGGGGTACGACCCAGCATCTGCTTGGCGTCATGACCTACTGCCGCGACGCTCTTTGGGGAACCGGCACGATCCTGACGAATAGCAACGACGGAAGGCTCATTCAGAACGATGCCCTGTCCTTTCACATAAATCAGGGTATTGGCGGTACCCAGGTCGATGGACAAGTCGTTGGAAAACATGCCACGGAATTTTTTAAACATACTGAAGGATAATCCTGCTAGCTGGGGGCGGATAATAAAATCCGCTTACTTTACCAACCACACGAAGCAGCGACAAGGCGCAAAAACGCTCTACTTCGGTGAAAAATCACGCTATCTCTCGCCTGAGTCACAACCCAAAAAACTACGCGAGCAGAATGCCTGAGTTCAGGCGCATCGCCCCTGTTTTAAGGCCGTTTTACGGACATAACGTACATGAATTTTTACATATTTAGGCACTGCTTTACCGCCCGTCAAACGTAGCCGGCACCACAGCTGCGCGGCTATTCTACGTGAAATCCGGCTTAACGGCAGACTAAACTCGATATCTTTGCGAATATTTTTTCATATCGCCTGTCAGCAGCTGCGAAGGAGCAAAAAAATCGCCCTGGCCGCCGTTTATCCCTGACTCCGTTAAGGTTTGCCATTCACTTCGGGTTTTTACGCCTGCGGCGAAAACCTGCGTTGACGTTCCCTTGCAGCTTTCGAGCAAACTCTGCACAAACAGCTGATTCTCCTTGCGACGGTCAATATTGCGCACCAGACCGGGATGCAGCTTGATCAGTTCCGGCGACACCACCTTGATGTAGACCGTGCTGACCAGCGTTAACCCCGCCTGGATAATGGCAATACGGCAGCCAAAACCTTTCAGTAAATGAAAGGCGCCGTGCAAGCGGCAGAGATGTTGACCTACATCCGCTTCCGCAAGTTCAAATAAAATACGGTTTCTTTGTGATTTAGTGTATTGCAGCAGCATATCGCGCAGCCAAATCTGGAAAGGACGCTGCAGGAGCGCATCGATCGTCAGCGGTATCGCCAGCGTTTCCTCCGGCCAGGCCTGGATAAAGCTCAGGATGCGGCTTACCAAAATTCGGTCATAACCTTCGGCCATGCCCAGCTGCTGCACCAGCGGCAGATATTCAGCCGCCGCCAGCTCGGTTTTGCCGTCAAAGATCCTCGGCATGATTTCGCGATGGTGCAGCCGCCCTTCCCGCGTTACCGCCGGTTTCTGATACAAACGCGGCCCGCCGCGACTGAGGGTATTTTCCAGCAGCGTGCGCCACTTGACGCTGCCCCGGCTCAGCTCCGGCGCCGGTTTTTCGCTGACCGACCAGTTATTGCCGCCCAGCAGCGCCGCGTGCCGCGTGGCCAGCTCGACGTTTTCCATGACCTGCTGCGTGGTTTGCCCGCTTTGCCAGGCGCTGATGCCGATATGGATCATATCTTCCCGATCCAGCATGCGCGTGGGCGGCAGCGCGTCCACGGCTTTGATCAGCTGGGAGGCGATGCTGTCGGCATCCTTCAGGCTGCGATGCGGCAGCAGAACGGCGAAATCACTGCGGAAATAGCGTGCCAGCAGCGCACCGGGATAGCGCATCACGAAGGTAGACAGCAGGTTCACCAGGCCGAAAAGGTAATCCTGCACGGGCGCATGGCCCCAGTTGTCACGCAGCGTGTCGAGATCCGGCAGGCGGATCATCATTACCATGCCGTGCGCGCCGGCGGTTTCGCTATCTTCCAGCAGCGTGGCCAGCTGATTGTCGAAGAAAAGGCGGTTATGCAGGCCGGTCATGGGATCCTGCGCGGCGAAAGCCCGGATCAGCGTATCAACGCGATTGCGGCGCTCGGAGGCTTCCTGCAAATCGCCGAGCAGCAGATCCAGCGCGCTGCTGGCCTTGGGCGGCCACTCCAGTACGGAACCCGGGCGCACGGTTTCTCTTTCGCCCCTCAGCACTTTTGCCGCGCGATTTTCCAGCCGCTCCATGCCTTCAAGCTGTCGGTACAGCCAGCGATGCGAGAAAAACAGGATCAGCAGCAGGATGCCGATCGCCAGCACCAGCAGGCTTAAGATGGACGCGCCAATAAAGGACATCAGCCAGGTTTTCGCGCTGTCTATCCAGACGATATGCAGCACGTACCGGGCATGTTTGCTCAGAGGGATAACGCTGTCGCGATAGCGGTTAGGCTCATCTTCCATCAGCGCATCCTGATGGCGGGAAAGGGTTTTAACGGGCTGATTATTTACCATGAAAGTGATGCGAACAACCTGTAAAGGCCCCATCACCTGCGACAGCCCCGGGGCTATCTGGTCAGGAGATTGATGGTCGAGTGCCCTGTCGATGTCGTCCGCCATCGTCTGCAAACGATGCTCAGCGCGCAAATCGCTAAGGTAATAAAAGCTCATTACGCCGCCCACCAGCATGACAAGCATGACCAGTGCGCTGACAAAGGTAATCATTGCGGAGAGTTTGGTGGTTAATCGCATCCTTGTGCTCTTTGGCTACCGTGAAAGAGACGCCGTAGCAAAAAGCAGTAACGGCGAATGGCTTTGCAGAGACCTTCCTCATGCTTTTATGCATCTTAAACAAAATTTTACTGATTGCCGGGAGTATAGTGAGGTCAGACTTTTATTATACCTTTCCGTTCCATTTTCAGGAGATTCTCATGCACGCACTGGTTCTCGAACAGTCCGAAGGCAAAACCCTGGCCACGGTAAAACAGCTCAGCCCGGACGCCCTGCCGCCGGGCGAGGTGACGGTAGATGTCAGCTGGTCAGGCCTGAACTACAAAGATGCGCTGGCGATTACCGGCAAAGGGAAAATTGTCCGGCAGTTTCCGATGGTGCCCGGCATCGATTTTGCAGGCCAGGTGCGCCATAGCGAAGATCCGCGCTTTCATACCGGACAACAGGTGCTGCTGACCGGCTGGGGCGTAGGGGAAAATCACTGGGGCGGCCTGGCGGAACAGGCCAGGGTAAAAGGCGACTGGCTGACGCCGATGCCGGAAGGGCTTGATGGCCGTCGGGCGATGATTATCGGCACGGCCGGCCTGACCGCTATGCTGTGCGTCATGGCGCTGGAGGAAGGCGGCGTGCGGCCTGACAGCGGCGAGGTGATAGTGACCGGCGCCAGCGGCGGCGTGGGCAGCACGGCGGTTTCCCTGCTCAGCTCGCTCGGCTATCGGGTGACAGCGGTAAGCGGCAGACCCTCCACCCATGACTATCTTCACCAGCTGGGCGCCAGCGAGATCCTGCCGCGCGAGGCTTTCAGCGCCGACAGCCGACCGCTGGAAAAACAGCGCTGGGCCGGCGCGGTGGATACCGCTGGTGATAAGGTGCTGGCGAGCGTGCTGGCGCAGATGAACTACGGCGGCGTGGTGGCGGCCTGCGGCCTGGCGGCCGGATTTGCATTGCCAACCACCGTAATGCCTTTTATTCTGCGCAACGTGCGCCTTCAGGGCGTTGATTCCGTTGCGGCACCCGCAGAGCGTCGCCTTACGGCCTGGAAAAGGCTGGTTAAAACGCTGCCAGACGCGTTTTATCAGCAGGCGACAACGGAAATTGCGCTGGCCGATGCCGCTGCCAGCGCGGCCAAACTGCTTAATAACGAGATTACCGGCCGGACGCTGGTAAAAATTCGCTAGCGCGTTATATCACCTGGCGTGCCAATCCCGCCAGGTGGTTTTTATCGCGCGCCGCTTGCCGCCCGGCGTAGCGAACCCGCCTTATATTTACCTTTCTTCAACATTCACATAACTGATTACACTTCCTGCTCTCTCAACGGTTTTACGGAGCTGATATTCTGCGCGCCAGCCGCTTTTTTATTCGCTGAATTCGCTTTTTTTGGTCATGCTAAAAAGTGACCGTCTCTGGAGACACAGCCATGAAGCCCGTTGATAAACTCACTGAAAACGATGTTACCCCGGAAAGCATTTTCAACGCCCGGCGTCGCCAGGTAATGAAAGCGCTGGGGATTAGTGCCGCCGCGCTGTCGGTGCCGACGGCCCGCGCCGACGTGCTTTCCTGGCTACAGGGAAAAGGCAAAGAGAGCCAGAAAGCGCCGGCCGGTAAACCGCTCGACTTCAGCAAGCCCGCACAGTATCAGGCCGACTTAGCGTTGACGCCGGAAGATAAGGTAACGGGCTACAACAACTTTTATGAATTCGGCCTGGATAAAGCGGATCCGGCGGCCAACGCCGGCTCGTTGAAAACCGCCGACTGGAAAATCGAGATCGGCGGCGAAGTAATGAAGCCGATGACGCTGGATATGGACGATATCTTTAAGCGGTTTCCGTTAGAGCAGCGTATTTATCGGATGCGCTGCGTAGAGGCCTGGTCGATGGTGGTGCCCTGGATTGGGTTCGAGTTGGGCAAGCTGTTAAAAGCCGCAGAGCCGACCAGCAATGCGCGCTATGTCGCCTTTCAAACGATTTACGCGCCGGAAGAGATGCCGGGCCAGCGCGATCGCTTTGTCGGCGGCGGCATCGATTATCCCTATGTGGAAGGGCTGCGGCTGGATGAAGCGATGCATCCGCTGACCATGTTAACCACCGGCGTTTACGGCAAAGCGCTGCCGCCGCAAAACGGCGCGCCGATCCGCCTGACCGTGCCGTGGAAATACGGGTTTAAGGGCATCAAGTCCATCGTGAAAATTACCCTGGTCAAGGCGCAGCCGCCGACTACCTGGAACCTGCTGGCCTCGAACGAGTATGGCTTCTACGGCAATGTGAATCCGCATGTCGATCATCCGCGCTGGTCGCAGGCTACGGAGCGTTTTATCGGCTCCGGCGGCATTCTGGACGTCAAGCGTCAGCCCACGCTGCTGTTTAACGGCTATGCCGACCAGGTGGCTTCCCTCTATAAGGGATTAGATCTGCGGGAGAACTTCTAGTGCGTCTGACGGGCAAGCAGATCACCGGCCTGAAAGTACTGCTGCATCTGGCCGGTTTTTTACCTTTTCTCTGGCTGATCCTGTCCATTAACCAGGGCTGGCTGAGCGCCGATCCGGCAAAGGATATCCAGCATTTTACCGGCCGGATGGCCCTGAAGTTCCTGCTCGGCACGCTGCTGGTCACGCCGCTGGCGCGCTACGGCAGGCAGCCGCTGCTTATCCGCGTCCGTCGCCTGCTGGGACTGTGGTGTTTTGCCTGGGCCACGCTGCATCTGGTCAGCTATTCGCTGCTGGAGCTGGGTATCGCTAACCTCAGCCTGCTGGGTTCGGAGCTGATCTCGCGTCCCTACCTGACGCTGGGGATTATCAGCTGGTTTATCCTGCTGCTGCTGTCGCTGACCTCTTTTCAGAAAGCGCAGCGAAAATTGGGCAAAAACTGGCAAAAGCTGCACAACGCCATTTATCTCGTCCTGATTCTGGCACCTATCCACTATCTGTGGTCGGTTAAAACGTTCTCGCCCCAGCCCTGGATCTACGCGTCTCTGGCGCTGATCCTGCTGCTGTGGCGCTATAAGAAATTCCGTCAGTGGCTGCGATAAAACGTGCGCCGCCGCGCATAACCGGATGCTTTCTTAGGCGTTTGGTGGATTATCTTCGCTGATACGACCAGTATTTAGCTGCGAATTGCGTTGAAATCGTTATAATGCCCGGTTTTAAACCCGTGCAGGGGCCAAATTTCACCGTGAAAGGTGACAAATGGCTTTTCGCATTGTATTTTGTGCGATGCCTCAATTATCGCAGGAGATAGCAGCAAGATGGCTGAAAAGTTTCACATACTGCTTTTGAATGGTCCCAACCTGAACCTCCTTGGCACTCGCGAGCCGGAGAAGTACGGCAGCACGACCCTTCCCGATCTCGTCAGCGGGCTAACTGCGCAGGCTGACGCGCTCAATGTGAAGCTGAGTCATCTGCAGTCTAACGCGGAACACGCGTTAATTGACCGCATTCATGAGGCGAGAGGCAATGTCGATTATATCGTCATTAACCCGGCGGCCTATACGCATACCAGCGTGGCGCTTCGTGATGCCCTGCTTGCAGTCAGCATCCCGTTTATTGAAGTGCACCTGTCCAATGTGCATGCCCGCGAGCCTTTCCGCCATCATTCTTATCTTTCTGATATTGCTGCTGGCGTAATTTGTGGACTTGGCGTCGACGGTTATTCCTGGGCTTTACAGACGGCGGTTAAACGCCTGTCACAATCTAATTAAACAGAGTACGGAACCACACTAATGGATATTCGTAAGATTAAAAAACTGATCGAACTGGTTGAAGAATCAGGCATTGCTGAACTGGAAATTTCTGAAGGTGAAGAGTCCGTTCGCATCAGTCGTTCCCCGGCCAATTCAGGCTACCCAATGATGCAGCAGGCCTGGGCTGCCCCAATGCAGCCGCAGCCAGCGCTGGCAACCGCCGTGGCACCAGCCACCACGCCAGCGATGGAAGCGCCTGCCGCTGCCGAGATCAGTGGCCACATCGTACGTTCACCAATGGTCGGTACTTTCTACCGCACGCCAAGCCCGGACGCGAAAGCCTTTGTCGAAGTCGGCCAGAAAGTTAACGCTGGCGACACCCTGTGCATCGTTGAAGCGATGAAAATGATGAACCAGATCGAAGCCGATAAGTCCGGCGTGGTAAAAGCGATCCTGGTCGAAAGCGGTCAGCCAGTAGAATTTGACGAGCCGCTGGTAGTCATCGAATAACGAGGCGAACCATGCTGGAAAAAATTGTAATTGCTAACCGTGGTGAAATCGCGCTGCGTATTCTGCGCGCCTGTAAAGAACTGGGCATCAAGACCGTGGCCGTGCATTCAAGCGCCGACCGCGATCTGAAACACGTGCTGCTGGCCGATGAGACCGTTTGTATCGGGCCTGCGCCATCTGTTAAAAGCTATCTGAACATCCCGGCGCTGATCTCTGCCGCAGAGATCACCGGCGCGGTGGCTATCCACCCAGGCTACGGCTTCCTCTCTGAGAACGCCGATTTTGCCGAACAGGTGGAGCGCTCCGGCTTTATCTTTATCGGCCCTAAAGCCGACACCATCCGTCTGATGGGCGATAAAGTTTCCGCCATCACCGCGATGAAAAAAACCGGCGTGCCAACCGTACCAGGTTCTGACGGCTCGCTGGGCGACGATATGGAAAAAAACCGCGCCATCGCTCAACGTATCGGTTATCCGGTTATCGTTAAGGCTTCCGGCGGCGGCGGCGGTCGTGGGATGCGCGTTGTGCGCCACGACAAGGATCTTGAGCAATCCATCAACATGACGAAGGCGGAAGCCAAAGCGGCTTTCAACAACGACATGGTTTACATGGAGAAATTCCTCGAGAACCCGCGCCATATCGAAATTCAGGTACTGGCTGACGGCCAGGGCCACGCCATCTATCTGGCCGAGCGCGACTGCTCCATGCAGCGTCGCCACCAGAAAGTGGTGGAAGAGGCGCCAGCGCCGGGCATCACGGAAGAACAGCGCCGCTTTATCGGCGATCGCTGTGCGAAAGCCTGTATCGATATCGGCTACCGTGGCGCGGGCACCTTTGAGTTCCTGTTCGAGAACGGCGAGTTCTACTTCATTGAGATGAACACCCGTATCCAGGTTGAGCATCCGGTTACCGAGATGATCACCGGCGTCGATCTGATCAAAGAGCAGCTGCGTATCGCTGCCGGTCAGCCGCTGTCGATCAAACAGGAAGACGTAGTGGTTCGCGGCCATGCGGTCGAGTGCCGTATCAACGCGGAAGATCCGAACACCTTCCTGCCAAGCCCGGGTAAAATCACGCGCTTCCATGCCCCTGGCGGCTTCGGCGTGCGTTGGGAGTCTCATATTTACGCGGGCTATACCGTACCGCCGTACTATGACTCCATGATCGGCAAGCTGATCACCTACGGTGAGACGCGTGACGTGGCTATTGCCCGTATGAAGAACGCACTGGCGGAACTGATCATCGACGGCATCAAGACTAACGTCGAGCTGCAGATGAAGATCATGAGCGACGAAAACTTCCAGATCGGTGGCACCAACATCCACTATCTGGAGAAAAAACTCGGCATTCAGGAAACCTGATCCGCCAGAGGTAATAAAGGAAGGCCGGTCTGACCGGCCTTTTTCTTTGCCTGTTACGGGAGGAAAAATGGAAAAACGCTTTGTGCAGGCGCATCGCGAGGCGCGCTGGTCGTTCTGGCTGGCGGTCGCCTATGTGGCCGCCTGGTCGCTGACGGCCGCTTTTGGCGGCAATCAGCCGGGCATCACCGGCCTGCCCCACTGGTTCGAAATGGCCTGTTTGCTGGTGCCGCTGCTGTTTATCTTTTTCTGCTGGCTGATGATCAAACGGATCTTTCGTGATATTTCGCTGGAGGATACGCCGTGAAGGCCGGGATCGTTCTGCCCCTTATCGCCTATCTGCTGCTGGTGGCGGCGCTTTCCGTCTACGCGATGCGTAAACGGCGCGAAGGCAACTTTCTTACCGAATATTTTCTCGGCAGCCGCTCGATGGGCGGGTTTGTGCTGGCGATGACGCTGACTACCACCTATATCAGCGCGAGTTCCTTTATCGGCGGGCCTGGCGCCGCCTATAAATATGGGCTGGGCTGGGTGCTACTGTCGATGGTGCAGGTGCCCGCCGTCTGGCTGTCGCTGGGCGTTTTAGGCAAGAAGTTCGCTATTCTGGCCCGGCGCTATAACGCGCTGACGCTTAACGATATGCTCTACGCCCGCTATCGCAGCCCGCTGCTGGTCTGGTTTGCCAGCCTCAGCCTGCTGATCGCCTTTATTGGCGCGATGACCGTGCAGTTTATCGGCGGCGCGCGGCTGCTGGAAACCGCAGCGGGCATTCCTTACAGCAGCGGCCTGCTGATTTTCGGCGGCGCTATTGCGCTCTATACCGCTTTCGGCGGCTTCCGCGCCAGCGTGCTGAACGATGCCTTACAGGGCGTGGTTATGCTGCTTGGCACCTTTATCCTGCTGTTTGCGGTGATCCACAGCGCAGGCGGGATGCACAGCGCGGTACAGAAGCTGCAGCAGATCGATCCGCAGCTGATTTCGCCAGGCGGCGTGGATAATATCCTCAGCCCGACCTTTCTGGCCTCTTTCTCGGTGCTGGTCTGTTTTGGCGTGATCGGCCTGCCGCATACCGCCGTACGTTGTATCTCGTATAAAGACAGCAAGGCCGTGCATCGCGGCATCCTGCTGGGCACCGTGGTCGTGACCGTACTGATGTTCGGCATGCATCTGGCTGGCGCGCTGGGTCGCGCCGTGATGCCGGGCCTGACCGTGCCGGATCTGGTGATCCCGACGTTGATGATCCACGTTTTGCCGCCGCTGGCCGCCGGGATCTTCCTGGCCGCGCCGATGGCCGCCATTATGTCGACGATCAACGCGCAGCTGTTGCAGTCTTCCGCCACGATCGTCAAGGATCTCTTTTTGCGCGTGCGCCCGCAGCAGCTGGATAACGAGCCGCTGCTCAGAAAGATCTCCGCGACGGTCACGCTGGTGCTGGGCCTGCTGCTGCTGGTGGCGGCCTGGAATCCGCCCGATATGCTGATCTGGCTTAACCTGCTGGCTTTCGGCGGTCTGGAAGCGGTATTTCTGTGGCCGCTGGTGCTGGGGTTATACTGGGAGAAAGCCAATGCTGCCGGCGCACTCAGCAGCATGATCGGCGGCGCGGGCTGCTATACCCTGCTGGCCAGCTTTTCACTGCAGCCGTGGGGGTTTCACCCGATTGTGCCTTCGCTGCTGCTGAGCCTGATTGCCTTCGTAATCGGCAACCGTTTTGGCCGCCCTGTCCGGCCTTAGCCTTTATTTGTTTGACTAAAGAGAATCGCAATGCCCTGGATACAAATGAAAATCAACACCACCGGCGACCAGGCTGAAGAGCTGGGCGACGCGCTGATCGAGAACGGGGCTGTCTCGGTCACGTTTCAGGATACCCACGACAATCCGGTGTTTGAACCGTTGCCTGGCGAAACGCGCCTGTGGGGCGATACCGATGCGATCGGCCTGTTTGATGCCGAAACCGACATGCAGGACGTGATTGCCAGTCTGGAACAGCATCCGCTGCTGGGCGCCGGCTTCCACCACAAAATTGAGCAGATAGAAGACAAGGACTGGGAGCGGGAATGGATGGAAAACTTCCATCCGATGCGTTTTGGTCAGCGCCTGTGGATTTGCCCAAGCTGGCGCGACGTGCCGGATCCGAATGCGGTCAACGTGATGCTGGATCCCGGCCTGGCGTTTGGCACCGGCACCCATCCCACGACGGCGATGTGCCTGAGCTGGCTGGACGGCCTGGATCTGGCCGGTAAAACCGTGATCGATTTTGGCTGCGGCTCCGGCATTCTCGCTATCGCGGCGCTGAAGCTGGGTGCGGCACAGGCTATTGGTATCGACATCGATCCGCAGGCGATCCAGGCCAGCCGTGACAATGCCGAGCGCAACGGCGTGTCGGAACGTCTGTCGCTTTACCTGCCTCACGAGCAGCCAGAGAACCTCAGCGCAGATGTCGTGGTCGCTAATATCCTTGCCGGCCCGCTGCGTGAGCTGGCGCCGCTTATCAGCGTGCTGCCGGTTTCCGGCGGTCATCTGGGTCTTTCCGGCGTGCTGGCGAGCCAGGCGGACGGCGTGTGCGAAGCCTATGCGGATAAGTTCGTGCTCGATCCGGTGGCGGAAAAAGAAGAGTGGTGCCGCATTACCGGCGTGCGTCGCTAAACGATCGGTTTCCAGGGACGGATTCAGATAGATTTCCTCTACCATAGGCTTATTATCAGCAGGGTTATTTAATCGCGCCGGCCCGTGCCGGCTACTTCAAGGGATAATGAAGATGAGAAGATATGCTCTGCTGTTCTCCTGCCTTGCCGCTTTGCCCGTCATGGCTGAACCGGCTATTCACTGGTCTTATGAAGGCCAGGGCTCGCCTGAACACTGGGCCGAGCTGGGTGATGAGTTTCAAACCTGTAAAACCGGCCAGTATCAGTCCCCCGTCGATATTACCCGGGTTATTGACGGCAAGCTGCCGCCGCTGGGCATAAACTTTCATACCGATACCAAAACCATTGTTAACAATGGCCACACTATCCAGGTTACGGTGAAGGACAGCGACGATTTTCAGCTCGATAATGACGCATTCGTGCTTAAACAGTTCCATTTTCACGCGCCCAGCGAAAATCACCTTTTCGGCAAAAGCTTTCCGCTTGAAGCGCATTTTGTTCATGCCAACAAGCAAGGCGAGCTGGCCGTGCTGGCCGTTATGTTTGAAACCGGCGCTGAAAACAGCGCGCTTAAGCCTCTGCTCGCGTCCCTGCCCGCACAGCAAAACCAGGTTGAAACCATGAAGCAAAGCATGGATCTCGCCACGCTTTTTCCCGCCGGGAAACACTACTACCGCTTTAGCGGTTCGCTGACTACGCCGCCCTGCACGGAAGGCGTGCGCTGGCTGATTCTGAAGCAGCCCGTTACGCTCTCTCCGGCCCAGCTGGCGGTTTTTGAGCACGCGCTTAAACATGCTAATAATCGCCCCTTGCAGCCTCTGCACGGTCGAATAATTGCCGAATAGCAGTACGCTATTTCGCCTTTTTTTGCAGGCGTATGGCGGCGCTTGTCGCGCTTAGAGCCTGAAGCGCCGCAATTTATAGTGTTAACTGCCTCACAAAAAAAGAAAAATATTTGTTCATCATTTAATCGTTAAAATTCAATCTATTGTTAAATAAGGATATTTATTCGTCTCACCGTCTCCGCAGGCCGACAATGCCGGTTTGAAGGGGGAATTGTTCAAAGTTTGGCCTTTCATCTTCTTAAAAAAATGCGTAATATACGCCGCCTTGCGAACACACTATGGTCACTTTTTTTTCATGCGCATAGGAAACCACCAGCTTCGCAATCGCCTGATTGCAGCACCAATGGCCGGAATTACCGACAGGCCTTTCCGGACGCTTTGTTACGCAATGGGCGCTGGTATGACCGTATCGGAGATGCTGTCGTCAAACCCGGAAGTCTGGGCCAGCGACAAATCCCGACTGCGTATGGTACACAGTGATGAGCCCGGTATTCGTACCGTGCAGATTGCCGGTTGTGATCCTGATGAGATGGCTGAAGCCGCGCGCATTAACGCTTTATCGGGCGCGCAGGTTATCGATATCAACATGGGCTGTCCGGCTAAAAAGGTGAATCGGAAAATGGCGGGCTCTGCCCTGCTGCAGCATCCAGAGCTGGTAAGGTCTATCCTTTCAGCGGTGGTCAATGCGGTGGATGTGCCCGTTACGCTAAAGATTCGCACCGGCTGGGACGTGGACAACCGCAATTGTGTTGAGATTGCCCAATTGGCTGAACGTTGTGGCATTCAGGCCCTGACCATTCACGGACGCACACGCGCGTGTTTGTTCAACGGCGAAGCTGAATATGACAGCATTCGGACAGTTAAGCAGAGTGTCTCTATCCCCGTTATCGCGAACGGAGACATTACTGACCCGCA
This sequence comes from Erwinia sp. PsM31, assembly GCF_030433775.1. Classification (NCBI taxonomy): domain Bacteria; kingdom Pseudomonadati; phylum Pseudomonadota; class Gammaproteobacteria; order Enterobacterales; family Erwiniaceae; genus Erwinia; species Erwinia sp. PsM31. The sequence continues at coordinate 338,002 of NZ_JARUWZ010000001.1, forward strand.
CAAAGCCAGAGCCGTGCTTGACTATACGGGGGCAGATGCCCTGATGATAGGACGCGCGGCTCAGGGAAGACCGTGGATCTTCCGGGAAATCCAGCATTATCTGGACACTGGGGAGCTGCTGGCACCAATGCCACTGGCTGAAGTAAAGCGCTTGCTCATTGGGCACCTACGGGAACTGCACGACTTTTATGGTCACCGCAAAGGATACCGTATTGCCCGGAAGCACGTCTCCTGGTATCTCCAGGAGCACGCCCCAAACGACCAGTTTCGGCGCACATTCAACGCCATTGAGGATGCCAGCGAACAGCTGGAGGCGTTGGAGGCATACTTCGAAAAACTTGCATAATAGAAATAAAGAGCTGACAGAACTATGTTCGAACAACGCGTAAATTCTGACGTACTGACCGTTTCAACCGTTAACTCCCAGGATCAGGTGACTCAAAAGCCTCTGCGTGACTCGGTCAAACAGGCACTGAAGAACTATTTTGCTCAACTGAATGGTCAGGATGTTAATGACCTGTATGAGCTGGTTTTGGCTGAAGTGGAACAGCCACTGTTGGACATGGTGATGCAATATACCCGTGGCAACCAGACCCGTGCAGCCCTGATGATGGGTATCAACCGCGGTACGCTGCGTAAGAAACTGAAAAAATACGGCATGAACTAAGTTTCGGTTCATTGTGACGGAGGCGCTACGTACTGTTAGCGCCTTTTTTAATGGCCGCCGTTCAGACAAAATTGTCTTGATTGTGTAAATAACAGACATTTACCTCAACTTCCTGCCAATCTCGTTGTCCTATACCCTGTACCGCTACGGATTAACGTCTTTATGCGCTACATCTTCCATGCACGCATAAAGAGAGATATATGAAGGTATCCCCCCGCTTTACCCGCAGCCTGATGCACCCTCGTTACTGGATCACCTGGGCTGGTCTGGGACTGCTGTTTTTACTGGTTCAGCTGCCGTTTCCGCTTCTGCAAAAGCTGGGAACCTGGATGGGCCGTACTTCAATGCGGTTTTTAAAGCGCCGTATCCGCATTACCCGTCGTAACCTTGAGCTCTGCTTCCCGGATATGCCGGAAGCGCAAATCGAGCAGCGTATCGTACGCAATTTTGAATCGCTGGGAATGGGCCTGCTGGAAACCGGTATGGCCTGGTTCTGGTCCGATCGCCGGGTGAAGCGCTGGTTTACCGTTAACGGCCTGCACAATTTACAGGCGGCACAACAAGAAGGCCGCGGCGCGCTGATTATCGGCGTGCATTTTATGTCGCTGGAGCTGGGCGGCAGGGCCATGGGCCTGTGTCAGCCGATGATGGCGATGTATCGCCCGCATAACAACAAGCTGATGGAATGGGTACAGACCAAAGGACGGATGCGTTCCAATAAGGCGATGATTAACCGCCGCGATCTGCGTGGCATGGTGCAGGCGTTGAAACAGGGTGAAGCCGTTTGGTTTGCGCCCGATCAGGACTACGGCCCGAAGGGCAGCGTGTTCGCGCCGCTGTTTGCCGTACCGCAGGCGGCTACCACCAGCGGCACCTGGATGCTGGCCCGCATGGCTAAGCCAGCCATGATCACCGTTGTGCTGATCCGTAATGACGACGGCAGCGGTTATGAACTGGTGATCCAACCTGAACTGAAAGATTACCCCATTGCCGATGAGCAGCAGGCTGCTGCCTATATGAATAAGGTGATTGAGACGGAGATCATGCGTGCGCCCGAGCAGTATATGTGGCTGCACCGCCGCTTTAAAACGCGTCCTGATGGCGCACAGCCACTTTACTGAGGCGTCTTAACGTTTATGAACCAGCCCGCAGCGGCTGGTTTTTTTTGCCTCTCTTTTGCTTGCGTCTTCTGCCTTCTGCCTCTCTTCTGCCTTCTGCCTCTCTTCTGCCTGCTTCTGCCTGCTTCTGCCTGCTTCTGCCTTCTGCCTTCTGCCTTCTTCTGCCCTCAACTTCTGTCTTCCGCTTTTGCTTATGCTTCTGCTTCTGCTTCTGCTTCTGCGTTTCTGCCTTCCCCTGCAGCTACCAACTTGCCGCTTCCTGCTTCTGGCTTGTCCTTCCTGCTTGCTCTTTGCTCTTTGCTCTTTGCTCTTTGCTCTTTGCTGCTTGCTGCTTGCTGCTTGCTGCTTGCTGCTTGCTCCTTACTCCTTGTTCCTTGTTCCTTGTTCCTTGTTCCTTGCTCCTTGCTCCTTGCTCCTTGCTCCTTGCTCCTTGCTGCTTGCTGCTTGCTGCTTGGCGCAACAATAATCGCGCTTTTGCTCACACCGCGTAAATTTTAAGAAACATTTCGCACCATTTGTGACCAGCCGCGCGGCTTTTGCCTCTGTTTGGTGCGCAATATTAGGCAAACTTTCTATACGCTTCCGATTATTAACAAACCTTTCCATGAAATTCAGGATGCTGCAAATCTGGCATTGCCTTTGCAGTGTCGTGGATGGCTCTTGCCACAGACAGGAAAAGTGCACCGCAGCGTGCACTAAAACATAACAAAACGCTTACGCCACACAGGATGCTTTATGAAAAAAATGATGCTTTCCACTTTGGTGGCCGCTGCAGCGCTGTTTGCAGTCGCTAATCAGGCCCATGCCGGTGCTACGCTGGATGCGATTAAAAAGAAAGGGTTTGTGCAGTGCGGGATCAGTGACGGCCTGCCTGGCTTCTCGTTTGCGGATGCCAGCGGTAAATTTAGCGGTATCGATGTGGATGTTTGCCGTGCCGCAGCGGCGGCCGTGTTTGGCGATGCGACAAAAGTAAAATACACCCCGTTAACGGCTAAAGAGCGCTTTACCGCTCTGCAATCCGGCGAAGTCGATATCCTTTCCCGCAATACTACCTGGACCTCCTCGCGCGATGGCGGTATGGGCTTTATTTTTGCCGGCGTAAATTACTATGACGGTATTGGTTTTTTGACTCACCAGAAAGCGGGCCTTAAAAGCGCGAAAGAACTGGATGGCGCCACGGTTTGTATCCAGGCGGGAACGGATACCGAACTGAACGTCGCCGACTATTTCAAAGCCAACAAAATGCAGTACACGCCTGTGACCTTCGATCGCTCTGACGAATCGGCAAAAGCACTGGATACCGGCCGTTGCGATACGCTGGCCTCTGACCAGTCGCAGCTGTATGCCCTGCGCATCAAGTTAGGCAAGCCGGACGAATTTATCGTGCTGCCGGAAGTGATCTCAAAAGAGCCTTTAGGGCCGGTGGTTCGCCGTGGCGATGATGACTGGTACACCATCGTTAAGTGGTCGCTGTTTGCGATGCTGAACGCGGAAGAGATGGGCATCACCTCAACGAATGTTGACCAGATGGCCGCTAAGCCTTCCACGCCGGATATGGCGCACCTGCTGGGTTCAGAAGGCGATTTCGGCAAGGATCTCAAGCTGAATAACAAATGGGCTTTCAATATCATTAAACAGGTAGGCAACTATCAGGAAGTATTCGATCGTAACGTCGGTAAAGACAGCCAGCTGAAAATCGCACGTGGTCAGAATGCGCTGTGGAACAAAGGCGGCATTCAGTACGCGCCACCGGTACGTTAATTCCCGCTGCAACAGGGCGCCAATCGGCGCCTTCGTCAGAATTTTCGTGACTGAGGTTTCAACATGTCTCAACGCCCGTCCGTAAAAAGGGATATCTCCTTTAGCAATCCTGCGGTGCGCGCCTGGCTGTACCAGATTATCGCCGTGGTGCTGGTGCTGGCCGTAGCTGGCTATCTTATCCACAATACGGTGATTAACCTGGCCAACCGCGGCATCACCTCCGGCTTTGGCTTCCTGGAGCGCAGTGCGGGCTTCGGCATCGTTCAGCATCTTATCGATTACAGCGAAGCCGATACCTATGCCCGCGTCTTTTTGGTCGGCCTGACCAATACGCTGCTGGTCTCCGCGCTCTGTATTGTATTCGCCTCTTTGCTGGGCTTTTTCATTGGCCTTGCCCGCCTGTCGGATAACTGGCTGCTGCGCAAGCTTTCAACCATCTATATCGAAATCTTCCGCAATATTCCGCCGCTGCTGCAAATCTTCTTCTGGTACTTTGCCGTGCTGCGCAATCTGCCGGGCCCACGCCAGGCGATGAACGCCTTCGATCTGGCCTTCATCAGTAATCGCGGCCTTTACATTCCCTGGCCGGCATACGCCCCTGGCACATGGCCTTTTCTTCTCTCCCTGCTGCTTGCTGCGGCATGCAGCGTTGCGCTGTTCCGTTATAACCGTAGCTATCAGTTGAAAACGGGCCAGCTGAGACGTAGCTGGCCTGCCATCCTGGCCATGTTCATTGTTTTCCCTTTGCTCGCTCATCTGGCTTTTGGCGTGCCGATGCACTGGGATGTACCGATGCTGCGCGGCTTCAATTTCCGCGGCGGTTTTGTGCTGATCCCGGAGCTTGCGGCGCTGACGCTGGCGCTGTCTATCTATACCTCTTCTTTTATTGCTGAGGTGATCCGTGCCGGGATCCAGTCCGTACCGCACGGGCAAAGTGAAGCAGCTCGCTCGCTTGGTCTGCCGAATCCGGTCACGCTACGTCAGGTTATTATTCCTCAGGCGATGCGCGTCATTATCCCGCCGTTGACCAGCCAGTATCTGAACATTGTTAAGAACTCCTCGCTGGCGGCGGCAATCGGCTATCCCGATATGGTGTCGCTGTTTGCCGGCACGGTGCTGAACCAGACGGGACAGGCCATTGAAACCATCGCGATCACTATGGGCGTTTACCTGATTATCAGCCTGTTGATTTCGCTGTTGATGAATATCTATAACCGCAAAATACGGCTGATTGAGCGTTAAGAGAACGGAATAACTATGACTTTAGCCACGCATGATACGCAGCCTGTGCCGGTAAGTTCTTTTACGCGAGCCGTGAAATGGGCCAGAAAAAATCTGTTCTCAAGCTGGGGCAATTCGCTGCTGACGCTGTTCTGCCTGTGGGTGATCTGGAGTGTGATACCGCCAGCGCTGAACTGGCTGATTTTTCAGGCTAACTGGATCGGCACTACCCGCGCGGACTGTACCAAAGATGGCGCCTGCTGGGTGTTTATCCATGCCCGCTTTGGCCAGTTTATGTATGGTCTTTATCCTCATGAGCTGCGCTGGCGCATTAATCTGGCCCTGGTTATCGGCCTGCTCAGCATCATCCCGATGTTTATTAAGTCACTCCCGCGCCGGGGAAGTTATATCGCCGTATGGGCAATTGTTTATCCTGTGGTGGTATGGGTTCTGCTTTATGGCGGCTTCTTTGGGCTTGAACGCGTTGAAACGCGCCAGTGGGGCGGACTCACGCTGACGCTGATTATCGCCTCCGTGGGTATCGCTGGCGCACTGCCGCTCGGTATCCTGCTTGCGCTGGGACGCCGCTCCACGATGCCCGTAGTGCGCTCTCTGTCGATTATCTTTATCGAGTTCTGGCGAGGCGTTCCCCTGATCACGGTGCTGTTTATGTCCTCGGTAATGCTGCCGCTGTTTATGGCGGAAGGCAGCAGCATCGATAAACTAATCCGGGCGTTGGTAGGCGTGATCCTTTTCCAGTCGGCTTATGTAGCAGAAGTGGTACGCGGCGGTTTACAGGCGCTGCCGAAAGGACAGTATGAAGCCGCCGAGTCGCTGGCGCTGGGCTACTGGAAAACGCAGGGGCTGGTTATCCTGCCCCAGGCGCTAAAAATGGTCATTCCCGGCCTCGTCAATACGATTATCGCGCTTTTTAAAGATACCAGCCTGGTGATTATCATCGGGCTTTTCGATCTCTTCAGCAGCGTCCAGCAGGCTACGGTCGATCCCGCCTGGCTTGGTATGTCCACCGAAGGGTACGTTTTTGCCGCGCTGGTTTACTGGATTTTCTGTTTTAGCATGTCGCGCTACAGCCAGTATCTGGAAAGGCGTTTTCACACCGGGCGCACGCCGCACTGAGGCTTACAATGACTAATTCTTTGATTCAATCGGATGAAGCGATGATGATTACGCTGGAAAAAGTTAACAAATGGTATGGGCAGTTTCATGTGCTGAAAGACATTAATTTGCAGGTAAAAGCACGCGAACGCATCGTTCTTTGCGGCCCTTCCGGCTCCGGAAAATCCACCACTATCCGCTGTATCAATCATCTGGAAGAGCATCAGCAGGGTCGTATTGTTGTGGATGGCATCCACCTGAACGATGATTTACGCAATATTGAGCGTGTGCGAACGGAAGTCGGCATGGTGTTTCAACACTTTAACCTTTTTCCGCACCTGAGCGTGCTGCAAAACTGCACGCTGGCGCCGATTTGGGTACGCAAAACGCCAAAGAAAGAGGCTGAAGCGCTGGCGATGCACTATCTGGAGCGCGTACGCATTGCGGAACATGCGCACAAGTTTCCCGGCCAGCTTTCTGGTGGTCAGCAGCAACGTGTGGCTATTGCCCGTTCGCTTTGCATGAAGCCCAAAATCATGTTGTTTGATGAGCCGACTTCCGCGCTGGATCCCGAAATGGTAAAAGAAGTGCTGGATACCATGATTGGTCTGGCGGAAGACGGCATGACCATGCTCTGCGTGACGCATGAGATGGGCTTTGCCCGCACCGTGGCGGATCGGGTGATCTTTATGGATCGTGGGGAAATCGTTGAGCAGGCACCGCCGCAGGAGTTCTTCTCCGCACCAAAATCGGAGCGAACCCGGGCTTTTCTTTCGCAGGTTATTCATTAAAACCGATACTGACAACGACCGGCTTAGCCGTGCAAATCTGATGCGAAGACCGAAGCCCTGGTATTTTACCGGGGCTTTTTACTGTTCAGTTTGGCGCTGAGCCGGGGCTGAATAGACGTGGGGACGGGATCGCGCCGCAGAGGGCCGGCGGCGGCCGCTTTTCTGACCGTTTTAAAATAAGGTCGGCGGCCACGGCCGCATTATCAACGTCCGGCAAAAGGTCCGGGAGCCGTAGCGGGGCCGAAAGAGAAGGCGGACGCGCGTTTTACGGGTACGGAAACGGGTGCATTCCACAGCGTGCAGCACGGACGCAGGGAGCGGTCACGCAGAGAGTTTCCGGCCCACAAACGCAAAAAACCCCGACCGTGAGGTCGGGGTTATCGCAATTTGATGCCTGGCAGTTCCCTACTCTCGCATGGGGAGGCCCCACACTACCATCGGCGCTACGGCGTTTCACTTCTGAGTTCGGCATGGGGTCAGGTGGGACCACCGCGCTAAAGCCGCCAGGCAAATTCTGTTTCCCCCGCCGCCCTGAGGCCGCGCGGGTTTATCCGTGAACAGGCTGAAAATGTTGCGTCTCTCATAACGCCCGCCAGAACGCTTCTGGCGTTGTAAGGTTAAGCCTCA